>CAZQUA010000103.1:0-8036 GCA_964596455.1 uncultured Isosphaeraceae bacterium
CGCGCCTCGAGCACCCGGCGGGTCTCGCGAATCGCCTCGACCTCGAGCAGCGTCTGCTCCTGCATGCGGCGGAGGTCGGCCAGACGCGACTGGATCTCCTCCTGCAGGCGAAGCTGCTCGGCTCGGAGCACCGCTCGGGAACGGATCGCCGCGGAGATCGAGCTCGAGTCCGCGAGCACGAGATACCGCTGCCGCAGCTCGCCGAGATCGCTCGCCGAGGGCGAGGGCCCCTCCGCGATCCGCTTCCACACCGAGTCGAGATCCTCGATCGCCGCCGGCGGCGGGGGAGTCTCGGCGACGACTTCGACGACCTCCGTCTCGCCGCCGAGAAGATCGGCGCCGACGGGGGCGTCGGGGAGATCCCCGTCGCCATCGAGAGGATCGGCGATGCCGGCCCCGGAGACGATGGCCGCGGAGGGCGCCGATCGGGGAGGCAGGATCTCGAGGCCGCCGGTCGCGGCGGCCGCCGGCATCCGAGCGGCGGCGCGGGCGGCGATCTCCTCGGGGCTGGCCGCGACGAGGAACGCGGTGTTGACCCACACCGACGCCTGCGGCGGCAGGAGCACCTTCTGCATGGTGCGTCCATCGGACGCGAGGCTCTCGACGAGGCGCAGCTCCACGCCCGGCTCGAGGCGGGCGACCTCCTTCCAGCTTCGCGCGGGATCCTCGCGGGCCGCGAGATTCGCCGCACGAAGCGGAGCCGGCACGGTGACGCGGACGATGCCCTCGCCGGCCGCCGCGGTGGCGTCGGCGGCGATGAAGGCGTGCATGCCTGCGAACGCCTCGCCTTCGGGGCGGACCCTCGCCCAGCCGAATCGCTCCTCGAGCACCTCGACGAACTCGCCCGGCGCGAGGCGTCCGATCGGATAGGCGACGGTGGCGCTCGCGTCGCTCCGCACGAAGGCGTTGTCGCCCGCCACCCGATGCCAGCGTCCGTCGGAGGCCGCCGGCATCGCGGAGGCATCGACGGCGGTCGCCAGCAGTCCCAGGAACACCGCAGCGGAGGAGAGATTCTTCATGGGCGGGATGCTACCGCGCCCGATGTCGCCAAAACGCCGAGCGGTGCGGAGTATGATCGCCGCTTCGGCCCGGTCCGCTCCGGGTGCGGAGTCCCGGGTGCGGGTCTCCCGGGCCGACGCATCGTGCCTCGTCCTGCCCCATCCCGACCATCCCGGTCGCTCCGACCCGCCACCATGCCCTTCCTGCGTCGCCCGTCTGCGATCCATCCTGCCCTCGCCGCGGGGGTTGTGATCGGGGCGATGCTTCCCGCCGCCTGCAGCCGCCCGTTCTCGCGGGACCGCAGCGAGGATCCGCTCGCGAGGATCGCCGCGGAGAGCCTGCTGCGGCAGGGCCTCGACGAGCGATCGCTCCCGTCGCCGCCGCGGACGCTCGAGTCGGGGCCCACTCGGGTCGAGCAGGCCCTCGCCGAACGCCGCGAGGAGCTCGACGCGATCGGGCCGCAGTTCGCCGCCGCCGGGCCGGATCTGGCGATCGGCCCCAATCTCCGCGGCGAGGCCACCGAGCAGTCGCCCCTGAGCCTGCGGGAGGCGATCGAGTCCGCGGTCGCCAACAACCTCGGGGTGCAGGTGGCGAGGATCGACGAGGCGATCAGCAGCGCCGAGGTGGTGCGGGCGGAGGCGATCTTCGACGCGGTCCTCTTCGCGGGCACGGGCTTCGGGGTGATCGACGAGCCGGGGCAGCAGGTCAGCGTGCCCGGAGGCGTCGTGGTCAGTCCCGGCGGCTCCGATGCAAGGACCTTCCAGTTCGAGACCGGCCTCAGCCAGTTCCTGCCCTCCGGCGGCACCGTGGAGGTCTCCACCGGCACGCAGCGGTTCGACAACCGCCAGACCGCCGTCACCTTCACGCCCAATCCCGAGTGGGACGCGAACCTCGAACTCTCGATCGCCCAGCCGCTGCTGCGGGGCTTCGGCAGCGACGTGAACACCGCCCGGATCGCCCTTGCCCGCAACGAGGACCGCCGCGAGGTGCAGCGCCTGCGGCAGCGCCTGCTCGACGTGGTCGCGGAGACCGAAGCCGCCTACTGGAGCGTGGTGCGGTCCCGTCAGGAGCTCGCGATCGCGAGGTGGCTCGTGGAGGTCGGCGAGCAGGTCCGGGACGTGCTCGAGCGGCGGCGCCAGCTCGACGTGACCCTGGCGGACTTCGCCGACGCCGTCGCCACCGTGGAGAGCCGCAAGGCCGGGGTGATCCGCGCCGAGAGGCGGGTCGCCAACGCCGTGGACCGCCTCAAGCGGATCGTCAACTCGCCGCAGTTCCCCCTCGGCGAGGAGCGGTCGATCCTGCCCACCGACTGGATGACCGACGCCCCGTTCCGGTTCAGCGTGCCGGAGACCTTCGCCACGGCCGTCTCGGAGGCGCCGCCGGTGCAGTTGGCGATCCTGTCGATCGACGACGCCTCGATCCGCGAGATCGTCGCCGACAACGGCCGCCTGCCGCAGCTCGACCTCGCGGCGCAGATGGCGTGGTTCGGGCAGTCGAGCGGTTTCGGCGACAGCTACGAGCGACTCGGCGACGCCCAGTTCATCGAGTACGTGGTGGGCCTGCAGTTCAGCCAGCCGATCGGGAACCGCGCCGCCGAGGCGGCCTTCCGGCAGGCGCGGCTCCGCCGCTCGGCCGCGGTGCTCGGCTACCGCACCGCCCTGCAGGACACCATCCTCGCGGTGCGGATCGCCCTGCAGGACGTGGTCGCGGGATGGCAGCTCATCTCCCAGACCCGCTCCTTCCGCATCGCCCAGGCGGAGAACCTGCGGGCCCTCCTCGTGCTCGAACGGACCCGGGCCTCGCTCACGCCGGAGTTCCTGAACCTGAAGTTCCAGCGGCAGAACGGCCTGGCTCTCGCGCAGCTCGAGGAGGTCAACGCGCTGGTGGAGTACAACGTCGCCATCGCCAACCTCCACCGGGCGATGGGCGTCGGCCTCGCGATGAACCGCATCACCCTGCAGCCGCTCTCGCCCTGACGCCGCGAACGCGTCCGGCGGATCCGCGGTCCCGCCGCCTCGGACCTCGAGCCCTCCCATGCCCGCCTCGGCCACCAAGGTCCTGCCCGCGGATCTGCAGGCGATCGCGATCGCCGGGCAGTGGCTGCGGCAGGGGTTCCTGGTGGCCTTCCCCACCGAGACCGTCTACGGCCTCGCGGCATCGACGCTCGATCCGTCGGCGATCGCGCGGGTCTACGAGCTCAAGGGCCGGCCCTCGGAGAATCCGCTGATCGCCCATCTTCGCGGCCTCGACGACCTGCCGCGGGTGGCGGCGCCGCTCGCCGGCGAGGTCCGCGAGCGGGTGGAGACGCTCGCGGCGAGGTTCTGGCCGGGGCCGCTGACGCTCGTCCTGCCGCGGGCCGCCTCGATCCCGGCGATCGCCAGCGGCGGCCTCGACAGCATCGCGGTGCGGGTGCCCGCGCACCCCGTGGCGATGGCGCTGCTCGAGGCGTTCGGCGGCCCGCTCTCGGCGCCGTCGGCCAACCGCTCCGGCGGCGTCTCGCCCACCGATGCCGCGCATGTGCTCGCGGACTTCCCCGACCGCGGCGAGCTGCTCATCCTCGATGGCGGCCCGAGCCGCGTGGGCGTCGAGTCGACGGTGCTCGACCTCGCCTCGGGCACGCCGCGGGTGCTGCGGCCCGGCTCGGTGACGGTGGAGCAGCTGCGGGAGGCGATCGGCGAGGTCGCGGCGCCGCGGATCGACGGACAGGATGCGAGCCCCGGCACCGCCTGGCGGCACTACGCCCCGCGGACGCCGGCGAGCCTGATCGCCAGCGGCGACCTCCTCGCGGAAGCGCGGCGGGGCGGCGGCGTCGCCGTGATCGCGATGACCCCGATCGCCCTTCCGCCGCCGTCGAGGGTGTGGGCGATGCCCGCCGATGCCGAGGCCTACGCGGCCCGCCTCTATGCGACGCTTCGCGAGGCGGACGCCGCGGGCCTGGAACGGATCCTCGTCGAGCGGCCCGCGATCCGCGCCGGCCTCTGGGCGGCGATCCTCGATCGCCTCGAGCGGGCCACCCGCGGCTGACCGCGGCGGCTCAGGCCTTCGGCGGGGCCTCGGTCGCGTGCAGCGGGATCGAGGCGAGCTGGTTGGCGCCGACCGCCACGTCGATGGAGTACTCGCCCGCGGCGGGCAGGGTGAGGTTGTTCACGTCGACCACCATGGAGACGGTGGCGGAGCGGGAGTTGGGCGAGAACCGCACCTGCACCCGCCCCTGCAGCGGCGTGATCAGGTTCTTGCCGTCGCTGTCGATGAAGAAGATCCGCAGCTCGTGCTCGCCCTCCTCGATCCGCTCGAAGCGGATCCGCAGGGCCACCGAGCAGTGCGGCTGCACGTGCGGGAAGCGGGGCGCGAGCAGGCGATCGAACGCGGACAGGATGCTGAGGGCGCCGTGCTCGACGACCGCGGCCTTGCAGAGGGTGAGGATCTCGACGCGCATCGGAGGCTCCGGGGACCCGCCGCCGCGGGGCGTGCCGCACCGGCGTCGGGAAGGTCGATGGGGAGGGGCAGGGAGCAAGGTTGTAGCACCGGGGCCGCCTCGCCGCCGCGGCCGACGGGCGGCGGTGGGTGGCGTTTCCGTCGCCGATCCGCGACGATGGCGTCCTTCGCAGCACCGGAGCGCCGCATGGCGAACGAACATCGGGACCGATCCGCGGATCCGTCGAGGCCGCCCGCCGGCGAGCCGAGCTTCCTTCAGGACGTGCTCCAGACCCGCTATCGCGAGGTGACCCTCTCGGCGGTGGCCTTCGCGGTGGTGATCGGCGTGGTCATGAACGCCGCGATCACCTACGCGGGCCTCAAGATCGGCTTCACCATCGGGGGGTCGGCGATCGCCGCGGTGCTCGGGTTCGGCGTGCTGCGGGGCCTGCTGCGGCGGGGCACCATCCTCGAGACCAACGTCGCCCAGACCGTCGCGAGCGCCGTGAACACCTCGAACTCCGGGGTGATCTTCACGGTGCCGGTGCTGTTCCTGCTCGGCTACGAGATGCGGCTCTTCGACGGGGACTTCTGGACGATCTCCCTCGCGGCGGTCGCCGGGGCGATGCTCGGGACCGTCTTCATCATCCCCCTCCGCAAGCAGATGCTCGACATCGAGCGCCTGCGGTTCCCGAGCCCCACCGGCGTGGCGACGATCCTCAAGTCGCCCGGGGCGGGCGCCGCGAAGTCGATCGTGCTGCTCGCCGGATGCGTGGTGGGAGCGCTGATCTACCTGCCCGCGGGCATCCCCTCGATCCGCTACGAGGCCGCCATCTCGGACCTCGACGCCCTCGTCGAGCGCGGTCGCCTCTCGCCGGCCGAACGCGACCGCACCCTGCGGATCGCCGAGTGGATCGAGGCCCGCGAGGCTCCGCCGGAGGTCGCGGCGGCCGGGGCCGCGGTGCAGGCGGTGCGGATGCAGCGGGAGGCGATCGAGGCGGCGGGGGACGCCTCGCCGCAGGAGCTCGCGAGCCTGCGGGAAGCCCTTCGCGACCGCGAGGCCGCGGCGTCGGCGGCGATGGCCGACCTTCCCTACACCGACGAACTCGCGGTGCGGGTGCATCTCGCGACCGCGGGACGCCTCGAGTGGGAGGCGTTGCGGGATCGGCGGGCCGGTTGGGCGTCGCGGCCGTGGTTCGGCTACGCGGATCTTCCGTGGACCTACGGCGAGGCGATCGACGAGGCCGCGACGGCGAAGGCCCGCGAGTCCGATCCATCCGCGGCGGCGGTGCTCACCGCGGAGGCGGACCGCAACCGCGATGGCCGGCCCGACCGCCGCTTCTCCGACGCCGCCATGGACCTCGGCCGCTGGCTCGGCCTTCCGGGGCAGTTCCCGCTGATCTTCGCGATTGCGCCGTTCGCCCTCGGGGCGGGCTACATCACCGGGCGGGCGGGCCTCTTCGTGCTCGCGGGCGGCATCCTCGCCTACTTCGTGATCACGCCGCTGCTCTTCAGCGAGGGCTGGATGCCCGCGGGCGTGGCCGCCCATGCGGCGGCGGACTTCAGCCGCAACGAGTTCACGCGGCCGCTCGGGATCGGACTGCTGCTCGGAGGGGCCCTGATGGGCGTGCTCTTCTCGCTGCCGGCGATCCGCGAGGCGGTCAAGTCGATCGCCGCGGCGAGCCGCCTCAAGGCGGGCGGCGACGAGATCGGCCTGCGGACGATCCTGGTGACCATCGTGCTCGGCCTCGCGGCCCTCTTCGTGGCCGCGGATCTCGTGGGCAGCACCCCGGTCAATCCGCAGCGGTGCCCGGTGACCGCGGCGCCGATCGACCGCGGCGTCGAGACCGCGTCGCTCGACGGCTACGCCATCGGCTTCGCGAGCGACGCGGCGGCGGAGACCTGGCGAAGCCAGTGGAGCGACGGCGAGCGGCAGGCGTTCCTGGAGTCGCTGAACGCCCGCCCCGGCCTGCTGGCGGCGTTCAATCCCCACCTGCGGGCCTTGCTCATCGCCCTCGTCGCGGCCGCCTGGATCTGGTTCGCGGGAATCATCATCTCGCAGTGCGCGGGCATGACCGACTGGTCGCCGATCTCGGGCATGAGCCTGCTGACGGTGGTGCTGGTGCTGATGCTCGCGGGTTCCGGAGCCCTGCTCGGGGCGGTGCTGCTCGGGGCGGCCCTGTGCGTCGCCATCACCCTCGCCGCGGACATGATGGGCGACCTCAAGACCGGCTATCTCGTCGGCGCCAAGCCGAAGCGGCAGCAGTTCGTCGAGCTCTGCGTGGTGTGGATGGGGCCGCTGATCGCGATGGTCACGCTGATGGTGATCGTGGAGGCCAACCGGGCCCAGTTCGGCGTGGCGATCGGCCCCGGCACCGACACCCCGGCGCCGCAGGCCATGGCCCTGCAGGCGGTGATCACCGGCGTGCAGGGAGGCGAGATGCCCTACGCCCTCTACGGCTTCGGAGCCCTGCTGGGCGGGCTGCTCGGGCTCGGGGCGTTCTCGGGGCTCGGCGTGCTCGTGGGGATCTCGATGTTCCTGCCCTTCGCCTTCATCGCCACCTACGGCGTGGGGTGCCTGATCAACATGGCGATCGCGAGGCTCAAGGGGCGCAGCTGGGCGGAGGCGTGGGGCGTGCCCTTCGCCGCCGGCCTGATCGTGGGCGACGCGATGCTCGCCCTGCTCTTCAACATCATCGTGCTCGCGAGGGAGGCGTGACCGTGAAGGCCGTCGGATCGCTGCTCGTCATGCTCTCGCTCGTCGCCGGCGCCTACGCCGCCGCGACCGCCTACCTCGTGCCCATCGACGCGATCGATCCGCAGGGGCCGCCGGCCACCCTGCATGCGCCGGCGGGACGCAGCGGCGGCGATCCGGCGACGCCGATCCTGCGGCCGGGGCCGCGGGAGTCGCCGCTGGTGCTCACCGCGGCCCATCTCGAGGCCCTGCGGTCCGCCGGCGTCGAGCGGGTGCATCTGAAGGAGTTCTCCTTCGCAAGGTGGAAGGAGGGGCCGGTCTTCCTGCTCGCCGCGGCGGGCCTGCTCGTCGGTTCGCTGATGGTCCGGTCCTCGATCCGCCGGACCGCGGCGGTGGCGGTCCGCGAGGGCGGCGCCGCGGCGCGGCCGGAGGCCCTGCTCGATGCGGCGATCGAGCGGGCAAGGCGGCTCCGCGACGAACTCGAGGGCGTGCCCGCGTCGCCGGCGCCGCTCGGCCGCCTCGCCGCCTGCGTCGAGGCCATGCAGTCGGAGAGTTTCGACCCCTTCGTCGAGCGCCGCACCGCCCTCGTCGCGCAGCTTGGGATGGGCGGCTACGCCCAGCTGATGGATCGCTTCGCGGCGGCGGAGCGGCAGTTCAATCGGGCGTGGTCGGCGGCGGCGGACGCGGTGCCCGCGGAGGCCACGGCCTGCTTCGGCGAGGGAATCGCCCTGCTCGAGCAGGCGAGGTCGCGGCTCGCGCCGCCGGCGTCGACGCATCGGGCGACGCCTACGCTGCTGCCGTGAAGGCGATCCGAGCAGCGAACGCGGCGGCGTGGCTCGCCGCCCTCCTCGGGGGCACGCTCGGGGCCGCCCCCGCGGCGCTGGGATGGCAGGTGGTGGATCGCCGCCCCGGGTGGTGGATCCTCTCG
>CAZQUA010000104.1:0-7943 GCA_964596455.1 uncultured Isosphaeraceae bacterium
CTGATCGCCTTCGGACTGACGATGCCTCCGATCGGCGCCGCGATCGCACTGGCCCTCGCCCACCTTGCCGGCCTGACCCTCGGCGACGCCGTGCTGCTCGCGGTGCTGGCGGCGAGCGCGAGCTACATCGCGGTGCCGGCCGCGGCGAGGATCGCCATCCCCAAGGCGGAGCCGTCGATCTACATCGGCCTCGCCCTCGCGGTGACCTTCCCCTTCAACGTCGTCGTGGGCATTCCCCTGTACCTCGCGGCGGCGAAGCTCGTCTGGGGCCCCTGAATCCCGATCCGCCCCGCGATGCCGGAACGCCGCCGCGGGTGTCGACGATCGCCTTCCCGCGAGGCGCTTCGGCAGTCGCCGCCGCCGCCGCACCCGATCGCAAGCGAGATCGCGTCAATCGCCCCAGTCCACCAGCATCGCCGCGAGATCGGCGCCGCCCACGAAGCCGTCGCCGTCGAAGTCGGCGACGCAGCCGCTGCAGGCGCCCCATGCCGAGAGCAGCAACGCGAGATCGCCGCCATCGACCGCGCCGTTCCCATCGAGATCCGCCGGACGCACCGCCTCGACCCGGAAGTCGTCGAGTTCGACGGTGCCCTGCAGCGGGCCGCCCACTCCCGCCAGCGACAGCTCCAGCAGCACCGTCCGGCCATGGAACTCCGCCGGCAGCACGACGCCGACCTCCTCGAAGGCCTCGGGAAGGTCGCCGAGACGCCACGACGCCCCCGGCAGCGGCAGCGGGGCCTTGTCCTCGCGTCGCTCGAGGCTCGCCAGCAGCAGCGTGTCCACCGAAGGGCCCGACGCCCGCCGCGCCTGGAACGACAGCCGCCACCGCTCGCCGGCCGCCGGCACCGGCAGATGCATGCGGTTGTGCACCAGTCGCGGCCGGTTCGCGTCGATCCTCGCCCACCACTGCCCCGATCCGCCGAGCACCGCGGCCCCCACGCCGCCGTGGTAGGCCCATCCCGCCCGGCTTCCCTCGACGAAGCCGCCGTTCTCGAGCAGCGGCGCCGAGGCCGGATCCGGATCGACGCCCGGCGGAATCGGCGGCCGCTCACCGCCGCCGATCGCCGACCGATGGAATCCCGCCGTGGCGAAGCCGCCCGGCCACCACGAAGACCGCATGGCGTTGGTGATGGTCTGCTCGCCGTTGCTCGGGTTCGGGGACAGGTCGACCGTCCCGAAGTACCAGAGATGCACGTCGGAGTGCGCGAAGGTGTAGCCGCAGCAGTCGAGCACGCTCTCGGAGAGCGGCACGTCGAAGGTGTTCGCAAGCGGGATGCCGTCGAAGTCGAGCCCGTTGATGAAGCCGCCGCCGTCGGCCCGCCACACGTTGTCGGCCCACGCCACGTTGCTCCACCGCACCGGCACCGGATCGCCCCAGTCGAGGTCGTAGCGGGCATCGAGCGTGCCGTTCACCGGATGGGGATCGAGGGTGGTCATCTGATCGACCGGGATCCCCGCGATCGCCAGGCGCCGGATCGCCTCGCTGATCGCCACCGTGCCGCGGCTGTGCCCGATGAAGTGCACCGCGCGGCCTTCGAGAAGATCCGATGGGCCCGAGGCGCCGGGCGCATAGGCCGCATCCCGAAGCAGCGCCGCCATCGCATCCCCCGCCGCCTGGGCGTAGTTCCAGTTGGGACCCTCGTCGATGAAGCCGGAGTCCTCGGTCCAGTTGAACACCACCACGACGTTCTCGTCCGATCCGCTGCCGCCGGCCGCGGCGATGCGGGTGAGCACGCCGCTTCCTCCGGTGTAGCGGTAGACCGCGCCATCGCCGCCCGCGCGGGCCAGCACCGCCGTGGCCATCGCCTCCACCCACGCTCCCTTGTCGCCGGTCGAGAACCCGTGGGCGATGATCGTGGTGGTGGGGCCGGCTCCTGCCGGCGTCGCCGCGAGTGCGGCGAGCGGCACGGCCAGCAGTCCCGGCAGGCATCGTGATCGGAGCGGCGTGCCCATCGCTTCGACAGTATGCCGCGCGATGGGCCTGCAGGCGGCGAGATCCTGGCGAGAAGATCCGTCGGCGATGGCCCCTCGGAGGCGATCGGGGCTTCACGCCCCGGCATCGGAACGGCCTCGCCAGCCGCGGCGGACCGCCCCGCGTCTCGACTACGCTCATCCGGTGGAACCCGCATCGATCCTCTACCTGCCCGGTCTCGGCGCCGATCACCGCCTGTTCCGCCCCCAACTCGACCGCTACGGCGGCGAGGTCGCGGAGTGGCCCGAGGTCGATCTGAGGGACGGCGAGCGGCGAGGACTCGAGCGGTTCGTGGCGACGCTTCTCGACGACCTTCATCGCCGCGGGCGCTGGCGCGGCCGACTCTTGGTGGGCTTCTCGTTCGGCGGACAGATCGCCCTGAGCCTTGCCCGGCTGGCATGCGAGCAGGGCCTGCCGGCGCCTGGTGGCCTGCTGCTGCTCAGCGCCCCACGGCGGACCGAGCAGATCACGCGGCGGTTCCGACGGCAGGTCGCCGCCGCCGCCTGGATTCCCGGAGGACTCCTGCGTTGGGCCGCACGCACCGTGGTGGCGCCTCGCTTCGGGCGGGTGTGCGGCCTCGACGCGTCGCAGCAGAGGGAACTGCAGCGGATGGCCGCGGCGCTCGATCCGAACTCGTTCCGGCGACTTGCCCGCATCGCCGCCGCATGGTCCTTCGACGCGGCCGACGAGGCGAGGCTCTCCGCCACGCCGATCCGTCACCTGCACGCCACGCTCGATCCGGTGATCCCGCCGCCGCCCGAGTCGCTGCGGGGCGTGGTCCCGATCGCGGGCACCGCCCACCTGCTGCCATGGACCCATGCGGACCGCGTCGCCGAGGCGATCGAGGCGTTGGGCGGCGTGGCGGCGGTTGCTGGCGATCGGCTTGGGGGCAGGGACGCGGCGGCGTGATGCCCGCCCGCGTTCCGCGCCCCGCCTTCAAGGGGCGGCGGGTCTGGCCGAAACGCCCACGCCGGCGGCCTTCTCTTCAGGACACCTTGGAGCCCGGCGGCACCGCCTTCTCGACCGAGAGCACCACCACGTTCCGCTCGCCTTCGCCGGGCAGGATCTCGCTCGCCGCGAGAATCATGCCTTCGCTTCGCTCCCCGCGGATCTGCCGCGGCTCGAGATTGGCGACGATCACCACCTGCCGACCGACGAGCGACGCGGGCTCGTACCACGCCCGGATCCCCGCGCAGACCTGGCGGCCCTCGGGCGTGCCGTCGTCGAGCTGGATCTTGAGGAGGCGATCGGCGTTGGGATGCGGCTCGGCATGGCGGATCGTGGCCACCCGCAGATCGAGCTTCGCAAAGAGTTCGTAGGGGATCGCCGGGAGGGCCTCGGGATTCGCGGCGGATGCGGTCATGGGGGAAGTCTCCAGGGGGCGGCGGCGCGGGTCGCCGCACGCAGTCGTTGGACCCGCCACATCATGGCAGGTGGTCGAGGTCCGGTCAGAGCCCGACGGCGTCGGCGTCGCGATCGCTGAGCATGCTGCCGTCGCCGCGGGCCCGCACGGTGCCATCACGCTTCCAGCTGCGTTCGCACCGCGGTTCGCCGCGAAGGTCCTCGATGAGGATCTCCCCCGCTGCGGCGAGGCGGACCCGCGAGACGCCCACGAGATCGGCGAGATCCGGCAGGAAGGCCGCCAGCACGCCCTGCGGGTCCGGCAGGACCACGCCGGCATCGAGCGGGTTCTCGACTCCCGTGGCCTTGGCGGCCTCGATCGCCTTGAGGATCTCCTCGCGTCGCTCCATCACCTCCGCCCATGCGGGATCGGCCGTCGCGGCAAGGCCCCGATGGGTCGCCAGCGCCGCCGACGCCGCGTTCTCGCCGTGCAGGTCGCGAAGGGCTTCGTCGGCGGTATGGGGCAGGATCGGCGCGAGCAGGCGGCACAGCACCTCGACCAGCTCGCGGATCGCCGCCTGGCTGCGGCGCCGCCGCGGAGAGTCGGCCCGATCGCAGTAGAGGCGGTCCTTGACCGCGGCGCAGTAGACCGCGGAGAGTTCGTGGTTGCAGAACTCGAAGATCGCCTGATGGGCCTCGCGAAGGGCGTAGCGGCGGTAGGCCTCGCGGACCCGCCGCTCCAGACCCGCGGCTTCGGCGAGGATCCATGCGTCGATCGAGTGCGGCTCCGGCGGCGGAACCTCGCCGCCCGGGTCGTCGGCGAGGTTCGACAGGAGGAACCGCAGGGTGTTGCGGACCTTGCGGTAGGACTCGCCCGCGAGGCGGAGCAGATCGAGGTCCGCCTTCACGTCGCCCTCGAAGGAGATCGAGCTGACCCACCAGCGGCAGACGTCGGCGCCGAACTCCTTGAGCAGCTCCTCCACCTTGAGGTCGTTGCCCTCGCTCTTGCTCATCTTGCGGCCGTGGCGGTCGACCACGAATCCGTGGGTCAGCAGGGTGCGGAACGGGGCCCTGCCGGTCACGGCGGCCGCGGGCAGCAGCGAGAGTTGGAACCAGCCGCGGTGCTGGTCGCTGCCCTCGAGATAGAGGTCCGCAGGACAGCCGAGGCCCCGCTGCCTCAGCACCGCATGCCAACTCGAGCCGGACTCGAACCACACGTCGAAGATGTCGTGCATCTTGCGGAGCGAGGCGGGATCGAGATCCGCCGGCGCCGCGGGATCGGCGGCGGGGTCGTAGGCGGCCAGCAGCGTCGCCGGATCCTCGGTGAACCAGGCGTCGGAGCCGCGCTGCCGGAACGCCTCGGAGACCGCGCGGACGCTCGCGGGGGTCATGAACACGCCGCCGTCGGGCCGCTCGAAGGCGGGGATCGGCAGGCCCCACGCCCGCTGCCGGCTGATGCACCAGTCCGGACGCTGCGACAGCATCGACTCGAAGCGGCTGCGGCCGCTCTCGGGCACGAAGACGGTGTCGCGGACCGCGGCGATCGCCCTCGCCCGCAGCGTGTCCCCTTCGGGCATGGGGCGATCGACGCCCACGAACCACTGCTCGGTGGCGCGGAAGATCACCGGGGTCTTGCTTCGCCAGTCGTGGGGATAGCTGTGGCGGAACCGCACGGCGGCGGCGAGATGCCCGCTCTGCCGAAGCTGCTCGATCACGAGGTCGTTGCCGTCCCAGACGCTCCGGCCGCGGAGCCACTCCGGCGCCGTCTCGTCGTAGGTGCCGTCCTCCCGCACCGGGCAGTAGACCTCGAGGCCGTGGGCGAGGCCGGTGAGGTAGTCCTCCCGCCCATGCCCCGGCGCCGTGTGCACGAGCCCGGTGCCGTCCTCCATGCTCACGTAGCTCGCGGGGACCACGGCGCCTTCGTGCCCGGTGAAGGGATGGCGGTACCGCAGGCCCACGAGGGCCTCGCCATCCGCTTCGGCGAGCACCTGCGGCGACTCGCAGCCGACCGCCTTCGACACCGCCTCGAGGAGCGCCGCCGCCACGATGGTCTCGCTGCCGTCGAGGTTCGCGAGGCAGTAGCGAAGGCCCGGCCCCACCGCGATCGCCCGGTTGGCGGGCAGCGTCCAGGGCGTGGTCGTCCAGATCATGAAGGTCGGGGTGACCTCGAGTTCGACGCCGAAGGCCCGGCCCACCGCCTCGCGGTCGGCGGCCTCGAACTCCACGTGCACCGAGGGATCCTCCCGCTCCTCGTACTCCAGCTCCGCCTCCGCGAGGGCGGTCCGGTTGGCGATCGACCAGTGCACCGGCTTGCGGTCGCGGTACACGAGGCCCTTGGCGAGCAGCTCCGCGAAGACCTCGAGGACCGCCGCCTCGTAGTCGGGGCGGAGGGTCAGGTAGGGATCGTCGTAGTCGGCGAGGGTCAGCAGGCGACGCATGTCGTCCCGCTGCAGGTCGATGAACCGCCGCGCCGAAGCCTCGCAGCGGCGGCGGATCTCCATCCGCTGCGCGTCCGCGGGCAACGCCGCGATCCTCGGCCACTCCCCCTTCTCGAGCAGCTCCGACACCACGCGATGCTCGATCGGCAGGCCGTGGCAGTCCCACCCGGGCACGAACTCCACCCGGAGCCCCTCCATCAGGCGGCTGCGGACGACGATGTCCTTGAGGACCTTGTTGAGCAGATGGCCGGTATGGATCGAGCCGTTGGCGTAGGGCGGCCCGTCGTGGAAGAGGAACGGCGTCGCCCCGGCCCTCGCCTCCTGCACGCGGCGGTAGAGGCCCTCGGACTCCCATCTCGCGACCGTCGCGGGCTCGTTGCGGGAGAGCTCCGCCCGCATGGGGAAGCCGGTGCGGGGAAGGTTGAGGGTCTCCTTGAAGCGGTTGCGGCCGCCGGATGCGGCGCCTGCCGGCTGGCTCATGGTCGGGGACTCCGTCGCGCGGAGGGCGAAGGTCGGGATCGGGGGCGTCTCACGGCTCCGGCTGCGGATCGTCCGCCTTCACCGCTTCGTCGAGGTATCGCTGGAAGTCCCCGATCTTGTAGCTCACGAAGCAGAACACGTGGTGCAGGGTGAACCACTCGAGGTCGGCGGGGTCCTTGTCGAGGTCGGCGCGGAGGCGATTCAGTTCGGCAAGCAGTCTCTCGGCCTTCATGGGGTCTCCCGCCCCGCCGCGACGGGGACTCGAGGTCAATGGTCGTGGTCGCAGTCGGGCCCATGCACATGGCCCGCCTCGCTCCCGTGGGCATGGGCATGCACGCCCTTCTCGAGCACGCCGGTGCCCCAGGCGATGCCGATCCCCAGCAGGAGCGCCGCGGTGAGCTTCAGGCGATCGTGGCTGTGGAACTGCAGCTCGGGCAGCAGGTCGCTCAGGGCGATGCAAAGGAAGGTGCCCGCCGAGAAGGCGAGGGCGAGGCCCGTCCAGGCGGCCTCGTTGGGGGATCCCTCGACGCCGAGGAAGAAGAGGCCGACGCCCGCGAGGATCATCAGGGCGAAGCCGCCGTTGGCGAGCAGGATGCGGCTTCGCCGCACGCCCGCGGCCCGCATCAGCATGGTGATCGTCATCGCGTCGAAGGGCTTGTGCAGGGCGACGCCGAGGAACACCCCGAAGCCCGCAAGGGCGAGGCCGTGGTCGTGCTCGCAGGCCGCCTGCACCGCCGCCGCGAGGGCGAGGCCGTTGAGGACCGTGTGGACCGCGAGTCCCGCGAGGGCCCCGACCCATCCCACCGGGCCGGCGCCGGGGCGGTTGAGCGACTCCGCCACCTCGTGGGCGCAGCTGTGGCCGCGGCCGTGCGGCCGCTTGCCGCCATGCCCCGCCGCCCCGCCGTCGCCGCTCGCGAGGATCTCCTCCGGCGACTCGTGGTGGTGGAAGGACAGGAACCGCTCGAGCAGGAACATCACCAGGAACCCGAGCATCACCGCGAGCATCAGGGCGTCGAGTCCCGCATGGGCGTCGTTGACGTCCGCCACCCCCGACGACTGCCACATCACCACCGCATGGGGGATCATGTGGATCACCCCGACGCCGAACATCACCCCCGCCACGGTGCTGAGGGCGAGTTGCATGCGGGCATGGTCGAGACGCACCACCGCCGGCAGCAGGCCGCCGGCGAGCGATGCGAGCAGGATCAGCAGCGTGTAGACGGCAAGCAGCACCGGGGGCTCCCAGGACGCGGCCCGAGCAGGAGGCGGACGTCCCGCCCCTCCCGCCCCCGCCGAGCCCGCGGATCGTAGCGGCAGCCGCTGCCGGAGCCGACGCCATCCCCTCGAGACGCCGCCGGAATCGCCGGCGACCCTCCCGAAGGCCCTTGGCGGCGGTATACTCCCCCCGCGATTGCAGGGGCGGTAGCTCAATTGGGAGAGCGCTTGAATCGCATTCAAGAGGTTGTGAGTTCGATCCTCATCCGCTCCATGCCGAACCGGTGATCGATCCGATCGCCGATCCCACGGCCCCGCCGCAAGGCGGGGTCGTGTCGTTTCCGGGGCCGTGTCGTTTCCGGGGCAACGTCCCGCGGAGCCATCTGCCGGCGAGCGGTTCGCGTTCGACGTGAAGCGGCTTCATCTTCATCTGCAGCGAAACGCGGCTCGGCCCCGCTCGGTCCGCTCCCCCAAGGGCGAACGCCTTGGGGGAGCCG
>CAZQUA010000105.1:0-7938 GCA_964596455.1 uncultured Isosphaeraceae bacterium
CGACCCGCACCACCATGCCGTCGCAGGCGTAGCCGAGCGATCGCCGCTTCTCGGCAAAGGCCTCGACCGCCGCGACCGCCTCCGCCGGATGCGTCGCGAGCACCGCGAGCGGCTCCACCGGCACGCCCCAGTCGCGAAGCCTCGCGAGGAACGCCCAGTGGCCCTCGGCGCCGATCGGGCCGACGGCTTCTCCGCGCCCGTGCGCCGAGAAGGCGAGGCGGCGGGAGGCCACGATCCGCGGATCGAGCAGCTTCAGCGTGCCCGCCGCGGCGTTGCGGGCGTTGGCGAAGAGCGGCTCGCCCGCGGCCTCGCGCTCGGCGTTGATCCGGGCGAACTCCCGGTCGGGCAGGTAGATCTCCCCACGGACCTCGAGCACCGCCGGCGGCGTCTCGGTCTCGAGCCGCAGCGGGATCCCGCGGATCGTGCGGACGTTCGAGGTGACCACGTCGCCCTTCTCGCCGTCGCCGCGGGTGGTCGCCTGCACGAGGCGTCCCCGCTCGTACCGCAGGCTCACCGCGAGGCCGTCGATCTTGGGGTCGCAGACCAGCACCGGATCGGCGTCCTCGGCGACCGCCTCGCCGTCGCGAAGCAGCTTGGCGACCCGCTCGATCCACGCCGAGAGGTCCTCGATCGAGTAGGTGTTGTCGATCGACCGCATCGGCACGGCATGCCGGGCGGTCTCGAAGCCGCCGATCGGCTCGCCTCCGACCCGCCGCGTGGGACTGTCGGGGTCGTCGAACGCCGGATGCCCCGCCTCGAGCTCCGCAAGTTCGGCGAGCCGCCGGTCGTACTCCGGATCCGACATGATCGGATCGGCATCGACGTAGTAGGCCCGGTCGGCGCGGCGGAGCAGGTCCCGAAGCTCCTCGATGCGGCGACGGGCCTCGGAGACCTTCATGCGCGTGCCCCTCGATCGCCCCGCGCCTCAGTCGCGGAAGAGTTCCCGAGGCCCCTGCTTCCCGGCCTTCCGCTCCCACACCCCATCGCCCGCCTTCTCGTACTTGGTGAACCCGAGCCGGTCGAGGTTGCGGTTGGAGAGCCTCGACCGCTCCACGCCCTCGCCATGCTGCAGCGGCAGATTGGGCGCCGTCGGCACCCGCCGCACCGGCAGGCCGCTCTCGGGATGCACCGCGAGGGGCGGATCGCTCATCCGCTGGAAGGCCTCGAAGATCTCGCCCTCGGAGCCATCGGGGCGGATCTCGACGTAGCGGTAGGTGGGCATGGGGACATGGTAGGAACGGATGCGGGGAGGCCTCAGGCCCTCTCCCCGGCCAGGCCCCGGCAGCGTTCCCGCAGCAGCGCTGCCCCCCGGTGGACGTCGGCGACCCGATGGGTGCCCGCCTCCCGTTCGATGACCAGCGCCGCCTCCGGCGCGGCGGTCGCCGCAAGCGTCAGGAACGCCTGCCAATCCACCGCGCCTTCCCCGAGCGGGACCTCCTGCCCCCAAGCGTCCGCCTCGCGGGAGGGCCGGGCGTCCTTGGCGTGGATCTGCAGGACCCGCGGCGCCAGGCGAGCGAGCGCCGCCACCGGATCGCCCATCCCGTAGAGGAGCATGTTGGCGGGGTCGAAGTTGACGCCGACGCCGTCGCCCACCTCCTCAAGCACCGCGGCGAGCGTCTCCGCCCGTTCCTGTCCGGTCTCGAGGGCCACCCGGACCCCGGTGGCGGCGAAGATGCCGGCCACCTCCCGCAGGCGGTCGAGCAGCACCGCACGCTCCGCATCGCCCGACTCCTCGGGAATGAACCCGGCGTGGAAGGTCACGAGTCCGATGCCGAGGGCGGCGGCGAGATCCGCCGTCCGCCTCGCCCGGTCCAGATTCTCCGGGTAGGTCGCCGCGGGACGCAGGCCGCCGGTCTCGCGGATCGAGGCGAGCGAGGCGTAGTCCTCGCCGGCCATCCGAAGCATGCCGCTCTCGATGGCGATCCCGGCATCGGCGAGGATCGGGGCGGTGTCGGACCACGCCGGATCGCCCAGCAGCGGGAGGAGGTCGAGTTGGACCCGATCGAGCGAGGTGGCGCGGACCCGGTCGACGAGCTGCTGCGGGCTGCGAGGCTCGAGGCTCCAGCTGCAGACCGCCAGCACCGGCCAGACGCGGCGGGGATCGTCGGGGGGCGTCATGGGGCGGCGATCGTAGCCGCGGCGGACGCGGTGGAATCCATGCGGCACCGCCCGTAGCATCCGCGATTCCCCCGCATCTCCTCCGCCGTGTCCAGCCTTCAGATCCCTCCAGCCTCCTCCGCCATCGCCGCCACGCCACCGCGGCGTTCGCTGGCGCGGCGGTTCGAGTCGTTCGTGGGACGCCTGAGCGTCCGCAACGACTTCTGGCACAAGGTCTGTTCGCTCATCTGGCTGCCCTACGCCTTCCGCTCGGGGATCAGCCTGCGGCGGGTGGATGCCGAGACCTTCACCGCGGTCCTCCCGTTCCGGCGGATCAACCGCAACTGGTACAACGCGATGGCCGGCGCGGCCCTGCTCGGCAACTGCGAGGTCGCCGGCGGCATGTACCTCTTCGCGAAGTGCGGCCCCGACTACATGGTGGTCTGCAAGCGGATGGACTACCGCTTCCGAAGGCCCTGCCTCGGCCCGGCGGTCTACCGCGTGCTTCGCAGCGAGGAGATCGCCGAACGCGTCGCCGCCAACGAGGCGTTCAACGTGACCCTCGAGATGGAGGTGCGGCAGAGCCTCCGCCGGAAGGGCAAGGAGCCGAAGGTGGGCGAGTGCAGCATCACCTTCCACTGCATGCCCCTCGAGATGGCCCGAAGCCGCGGCCGCGGCCGCCCGGCCGACGCCGCCCGCGAAGACGGCGACGCCTGACCGGATGACCCCCGCGACGGCACCCACGCCGCCCCATGGCCCGATCCGCCGCCCCGCCGCGGCGATCCTGCCGGAGACCTGCCGCTGATGGCCGCATCCCGCACGCCGGCGGCGTTCGCCTGGGGCATCTTCTGCGCCTCGAGCTGGGCCTGGTGCATCGGCCTGTTCCTTCCGGTGGTGCTGCGTCGCCTGATGGGCTGGCCGGGGTTCGTCGCCTTTGCGGTGCCCAACGTGGTCGGCTGCACGCTCTTCGGGTTCCTCGTCGACCGCCGACGCAGCCGACGGATGCGGCGGGACCACCGCCCCGCCATGCTGCTGTTCAGCGGGGTGACCCTCGCCTACCAGCTGCTGCTGGCCGGCTGGACCGGCAGCGCCGCCTCAGGACTCGGCCCGTGGAGCGGCGCCGCCCTCGGCATCGCCAGCGTCGGGGCGTTGCTCGCGACGCTGCCGTCCTTGCCGGAGCGGTGGTGGCCGGCCGCGGCGGCAGCCGCGTGGCTCTTCTCCGTCGCGGCGATGGCGGGCCATCTGCTGATCGCCGGCCCCGCCGCGATGCCCGCACCGGAACTGCCGCCCGCGGCGATGTGGGGCCTGCTGCCGGTGCTGCTGCTGGGTTTCCTGCTCTGCCCCTATCTCGACCTCTCGTTCCACCGCGGCGTCCGCCGGGCACCGCGGAGGGCGACCTTCCTCGCCTTCGGCTCGCTCTTTGCGGTGCTGATCGTGCTCACCGCGATGCTGGCCGATCCCGACGGGCCGCTGGGCCTGGCGTTCACGCCGGCGATTCTTGCGGCCCTCTGGACGCAGTTGGGATTCACCGCAGCGGTCCATGCGAGGGAGATCCGCCTCGCGATGCCGGGGCGGCGAGGCGGAGCGGTCCTCGCGGTCGGCCTCGCGACGGCGGCCGGCCTGCTGCTGGGACTGCCGAGCATCGCAAGCGAGTCGACCTACCTGCGGATGCTCGGCTGGTACGGCCTCGTGTTCCCGGCCTACGTCCTGCTGGCGATCGCCGCGGCCGGGGGGCCGCCGAGCCGCCGCACCGCCCTGACGATCGCGATCGTCGTCGCGGCCTCCCTGCCGTTCTTCGAGTGGGGCCTCGCGACGAAGCAGTTCCATTGGATGGCCTTGCCGATCCCGCTGCTGCTTGCCGCAGCGGCGTGGCTCCGGTGGCGGCGGGCCTGACCGGATCCTCGCCGCCGGCATCGAACGGGGATTTCCGCAATCGCCGATGATTCGGGGGCGTTGGCGACGCCTCGTCCGCCGGTCATGCGGTGCATGCATTCCCGGTCCAAGGTCGACCCCTTGCGATGAACCCGCTCGCTCCCCTGCCGCCCGACGAGTTCGGCCCCGACGAGGCCAACCATCTGCTCGCCCGCGCCGGATTCGGCGGAAGCCCCGAGCAGGTCCGACATCTCGCCGCGATCGGCCTCGACCGCAGCGTCGAGCTGCTGCTCGACTGGGACCGGCTCCCCGACGAGCCCGCCGAGGAGGACTCCGAGGACCGCTTCGACCGGAGCATCATCCGCCCGCCCACGCCCGAGGAGCGGGAGATCGCCGCAAGGGCCCGCCGCGAGAACGACCGCGAGGCCCTCGATCGGGCGATCCAGCTGCGGCAGCAGCGGCAGATGCAGGATCGCCGCCAGCTCGCGGAGATGCGGTCCTGGTGGCTTCGCCGGATGATCGAGACCGGCCGCCCGCTGCAGGAGAAGCTCGTCCTCTTCTGGCACGGGCACTTCACGAGCGGCCATCGCGAGGTCGAGGACAGTTGGCTGCTCTACCGGCAGAACCGCCTGTTCCGCCAGCATGCCGCCGGCAGCTTCCGGAATCTGCTGAGGGAGGTGCTTCGCGACCCTGCGATGCTGAAGTACCTCGACAACGACCGCAACGTCGCCCGCTCGCCCAACGAGAACCTCGCCCGCGAGCTGCTCGAGCTCTTCACGCTCGGCGAAGGCGTCGTCTACCGCGAGCCGGACATCCGCGAGGCCGCGAGGGCCCTCACCGGGCATGGCGTGGGCGACGACGAGTTCCAGTTCGCCCGCCGCCAGCACGACGACGGCATCAAGACGATCCTCGGGGAGCGGGGGCCCCACGATGCCGACGCCCTCGTCGAGATCATCCTCGCCCGCCGCGAGGCCTCGGAGTTCCTCGCCTCGCGGATCCTCCGCTTCTTCGTGAACGACTTCCCCGCCGGCCCCGGCGAGGCGGACCGCAGCGCGACCCTCGCGATCGCCGCCAGCCTCCGCCGGCACAAATGGCACCTTCGCCCGGTCCTCCGCCAGCTCTTCGCGAGCCGCTACTTCCACGCCCCCGCCAACCGCGGCATGGTGATCAAGAGCCCGATCGACCTGATCGTCTCGTCCATCCGGTCCCTCGGCACCCCCGCCCGTTCCCTGCCGCTGCTGCTTGCCGCGGCGGATCGCATGGGGCAGAACCTCTTCCAGCCGCCGACGGTCCGGGGCTGGCCCGGAGGACGGGCCTGGATCAACACCAGCACCCTGTTCGTGCGGCAGAACCTGCTCGTCTACCTCCTCACCGGACGGGTGCCCACCGGCCTCCGCGGGGGCAACGACCGCACCCCCTACGACCCCCTGCCGCTGCTCGCGGCGATCCGCGGCCTGCCCTCGCCCGAGCCTTCGTCGACCGGCGTCGCGGAGCCGCTGCTTCGCTTCTGCCTCGGCGGCGTCCGGCCCCGACCGGAGCGGGTCCGGGAGGTCGAGGCGATGCTCGCGACGGCGGGCACGCCCCTCTCCGCGGCCCACGGGACCGGAGTCCTCTGCCTCGTCACCTCGCTGCCCGAGTACCAGCTCTGCTGAGGAGCCGCCATGCACGATCGCCGCGATGCGTCCATGCCGTTCTCGCGACGCCTGTTCATCCAACAGGGACTGACCCTCGCGTCGCTCGCGACGACGGTGCCGTGGTTCGTGCAACGCTCGGCGCTCTCGGCGATGCGGCCGCTCGGCTCGCCGCTCGGCTCGCAGCCGGGCGTGCCCGAGGAGCGGGTGCTGGTGATCGTGCAGCTCGGCGGCGGCAACGACGGCCTGAACACCGTGGTGCCCTACGGCAACGCGGCCTACCAGCGGGCCCGGCCGTCGCTGGCGATCCGCGAACCCGGCAAGGCCGATGGCGCCCTCGAGCTCGACGCCGCCCGCGGCATCGGCCTGCACCCGAGCCTCTCGGGGCTGCGGGAGCTGCATGACCGCGGGCAGCTCGCGATCGTGCAGGGCGTGGGCTACCCCAATCCCAACCGCAGCCACTTCGCCTCGATGGACATCTGGCACACCGCCGACGCTTCCGGCCGCGGCGCCGGCTGGGTGGGCCGCTACTTCGACAACACCTGCAACGGCACGCCGGATCCGCAGCGGGGCGTCGCCATCGGCCGGGAGACGCCGCTGGCCATGCTCGGCCGCTCCGCCCAGCCGGTCACCTTCGAGAACGAGGACGCCTTCCGCTGGAGCGGCAGCGAACTGCACCCGGCGCTCTCCCAGCGGTACGACCGCCTGCAGCGGACCGGGCCGCTCGGCGACCTCGAGCCGTCGAGCCAGGCCGCCTTCCTGATGCGGACCGCCCTCGACGCGCAGGTGAGCTCGGACCGGATCCGCGCCGCGGTCGCGAAGACGCCGCTCGCGGAGTACCCCGGCACCCCCCTCGCCCGCCAGCTCCGGATCGTGGCGTCGATGATCCGCGACCAGCTGCCCACGCGGGTCTACTACGCCACCCTCGGCGGCTTCGACACCCACGCCACGCAGGCCGGGGCCCACGGGAGGCTCATGCGGCAGCTCGGCGACGCCCTGGCCGCGTTCCAGCGGGATCTCGACGCGCAGGGGCAGGCGGGGCGGGTGCTGACCATGGTCTTCAGCGAGTTCGGGCGGCGGGTCCGGCAGAACGCCTCGGGCGGCACCGACCACGGCGCCGCGGCGCCGATGCTGCTGCTCGGCCCGCAGGTCCGCCCCGGCCTGCTCGGCGAGCATCCCTCGCTCGAGGACCTCGACAACGCCGGCGACCTGAAGTTCGCGGTGGACTTCCGAAGCGTCTACGCGGGCGTGCTCGAGGATTGGCTCGGCGCCCCCTCGGAGCCGGTCCTGCGGGCCCGCCACCGCAAGGCCGAGCTGCTGCGGCCCGGCTTCGCCGCCGCCGCGACGCGGGGCACCTGAGGCCGCGGCGATCGGGTCGCGGAGGCGATCGCTACGATCGTCGCTTCCCTCCCCGAGGCCTCGCCCCCATGTTCGAATCCCTCTCCGCCCGCTTCGGCGACGTCTTCCGCAAGCTCTCCGGCCGCGGCCGCATCAGCGAAGAGAACGTCCGCGAGGCGATGGCCGAGGTCCGCACCGCCCTCCTCGACGCGGACGTGCACCACGAGGTGGTCGACCGCTTCTGCAGCCGCGTGCTCGAAGCCTCGATCGGCGCCGAGGTGACCCGGAGCCTCAAGCCCGGCGAGGAGATGATCGGCATCGTGCACCGCCAGCTCGTCGAGCTGATGGGCCCGCCCTCGTCGCCGATCCGCCTCGTCGAGCCGCCGCCGACGGTGATCCTGCTCTGCGGCCTGCAGGGCTCCGGCAAGACCACCACCGCGGGCAAGCTTGCGGCCCGCTTCAAGTCGCAGGGCAAGCGGGTGCTCGTGGTGGCCGCGGACCTGCAGCGGCCCGCGGCGGTCGAACAGCTGCGGATCGTGGCGGAGTCGGTCGAGCGGGACGCCCCCGGCCGCGGCGAGGTCGCCTTCCATGGCGAGCCGGAGCGGTGCGCCGAGTACGGCCGTGCCGTCGGCGTCGCCGTCGAGGTCGCGGCGCGGGGACTCGCCCGCGCCAAGCGGGAGGGGTTCGACCTCGCCATCGTCGACACCGCCGGCCGCCTGCACGTGAACGACGAGCTGATGGGCGAGCTGCGGATGCTCGATCGCGCCGTGGAGGCCCACTCGCGTCTGCTCGTGGTCGATGCGATGAGCGGCCAGGACGCCCTCCGCAGCGCCAAGGCGTTCCACGAGCAGCTCGCCGTCGACGGGATCATCCTGACGAAGTTCGACTCCGACACCCGCGGCGGCGCGGCGCTCTCGGTGCGGGAGGTGACCGGCGCCCCGATCCGCTTCATCGGGACCGGCGAGCGGATCGCCGCCCTCGAGGAGTTCCACCCCGAGCG
>CAZQUA010000106.1:0-7908 GCA_964596455.1 uncultured Isosphaeraceae bacterium
GGTGGCGGCGCTCGGGATCGACCTGAAGCTCGCTTGGAAGGTGACCAAGATCGCCCAGTCGGGCGACCCGTTCTCCTGCGTTCGCCACCTGCCCGGCGTCGGCGGCTGGAGGATCTTCGGCGACGCCCTTGCCCGACGCGGCGCCGCGGCGGGGCGGATCGCCGCCGCCACGGCGGCCTTCGAGCGGGTGCTGCGGCTCGGCGAAGCCTGGGCGGGGTCGCGGCGGAACTTCCTGGCGCTCGCCGCGGGGGCGGTGCGGGTCGCCGACAAGCGCCTCGACACCATGCATCGGAAGCAGCTGCACGAGAGCGGCGCCTGCGTCTGGGGCGTGCACGTCCGCGCCGCGATCCGCATCGATGCGGTGGCGCCCGCGGGCCACGGCCGGGTCGATTGCGCCAGCATCCGGGCCGCGCTGGACATCGAGCGGCTCCGCGCCGAGGCGCCGTGGTGGCTCGACCCGCCGATGGTGGTCGACGACGACGGCGTGATCCGCGATCTTCCCCGCCTCGATCCGATCGATGGCGGAAGCGCCGGCGGCGGGCCGCCGTACCTGATGCCCGAGCTCTGCTCGGAGCCCCTGCCGCAGTTCGTCGCGGTGCCCTTCGGACCGCGAGGGCGCCGCCTCGAACTCGCCGAGGGCGAGATCGGCCCGGCGGGACGCTGCTCGATCGTCCATGGTGCGGTGCTGCGGAGCGTGCAGTCGAGCGTCGCCGACGCCACCGACCACGGGCTCTTCCAGCGGTTCCCCATCCGCACGCCCGCGACGGTGCAGATCTTCGACCTCTTCATGCACGAGGCGATCCTCGAGACCACCGAGGCGCCCGAGGCGATCCTCTACGCCGATCTCGGCTCGGCGGGCGATCCCGGCGTGCGGTACGGCTCCCGCGATCGGATTCCCTGCGCGATCGAGGTGGAGCGACTCGGCCGCGGCCTCCGCCGGGCCCGCCTGCCGGAGTGGGGACGGCAGATCGATGCCGCCAAGGCGATCTTCGCGAGCACCGGCTGGTCGCCGGGGCAGTTCCAGCTCTTCCGCGTGCGCCTCGCCTACCCGCCGGTGCCGAGCACGCTGAGCATCGAACTGCCCTTCGTGGCGTGATGCAGGCCTGCGGGCGATCGCCTCGCGACCGTGCCGCAGCCGCCGCGGCCGCCCTCGATGCCGGGAGTTTCTCCGGCCGCGACCGATGGCGGCAGGTCCGTCGCTACACTCGCGCCGTGGCCAAGACCCGCACCGTCTTCCTCTGCAAGGAGTGCGGCAACACCCAGCCGCGATGGGCGGGCCGCTGCCCCGACTGCGGCGCCTGGGATTCGCTCGAGGCCTTTCGCGAGTCCGCGATCGCCGCCGAGGCGGCACCGGGCTCGCTCGAGGCCGCCGCGGGCCTTGCCGCGGGCACGCCGACCGGCGCCGTGCCGATCGACGAGGTGCCGCTGGCCGACGTCGCCCGCAATCCGAGCGGCGTGGCCGAGCTCGACCGCGTGCTCGGCGGCGGCTTCGTGCCCGGGAGCGCCGTCCTCATCGGCGGCGATCCCGGCGTCGGCAAGAGCACGCTGCTGCTGCAGGCCCTCGCCGCGGCGGCCACGCCGGACCGATCGGCCCTCTACGTGAGCAGCGAGGAGAGCGCCGCACAGGTTCGCCTGCGGGCCGAACGCCTCGCGGGCGATCGCCGCGGCGGCCTGCTGGTCCTCTCGGAGACGGCGCTTCCGAGGATCCTCGAGCAGGCTCGCCGCCACCAGCCGGCGATCCTCGCCATCGACTCGATCCAGATGCTCTTCCGGCCCGACCTTCCCGCGGCGCCGGGTTCGGCGACGCAGCTGCGGCGGTGCTGCCTCGACCTCGTGGCGCTCGCCAAGCGGACCGGATGCGTGGTCATCGTCGTCGGGCACGTCACCAAGGACGGGCAGCTCGCCGGCCCCAAGCTGCTCGAGCATCTCGTGGACGTGGTGCTCTCCTTCGAAGGCGACCGCCACCACAGCCATCGGGTGATCCGCGCGGTGAAGAACCGCTTCGGCTCGACGGCCGAACTGGGCATCCTCGAGATGGGGGCGGCCGGACTCGCGGAGCCGGCGGCCGGCACGCTCGCGATCGATCAGGACGCGGGGTCCCGGCCCGGGTCGGTGATCTTCCCGGCGGTGGCGGGCACGCGGGGCCTGCTCGCGGAGATCCAGGCGCTCGCCGCCACGGCGATCCCCGGCAGCGCCAAGCGGAAGGCGACCGGCCTCGACGCCAACCGCCTTGCGGTGGTCATCGCGGTGCTCGAGAAGCACGGCGGCCTTCGACTCGCGGACCGGGACGTCTTCGCGGCGGCGACCGGCGGCCTGCGGATCGCCGAGCCCGCGGCGGATCTCGCGATCGCCCTCGCGGTCGCGGGCGCCCACTACGGCCGGGCGATCGGTCCGCGGGTGGCGGTCTTCGGCGAACTCGGCCTCACCGGCGAGATCCGACCGGTGCCGCAGGCGGAGCTTCGCGTGACCGAGGCGATCCGCCGGGGCGCCGCGAGGGTGCTGGTGCCGGCGACGCAACGGGACCTGGTGCCGCAGGGACGGCCGATCGAGGCGATCCGCTCCCTCGGCGAGGCCATCGAGCATCTTGCCGCGGTTCCCTCGGAGGGTCGCGGGGGGTCGCGGCGGGGCCGGGATGAAGCCGTGCCGACGGCCGCCGCGGGCTGATCGCCCCCATCACCGCCGCGCCAGGCTCCGCATGCGGGCGGCCCAGCGGGCGTACTCGAGAATCGCACGCCGCCGCTCGCGGCGGCTCGGCCATCGGGAGGCGTCGCTGCCGAAGGCGGTCTCGCGCCGCCACGACCAGTAGGCGCCCCGCATGCGGAAGCGAGTCGCCGCCGCCATCGAGAGCAGGCAGCAGAGGCCGCGGATGGTGGCGAAGGCGTGCCCGGCGAACCGCATCGGTGCAGTCTAGGTTCCGCCGGACGGAGCCACCCGAGGTCGATCCCCGCGGCATCCCATCGGTCCTCGTCGGCGTCGACGCGCGGCGTCGACGCGGATCGGGCGACCTCGCACTTGTGCAACTCGCGGGAGTTGCCCTACATTCTTGCCGCCGCCCCCGAACATCCCACCGCCCTCTTCTCAAGGCGTCGATCGTTGCTCCGACACGATCGACGCCTTCTTCTCGCTTCGGCGTCGATTCGATGGCGCCGGCGGATCCCGCCGCCACGGCGATCGGCGGCAGGCCGGAAGGCACGGCGCGGGCCGACGGGCATCGGTCCGGAGCGGCATCGCGGCACTTCGGCGGCTCGATCCGATGGGCGACCCGCGGGCCGCTCCGCCCCGTCGCGGACTCAGTGCATCGAGAGGGGACCCTGCGTCGGGTCGGGGATCGCCGCATCCGAGAGGGCCACTGCCGGGCGGGGCGTCGGCGAGGCGTCCTTCAGCGGGCTGAAGCGGCTGCCGATCATGGGGATCCGGCGATTCGGGTTGGCCTGGCGGGGCAGCAGCGGCAGGGCGATGTAGATCAGGACGACGCAGCCGATCGAACCGAGCCACATCCAGTGCTCGAGGCCGAGGTACACGCTGAAGGCGGTGACCATCACCACCAGCAGCGACGCGGGGATCATGCCCTCCCAGGCCAGACGCATGAGCTGATCGAAGCGGAAGCGGGGCAGGGTCCAGCGGATCGCCATGGCGAAGGCGACGAGCAGGAAGACCTTCCCCAGCACCACGCCCCACTGCAGCAGGATCAGGCCGAGGCCGCCCTCCGCCGGAAGGTCCCAGCCGAACGGGAGCGGGTTGACGCTGAAGCCGCCGAGGAACAGCAGCGTGAAGAACGCCGCCCCCGTGATCATGTGGAAGTACTCCGCGAGGAAGAACATCGCGAATCGCATCGAGGAGTACTCGGTGTGGTAGCCGCCGACGAGCTCGCTCTCGGCCTCGGCGAGGTCGAAGGGGGCCCGGTTGCTCTCGGCGAGCATGCAGGTGTAGAAGAGGATCGCCGCGATCGGCTGCTGCAGCAGGAACCAGCCGTCCTCCCGCTGGGCGTCGATGATGCCGTAGGGCGTGACGGTGCCGGCCATCAGGATGACCGCCAGCAGCGCCAGGCCCATCGGGATCTCGTAGGAGACCATCTGGGCGCTGGCCCGAAGGCCCCCGAGGAAGCTGAACTTGCTGTTGCTCGCCCAGCCGCCCAGGGCCACCCCGTAGACCCCCAGGGCCGCGGTCGCGAGCAGGAAGACGACGCCGATGTTGATGTCCGCGCCGATCATCCGCACCGACATGCCCGAGATCCCGAGGGTCTCCGCCAGGCCGAAGGGAAGCGTGGAGAGGTCCAGGGTGCCCGCCCAGGGGATCACCAGGAACCCGAGCATCGCCGGCAGCATGATGAACGCCGGCGCGAGCATGAAGATGGCCCGGTCCGCGCCGCGGGGGGTGTACTCCTCCTTCATGATGAACTTGAGGCCGTCGGCGATCGGCTGCAGGAGGCCCTTGGGCCCGACCCGGTTGGGCCCCACCCGGTCCTGCATCCATGCCGAGAGTTTCCGCTCGAGCATGATCGCGTAGGCGCACCCGCCGAGGATCAGGTGGAGCATCACCAGGATCACCACCACGCTCGCCGCGGCCTGCACGAGGACCGGGGAGATCGACGGGGCACTCTGCAGGGCAAGGAGCATGGGCATCTCGGGCATGGCGGTCACCGGGGACTCCGCGGGGCGGGGCCAGTCGCGGGTGCGGGGAGGGGGAGGAGGATAGCAGCCGGGGCATCCCCGGCGGCCGCCGGGCGGGCCCCGCCGTCCGGAACGCCCGGACCCGCGAGGCCTACCGCACCGGCACGCACCAGCGGTAGTTGGGGATCACCTCGAAGGGATGCCCAAGGGCCTCGGCGGCATGCCAGGGCCAGCGGGGATCGCGGAGCATGCCCTTGCCGATCGCCACAAGGTCGGCGTCGCCGTCGGCAAGGACCTTCTCGGCCAGATGGGGATCCTGCAGCTCGCCCACCGCGATGGTGACGATGCCGGTCCCCCGCTTCACGGCGGCGGCGAGGGGCACCTGGAAGCCGGGCGTCGCCTCGATCGAGACGCCGCTCGCGTTCCCGCCGCTCGAGAGATGGGCGTAGTCGCAGCCGCGGGCCTTCAGCTCGGCGGCGTAGGCGACGGAGTCCTCGGCGGTCCATCCCCCCTGCTCGTCCGCCCAGTCGGTCCCGCTGAAGCGGACGCCGAGGGGCATCGCCGCGGGCATCGCCGCCCGCATCGCCTCGAAGGTCTCGAGGGCGAACCGCATGCGGTTCTCGCGGGACCCGCCGTAGCGATCGGTGCGATGGTTGGTGAGCGGCGAGAGCGAGCTCGAGAGCAGGTAGCCGTGGGCCGAGTGCAGCTCCACGAGATCGAAGCCGATCCTCGCGGCCCGCCCCGCGGCGGCGGCGAAGGCGTCGCGGATCGCCGCAAGGCCGCGGTCGTCGAGGGCCTCGGCCACCGGCCCGTCGCCGCCGGATGGGATCGCCGACATCCCCACCGGCTGCCAGCCGCCCTCCGCGGGCGTGACGTAGCCGCGACGGGGCGCGTCGAAGGGCCGGAACCGCGAGGCCTTCATCCCCGCGTGGGCGAGTTGGATGCCCACGGGCGTGGCGGGGGCGACGCGGCGGATCGTCTCGAGCACCTTCACGAGCGCCGCCTCGTTCGAGTCGCTCCAGAGACCGAGGCAACCGGGGGTGATGCGGCCCCGCGGATCGACCGCGGTGGCCTCGAGCAGCAGCAGGCCGGGACTGCCGCAGGCCAGCGACCCGAGGTGCACGTGGTGCCAGGCGGTCGCGTCGCCATCGATCGCCTCGTACTGGCACATCGGTGCGACCACGATGCGGTTGGGCAGGGTGAGCGAGCGGAGCGAGAGGCTCGTGAAGAGGCGGGGCGTGGAGGGGTTCATGGGACGGATCCTACGGAGCGGCCGCCGCGGGTCGAGGATCGGCGACGGCCCCGCGATGAAGGCGGAAGCGTGCGGCATCGTCGGGCCTCGCCCGCCCACTACCCTGCCCCGCATGCGACCGCCCGACCCGTGCCTGCTCGTCGTCCTCGGAGCCTCCGGCGACCTGACCGCCCGCAAGCTGATCCCGGCGCTCTACGAGCAGCATGCCGCGGGCACGCTGCCGGCGGAGACCCGCGTGCTCGGGATCAGCCGTCGCCCCAAGCGGGACGACGAGTGGCGGGAGGAGCTCGCCGCGGCGGTGCGGACGCATCTGCCGGCGTTCGATCCGGCGATCTGGGCGGAGCTCGCGCCGCGGATCTCCTACCTCGCCGCCGATGCCGCCGACGCCGCGGCCTGGACCGCCGCGGCCACCCGTTGCCGGGAGCTCGCCCCGGGCGGGCCCTGCGGCAACCTGCTCTTCTTCCTCGCGGTGGCGCCGGAGCTCTACGCGCCGATGATCGCCGCGATCGGGGCAAGCGGGCTGGTGCCGCGGGAGCGGCGGGCCTGCCTCGATGCCGAGGGTGAGGCGGCGGTCGGATGGCGGCGGATCATCGTCGAGAAGCCGTTCGGCACCGACCTTGCGAGCAGCATCGATCTCAATCGCCGCCTCGCGGCGGTCTTCGAGGAGCCGGAGATCTACCGGATCGACCACTACCTCGCGAAGGACCAGGTGCAGGGGCTGCTCGCGCTTCGCTTCGCCAACTCCATCTTCGAGCCGCTCTGGAACGAGCGGTTCATCGACCATGTGCAGATCACCGCCGCGGAGACCCTCGGGGTGGAGGATCGCGTGGCCTTCTACGACCAGACCGGGGCGATCCGCGACATGATCCAGTCCCACCTGCTGCAGGTGCTGGCGCTGGTCGCGATGGAGCCGCCCTCGCTCTTCGCGGCCGATCGCATCCGCAGCGAGCGGACCAAGATCCTCGAGTCGATCCAGGCGCCGCCTGCGGACCGCCTCGTCGAGTTCGCGGCCCTCGGGCAGTACGCCGCGGGCGACGGCGTGCCGGGGTACGCCGAGACGCCCGGCGTCGCGGAGGGCAGCGGCACGGAGACCTTCGCGGCCCTGAAGGTCCGCTTCGACAACTGGCGGTGGGCGGGCACGCCCTTCTACCTCCGCAGCGGCAAGCGTCTGGCCGCCAAGCGGACCGAGGTGGTGGTGCAGTTCAAGCCTCCCGCCGCGAATCTGTTCCGCTCGCTCGATGCCGCCGACGCGGCGAGGCTCGGCACCGCGGATCGCCTCGTCGTCGAGATCGCCCCGGGGCGCCGCCTCGGCCTGCGGATCCTCGCCCGCGTGCCGGGGGCGAGCTTCTCGCTCGCGGACTTCGAGATGGATGCGGACTTCGGGGCCCGCTTCGGCGAACGGGAGCCGGAGGCCTACGGCCCGCTGCTGCTCGATGCGATGCGGGGCGACCAGAGCCTCTTCAAGGATCGCGAGGAGGTCGAAGCGGCGTGGGCGGCGGTGTCGCCGCTTCTGGGCGAGGACTCGGCGCCGCTTCGGCGGGGCATCGCCGGGAACTACCAGCCGGGATCCTGGGGCCCGGCGGCCTCGGCGTCGCTGCTGGCCCGCGACGGCCGCCGCTGGCACGACCTCGACTGAACCTCCCCTCCGCGGAAGGCCGAGTCCGAACGGCGCGGGCCACGCGTGCGGTGGTCAGGCGTTCGCGGGCGACGCCGGCGGTAGCGGCACGCCGTCGCCGAAGACCGACCGCAGCATCACCTCGCGGATCGCCGCCGCCGGCACCTCGCGGGGCAGATCCCGCGGCAGGTCCCCCAGCAGCAGCGGCCGGTGCGGCGGCGGGAGGTCGGATCGGCCGTGCGAGCCGCCGACGAGACGCCCATCGAGCGGGATGAGATCCATCAGCACCCGCTGCCCCAGGGCCTTCTTCAGCAGACGCCACGCCACCGCGAGGCGGGGCATGCGGATCGCCGGATCGAGCAGGAGCTCGCAGGGGTCGAAGCCGGTCTTGCGGAAGATCTCGACGCAGCGGGCGAAGTCCGGCGCCTTCG
>CAZQUA010000107.1:0-7842 GCA_964596455.1 uncultured Isosphaeraceae bacterium
GGGCCATCGCCGCGGTCGGGACGTCCTCGCCGGCGCTCGCATCGCCCTCCTTCGCCGGCGGCGGCGCACGCTCGGCGTCCGGAGCCGCCGCGGCCCGCGCGACGCTTCGCTCGGGCACCGTGAGGGCGGCGCCGATCAGCGGGCTCGGCAGGGCCGCGAGCACCAGCGCCGCAAGCGCCGCCGCGGGCCGAAGGTCCCGCGTCCCGATCCAGCGCCACGCCGACGCCAGCAGCAGCACCGGCGCCAACGCGACCGCCGCGAAGCCCGCGTAGAGCGGATGGAACATGCCGAGGCACCACGCCAGCAGCGCCGTCTTGGCCGCGGCGCGGAGCGGCGAGTCCTCCGAGGTCGCAGGCCCTCGTCGCTCGCAGGCCCGCAGCACCACGCCGGCGAGCACCGGCAGCAGGAACCACGGCGCGAGCTGATTGGGGTAGATCGCGTAGGTCGTCGGCCCCCGCAGCGCCACCGCCATCACGGCGGCGACCGCCGCGGCCCAGCGGCTGCCCAGCAGCGCCCACGCGAGATAGGCGAGGCCGGTCGCGATCAGCGCCTTGGCGGCGGGCAGGGAGGCGTGCCACATGACCAGCGGATCGCAGCCGCAGAGACGCGCGCCCGCGGCGATCAGGGCATGCCAGAGATTGGTGTGGTAGATCGGGTAGGGGCTGGCGTCGGCGACGAACGGATCGAGATTCGAGAGGCCGTGCTCCCAGAGGAACCGGATGCGGGTGACGTGGATCCGCGCATCGGCGCCGAGCATCGATCCGACCCGCCACGACAGCACCAGATCGACGAGCAGGATCGCCGCCTCCACCGAGAGCAGCGCGATCGCGAGCGATCCCACGCGGCGCCACCCTCCCCGGCGGAGGCAGGCGATGGCGCCGCCGGCGATCGCGATCGCAAGGATCGCCGCGAGCGCCTCGATCGGGACCGGCGCGACGGCGCCGACCAGATAGAGGATCGCCACGAGCGGGGCCAGCGCGGCGAGCGTCGCCGCGGCGCAGACCGCGATGGCGGCGATCGGGCCGGATGCAAGCTCCTCCGGCGCGAACCGCTCGGCGATCGCGAGTCCGGGCAGGAGCAGCAGCAGCCAGAAGACGCTCGGAAGCAGGAGGGCGAGGTCGCCGATGGAGCCACCGCTCATCGCGACGCCTCCCGACGCACGGCGGCGATCCCGCCGCGGCGGAGGAGGCGGTCGCGAAGGCCCTCGGCAAGTCCGAGGCCCCGTGCGAAGGCGCGAAGCCATCCCAGCGGGATGAAGGCGAGCATGCCCGGCGATCCGCTGCGGCGCCGCATCGCGACCGCCATGGGAACCTGCAGGATCGCCAGCAGGAGGGCCAGCGTCGCGGGGGCCAGCCAGCCCCATGGCCACGCCGCCAGCGGCAGCGACGCCGGCACCAGCAGCGCGAGCGGCGGGGCCGCATGGTCGAGCGGGCCGCTGTAGCGATTGCGAGCGCGGCCGCGATGCTCGAGGTGCAGCGCCACCCGCCAGCGTCCCTGCGCCCGCTGCACCGCGAGATAGCGTCCGAGGCGATCCGCATGGTGATGGCGGACCTCGGAGCGCCGCTCGAACCGCAGGCGCCCGCCCGCCGCCAGCGCCCGGAACGCCAGCTCCGCGTCCTGCCCCTTCAGGTACCGCTCGTCGAAGCCGCCCAGCGTCTCGAGGGCGCTGCGGCGGTAGACCACGTTGAAGGTCGCGAGGAAGTCCGTCTCCTCGGGCATCCGGTCGTGCCGGACCTTGATCTCCTCGTGGACGAGGCGCTCGAGCAGCGTCGCCCGCGGCGCGATCGCGTAGGTGCCCCCGCACGCCCAGACCGCGGGATCGTCGAGATGCCCGAGCAGCCGCGGAAGCGCTGCCGCGTCGGGGACGCAGTCGGCATCGACGAACCAGACCAGCGACTCGCCGACGGCTCTCCATCCGGCGTTGCGGGCGGCGGCGGCGCCGCGCCGCGGGCTGGCGATCACCTCGACGCCCCGGGCCGCGGCCACCTCGCGGGTGGCGTCGCCGGAGTCGTCGTCCACCACCACGATCCGCCGCAGCGGCGAGGCGGGCGTCGCCGCGATCGCGACGGCGGCATCGAGGCAGGCGCCGAGCGTCGCGGCGGCGTTGTGGGCCGGGATCACCAGCGCCACGCCCGGCTCGCGAAGGGCCTCAGCCATCCGGAGCCTCCCGCCGCCGGGCGGCCTCTTCGCGCCACTCGATCGCCCCGGGATGCGCGGGGTCGATCCGCAGCGCGGCCTCGTAGCTCGCGAGGGCGTCGGCGTGGCGTCCCTGCCGGAAGTGGGCGTTGCCGATGTTGAACCGCGCCGAGGCGGCGAGAGCGGACCGATGCCCCCGCAGGGCCAGCGACTCGGCGCGTTCGAGCCATGCGATCGACGCCTCGTCGTCGCCGAGATCCGCGAGGATGTTCGCGATCGCGAGCGGCAGCAACGGCTCCGCGGGGCGAAGCTCCATCGCGGCCTCGAACTCGACGATCGCCTCCGTCTCGCGGCCGAGGGCCCGCAGGGCGTCGCCGCGGGCGGCTCGCACCGCCGCCACTTGGGGCAGCTGCCGCAGCGCCCGGTCGAGCCTCGGCAGCGCCGCCTCCGGCCGATCCCGCTCGAGATCGACGATCGCGAGGTTGAGCTGCGTCCACGGATCGCCGGGATCGATCGCCGCGAGGCGTTGCAGATCGAGCTGCGCCTCGTCGATCCGGCCGGCGTCGATCAGCGCCTGCGATCGGTTCAGCAGGGCCCGCTCGTGGTCCGGGCGGCGCTCGAGCACCTCGCTCCACACTCGCACCGGGTCGGTCATCGTCCGGTTCCGAAGCGTGGTGGCCCGGCCCTCGGCGACGGCGACGGCGGCAAGCAGCACGATCATCGCCGCGACCGCCACGCCGCCGTGGCGCCGCCGAACCGCGGCCGCGGCGATCGCGGTGCCCGCCGCCGCGGCGGCCGCCGCCAGCAGCGCCAGCGGCAGGTAGAACCGCTGCTCGGCGACGGGATCGGCGAGCGGCACGAAGGTGCTCGTGGGAGCCAGCAGCAGGATCACGCCGGCGGCGAGGGCGCCCCACCAGCGACGCCGCCACCCTCCGGCGATCGCCGCGACCGCGAGCCCCGTCCATGCGAGGCCGCCGACGAGGGCCAACCGCGGCGACGCCAGCGCCGCCGTCCCGTGATCGATGCTGAGGGCCGCGGGCCAGAGGGTCAGCTCGAGGTAGAGACCCAGCGCCCGCACCTGAAGCAGCGCGTACTGGAGCGGGGTGGTCCCGGCGACGCCGAGTCCCGCGCCCTTGGGTCCCGCATCGGTCGCGAAGAGGCCCTCGACCACCCCCAGCGGCAGCAGCAGCAGGAGCAGCAGGAAGTTCGCCAGATGCGCCACGCCCCGCCGCCGCAGCAGGGTGGCGGGGCGATCCCCCGAGAGGGTCCAGTCCAACAGCAGCAGCAGCGGCGGCGTGGCGACCGCGGTCGGCTTGGAGAGCAGCGCGAATGCGACGGCGATCGGCATGCCCAGCGCCCACCAGCGGCGGCGGCCGCCGCGAAGCGAGGCCAGCAGCATCCATGCGGCGGCGATCGTCCCCATCGACGCGAGGATCTCCGCCCGCTGAACCACCTGCGCGATCGCCGCCGTGGTCAGCGGGTGCAGCGACCACAGCAGCGCCGCGGCGAAGGCGGTCCAGTCGATCCGGCACGCCGTCGACGGGTCGATCGGTGGGGCCGCCGCCGGCGATCCTTGCGCGATGCGGCGGCCGCAGGATCGGATCGTCGCCAGCAGCAGCAGCGCCGTGGCGAGATGCAGCAGGACGTTGGTGGCGCGGTAGCCCCGCGGCTCGATGCCGCCCCAGGCGTGATTCGCCGCGAGGGAGAGGAACGTCAGCGGCCGCTGCTCGTGGCGGAGGCTTGCCGCGAGCGGCAGCGGATCGGCGAGGCGTGCCTCGTCCTCGACGATGTGCACCCGGTCGTCGAGCACGAAGGGGCCGTCGAGGGCGCTGCGCCACGCCAGGACGTTGGCGAGGCACAGGACCGCGACCATCAGCGGCAGCAGCCGCGGGGGCGCAGTTATGCGGTCCTGCCCCGCGGCAAGCGAGGGCGCTGGAGGTGCGGAAGGCATCGTTTCGGAGACAAGTAGACGGATTCTCCGGAAAGAAGGGGTATCGTCCAGCGATGTTGGCGGTTCCGGACGAATTCGATCCTTGCCGGCCCCTCGGGTTACAGGACGGTGCGGCGGAAGTGCGAGACGGCACCTGGGTGGTGATGCCGGTCTTCGACGAGGCCGGCGTGGTCGGCGGGGTGGTTCGGGGGGTGCGGGCGATCTTCCCCAACGTGGTCGTCGTCGACGACGGATCGAGCGACGACAGCGCCGCCCGCGCCGCCGCTGCAGGGGCGATGGTGGTCCGGCATCTGGTCAATCGCGGGCAGGGAGCGGCCCTGCAGACCGGGACCGAGTTCGCGCTGTCGCGGGGCGCCCGGCGGATCGCCCACTTCGACGCCGACGGCCAGCACGACCCCGCGGACCTGCTGCGCCTTGCCGCCGCGGTCGCCGCCGGCGAGTGCGAGATCGCCCTCGGCGACCGCTTTGCGGTCTCCGCCTCGAGCGTGCCCCCGTCGCGGCGGGTCCTGGTCCGCCTTGCGGTGCTCTTCCACCGCGCCGTGAGCGGCGCCCGCCTCCACGACGTCCACAACGGCCTGCGGGTGCTCTCGCGGCGGGCCGCCGAGTCGATCGAGATCACCGCCGACCGCATGGCCCATGCAAGCGAACTCGTCGATCTGATCGTCCGCAGCGGCCTGGCCTACCGCGAGATCCCGGTCACGCTGCGGTACACCGAGTACAGCCGCGCAAAGGGGCAGCGCTGGAGCGCCAGCGGCGAGGTGCTGCTGCACTACCTGATGGGAAGGATCTTCCGATGAGGTCGCCCCAACCCGTCGCGGCGAGGATGCTGCGATGACCGGCTTCCAGTGGATCCTGATCGTGGCGATCTCGGCGCTCGCCGCGGCGACGCTGGTGCTCGCCCGTCGCGGAGCCCTCGGCCGCGGCGCCGCCGCGGCATGGCTGGTCCTGCTCGCGATCGGCCTGCTCGCCTCCATCGACCCCGAGCGGGTCACCCGCGTCGCCAACGCGATGGGCATCCGCCGCGGCGCGGATCTGCTGCTCTATCTGCTCGTGCTCGCGGTGCTGCAGGGATTCCTGCTGATCTACATCCGCCTGCGGCGGGTGCGACGCGAGCTGACCCTCGTGGTCCGGCGAATGGCCCTGCTCGAGGCCGAACGGTCGCCCGCCTCCGAGCCTGCGGGCAACGGTCAGGCCCCCCGGCCGCCCGCGGAGTCCGGCGGCAGTTCGTAGCCAAGCGCCGCGAGGTCGAGTCCGGTGCGGGCGGCAAGGCGGGCGTTGCTCGCCGCGAAGCGGCCGTTCGCCGCCGCTGCGGCGATGGCGGCAAGGCGGCGTTCGGCGGGACCCGTCGCTCTCCGCAGCAGCAGATCGTCGAGGCGCCGGACCAGCCTCCGCCATGCCGCGACCCGCAGCGGCGCCGCGGGGTTGAGCTCGTCGCGGCCGAGCAGGCGGTTGCCGCGGCGCATGCCGGCGAGGGCCAGCGCCGAGAGGCCGCGGTTGGCCGGCGGCGGCAGCGGCCCCCACGGCGGCGTCGCCTCGGCGAACTCGACGATCTCCGCGACGAGGGCCTCCGGATCGCGGCGAAGGTGTTCGAAGGGCAGGACCTTCACCTGCTTCGAACCGAAGCGGGCCTGGTAGGCCTCGACGATGCGGTCGTACTCGAAGTGCCCGAAGCGGAAGGCGGGCAGCAGGCGCTGCGACGGGTCCTCGCGAAGGTAGCGGCGGGCCGAGAGGGTGCCGCCCCGCAGGACGAACTGCCGCCAGGTCGAGGCGAGCATGTCCGCCTGCCGTCGCACCATGATCAGGATCCTCGCCTGCGGCATCGCCGCGGCAAGGCGATCCGCCACCATGCCGCTCCACCAGCCGCCGGTGTGGGGATTGCCCGAGAGGGCCTCGCAGGAGAGGACCGGCACCCGCCCGGTCCGTCGCGACGCGTCGGCGAGATCGCGAAGTCGCCTCGCCGCCGCCGCGGCGTCCCACTCGAAGGCGTGCGGTCGGACGAGGAGCTCGATCGCCTCCGTCGCCGGGAGCATCGGCTCGAAGACTCCCGCCTGCGACGCGAAGAGGCCCTCCTGCAGCCAGGTCGTGCCGGTCTTGTGCAGGCCGATGTGCACCAGCGGGGGGACGGTCATGCCGCGTCCCCCGCAACGGGAGGCTCGGGGCGATGGCGGGCGGCGTCGCCGCGTCGCAGATGCGATCGCCACGCGGCGATCTCGCGGATCCTCGCGATGCCGCCGGGCACGCCGATCCAGGCGGCGGCATAGATCGCCATGAAGATCGCGGCGCCGCTGCCCAGCACCGCCGCTGGCATCGCCTCGAGGTGCGACCGCAGCGGTGCCGCCGCGAGATGCGTCGCGGCGGCGGCGATCGCGGCCGCCAGCAGCGGCCTCCAGACCGCTCCCAGCACGTCGCGGATCGACAGGAAGGTGCCGTGCAGGCAGTAGAGGATCGCGGGCACCCGCAGCAGGCAGGCGCTGGCGCTGAACGCCACCGCGACGCCGAGGGCGCCCCAGGGCAGGCCGATCGGCAGGGCGGCCAGGGTGACGGCCGATCGGATCGCCTGCCAACGGAACTGCCGGTCGACGCGGCCGAGCGGCACGTAGACCCATGCGGTCACCATGTTGAGCGAGGCCAGCAGCGCTGCCGGCGCCAGCGCCTGGATGATCGGCACCGATTCCTCCCAACCCGGACCGAGCACGACCGTGACCAGCTCCGGCGCCAGCACCGCTGCCAGCAGCACCGCCGGCGAGGCCGCCGCGGCGATGCCGGCGATGCCCGCGGCGTAGGCCCGTCGGAAGCGCGGAGGGTCGTGCTGCAGGCGACTCAGCGCCGGAATCGCCACCGAGGTCAGGGGCGAGTTGATCTGCGAGACCGGCACGAGCAGCAGTCGCTTGGCGTTGGTGTAGAAGCCCAGCGGCACCGCCCCGACGAAGCGGCCGATCAGCACCGCGTCCGCCGCCCGCACCAGCGCCGCCAGCAGGTTGGCGCTGGTCACGAAGCCGCCGAACCGCAGCATCGACCCGACGCCCTCGGCCCGCGCCGGCCTCGAGGGGGTCCAGCGGGCGAGCCTCCACAGCGCCGCGGTCCGCAGCAGCGACGTGGCGAGCGTCAGCAGCACCAGCGACCAGGCGCCGGCGCCGCTCGCCGCCGCGGCGACGCCCACGCCCACCCCCGCGGCGGTCGAGACGACCGAGATCGCCGCGATCGTGCCGAAGCGCATCTGCCGCCGCAGCAGCGCCTGATGCTGGGCACCGAGGGCGGCGATCAGGAATCCCAGCGAGAGCGCCGCCACGATCGGCGGCACCCGCGGATCGCCGTAGAAGAGTCCGAGCGGCCACGCCGCCAAAGCGCCAATCACCGTCGCCCCCAGACCCGCGGCCGCATTGACCCAGAAGAGGGCGCTCGCCTGGGCATGGGTGATCTCGGGACGCTGCACCGCCGCCTGCGGCAGGCCGAGATCGGCGAACTCCCCCAAGACCAGCAGCGCCGCCCCGGACATCGCCACCAGGCCGAACGCTTCCGGCTCGAGCAGTCGCGCCAGCGCCGCGGCCGAGGCGACGCCGATCAGCACCAGTCCGCCTTGGGCGAGAAGCGTGGCCACGCCGCCCCACAGGGTCCGGTGCGCAATCGACGGAGCGAGTTCCTCGATCCCCCAGGGCGAGGGATCGGGGCGGAACGGGGCGGGCGGGGGTGCGTCGGGTGGCGGCGGCATGCGGGCGGGTCGGCGACGACGCGGGCGTTCGCGCCGCCCGATCCTC
>CAZQUA010000108.1:0-7822 GCA_964596455.1 uncultured Isosphaeraceae bacterium
GCAGCGCCCATGAACCGAGAGGATGTGCTGGCGCGGCTCGCCGGCGCGCGATTCGAGATCCTCGTGGTCGGCGGCGGGGCCACCGGCCTTGGCGTCGCCGTCGATGCGGCTTCGCGCGGCTACCGGACCGCCCTCGTCGAATCGCGGGACTTCGCCGCCGCGACCTCGAGCCGCAGCACCAAACTGGTGCACGGCGGGGTCCGCTACCTCGAGCAGATGGACTTCGCGCTGGTGAGCGAGGCCCTGCGGGAGCGGGGCATCCTCTACCGCAATGCCCCCCATCTCGTCCGCGACCTGCCCTTCGTGGTGCCTCGCTACCGCTGGTGGGAGGGGCCCTTCTACGGGATCGGCCTCAAGCTCTACGACGCCCTCGCGGGAAGCCTCAACCTCGCCGCGAGCCGCAGCATCGGCCGCGAGGCCACGATCGCGGCGATCCCCAACGTGGAGACCCGCGACCTGCTCGGCGGGATCGTCTACCACGATGGGCAGTTCGACGACGCCCGCATGGCGATCTCGCTCGCCCGCACCGCGGCCGATCTCGGCGCCGCGGTCGCCAACGGCGTCGAGGCGATCGGCTTCGAGCGGCGGGACGGCCGCCTCGCCGGGGTGCGGGTCCGCGAGGCGGCCTCGGGACGCGAGTTCGCGATCGAGGCGGCCGCGATCGTCAACGCCACGGGGATCTTCGCGGACTCGCTGCGGGCGATCGACGAACCGGCGTCGCCGGCGGTGGTCGAACCGGCCCAGGGCGTGCACTTGGTCCTCGATCGGGCGTTCCAGCCGAGCGAGGTCGCGATCATGGTGCCCCACACCGACGACGGCCGGGTGCTCTTCGTCATCCCCTGGCACGGGCGGGTGCTCGTGGGGACCACCGACACGCCGATGCCGCACGCCGACGCGGAGCCGCGGGCCCTTCCCGAAGAGGTGGAGTTCATCCTCCGCAACGCCGCGAGGTACCTCGCCCGAGATCCCGGGCCGCAGGACGTCCTCAGCGTCTTCGCGGGCCAGCGTCCGCTCGTGCATCCCCGCGGACGCAGCGGCGGGGCCACCAAGTCGGTCTCCCGCTCCCACGAGGTCTTCGTCTCGGCGTCGGGCCTGGTGACCATCGTCGGCGGCAAGTGGACCACCTACCGCAAGATGGCCGAGGACGCGATGAGCCACGCCATCGTCGTGGGCGGCCTGCCCTCGCGGAACGGCTGCACCGAGTCGCTGCGCCTGCATGGGGCCCTCGATCGCGACGATCCGGCGTTGCCCTCGGAGGATCCCCGCCGGACCTACGGCGCGGATGCCGCGACCATCGCCGCGCTCGAGCGGTCCCGCCCCGAACTGGCGGAACGCCTGCATCCGCGTCTCCCCTACACCGGTGCGGAGATCCTGCTGGGCGTTCGCGAGGAGATGGCTCGGTCCCTCGAGGACCTCCTCTGCCGCCGCACCCGCAGCATCCTGCTCGACGCCCGGGCCGCGATCGAGGCGGCGCCGCGGGCGGCGGCGATCGCGGCGGAGGCGCTCGGATGGGACGACCGCCGCGTCGCTGCGGAGATCGAGGCGTTCACCCGCCTCGCTCGGGGCTACCTGCTCGAGGACGCCTGAACCGCCGCGGTGCCCTTGGCGGTCAGGACGAGGCGGCCCGCGAAGGCCCGACGGACCCCGACGCCACGAAGGCCCACACGGCCCGCGAGGTCCCGCATCTCCGCGGCGGTGAAGCCCTTCGCGACGCTGATGGTCGCATCGTGCCGGACCGCCGGATGCAGCGGCAGGGTCAGCAGGGAGACGAGTCTGCGGTTGAGGCGACTCCGTCGAAGGTCGTTCCACACGATCCGCCCGGCGACCTGCTCCATGATCCGCAGCATCGCGAGGATCTCGAGATCCGGCAGGTGATGCAGGAACATGCCCGCATGCACCAGATCGAAGGAGGCGACGCCGAAGCGGCGGACCGCCTCGCGAGCGTCGCCTTCGACCAGCTGCACCCGCGGGTGCCGCTCGATCGCGGCCGCGGCGATCTCGATCGCCCGAGGGTGATTCTCGAGAGCAACGCACTCGATCGGGATGCCCCGCTGCGTCGCCCAGCGATCGATGGCGAGGGGGATGTCCGCAGCCCCGCTGCCGAGGTCGAGCCATCGCAGCGGGCGGCGGGACTCCCGCGACGATGCCAGGCGGCGGATCTCCGGCAGCAGTCCGCCGATGCCGCCGAGATGGCGATTGACCAGCCGGATGAATCGGAAGCTCGCCTCCATCTCCGCCGCGTCGGCGTTGGGGTCGTCCATCCGTTCGGGCAGGAATTCGCGTCGGGTCAGCATCGAGGGGCGTCGGGGAGCCGGAGGTCGCGACGCCGTATGATCGCCCCATGTCCATCCTTCGGCGAGTGGGTTCCGCGGGGTCCGGGGGCGTCGGCCGGGGACGGCGGTGGGCCGCGATCGCCGGCCTCGCCGCGATCCCGTTGGCGAGTTCGCCACGGCCATCCGCCGCGACGCCGCCGCCGGCGGTCGAGACGGCGGTGGTCTCCTCCGACCGCTTGCCGTGGCCGATGCTGCTCGGGGCCCGCGTGGCGGCCCTCGAGAGCCTGTTGCCGGTGGTCGAGAAGGTCGTGCTCGTTCCCGACGAAGCCACCTTCCTTGCCGAGATCTCCCGCTGGTCGGCGACCGGGCGATGGCCGGTGCTGCTCGAGGACGACCTGCACGCGCCGCGGTTCATCCGGCGGTTCGCGCCCAAGCGGATCTTCCGGCGATCCTCGGTGGGGGATCTGCCCATCGATGCCGCCACGCGGCAGGCCCGTTCGCTCGAGGCCGTCGTTCGAGCCTTCGGCGGCGACCCGGCCACGGAGAACCTCGCGGGGGTGTTCGAGGCCGCGGGCTTTGCACCGCCCGGCGTCGTGCTGACGGACTTCACCGATCCGGCGTGGCTCGCCGCCGTGGCCCTTGCGGCAGGTCGGGGGCAGTTCCTCGAAGCGCTTCCCGGCGACTACGGCGGCGTGTCGGACCGCCTCGATCCTGCGGGCCTCGCCCGCCTCGATGCCGCCATCCGCTCCGCCCTCGACCGCACCGGGCATCCCTACGCCGCCACCGGCGACGCGATCGAGGCGATCACGCTCTGCCGTGCCTTGCCGGTCCGGGCGAACGCGTCGCTTCCGGATGGGCGGAAGGTCTCGATCGCGGTGCGGCAGATCGATGCCAACGCCGACCTCGCCGTCGCGGACCTGCTCGGCCGCAACGGCGACGGGGGCCGCTACGCGGTGGCGTCGCAGATCTTCGGCACCGCCCCGCAGTGCGTGGCGGCGGCCATGAGTTCGCTCTTCATCGAGCGAAGCGAGGTGTGGCTGCTCAACAGCTATCGCGAGGAGGGCGATTGGGCGATGTTCGCGATGGGGCCCCTCGGAGGCCTGCTCGAGCAGGTGGGCTACCGAAGCCGCACCGTCGAGGGGGCCGACGGCGAGGTCGAGACGGCGTGGCTGGGCTTCCGCGAGGCCGCTCCGCCCGACCTGCTGGTGCTCAACAGCTCCGGCGACCCCGACCGCATGAGCCTCGGCTCCGACCGCCTTGGTTGGGTGCAGGATCTCCCGCTGCTGGACCGTCCCCTCGCGGTGCAGTTCGTGCACAGCTTCTCGCTCGCACGACCGGACGATCCGAAGACGCTGGGCGGCGCGTGGCTGCGGGAGGGCGTCTACGCCTACGTCGGGGCGGTCTCGGAGCCGTTCCTCGCATCGTTCATTCCGCCTCGCTTCCTGATGGAGCGACTCGCCAACATGGTGCCGTTCCTGGTGGCGGCGAGGCAGATCGAAGGCGCCTTCTCGCCTCCGTGGCGGGTGATGACCTACGGCGATCCCTTGATGCTCGCCGCTCCTCCGGCCCGCCATCGCCTGCCGCGGGTGACGCCCCCGGCGGCCGAACTCGTGCCCGGCAGCGATCTGCGGGATGCCGCCAAGGAGTCGCTTCGCAACGCCGCCGAGGAGGGATCGGCGGAGTCGTTCCGCATCGCCATGCACGACCTGGCGCTGCTCGGGCGGGACGAGATGGCGGTCTCGCTCTGGCGGGCAGCGGCGGCGAAGGGCGTCGGCCCGGCGGTGGCGGCGTGGGCGCAGGCGGCGTTCTTCCGACTCGGCGATCTGGAAGGCTTCATCGAGGCATGGAACGCGGACCCTTCGCCGAGCGAGCGGGCCCGGACGATGCTCTGGCAACTCGCCAATCCGCGTCTTGCGTCGACGGAAGACGCGGAACTCTTGATGCTGCTGCAGGGCAACCTGCGGGATCCCCGACGCGACGTCGATCTGGCGCGGCTCGTGCCGGCGATGCGGCGGGTCCTCGGCGGTGGCGTCGCACGGCGGATCGTGCAGCGGGAGTTCGATGCGGCCGCGGCTGCGGATCGCGGGCGATTCCAGCCGCTCCTCGACCGCCTGCCCCCGCCTTCGCCGTAGCCGCTGCGGTCTTCGCCTCGATGAGGCGTGGCGCCCTCGTATACTGTCGCCCCCTCGGGCGGCCGTCCCGAGACGCTCCGGTGGCTTCGCAGGGACTCCTTTCGTGGCGATGCTCGCGTCCTTGGCGGCGGTGTTCCTCCTCGCAGGAGTGGCGCCGTGGGCGGGGCGAGCGTTGGGCCGCGGCGCTGGGGTCGCCTTCTCCCTCGTGCCCTTCGGCATCGTCGCCTGGATGCTCGCGGTGGCTCCGGGGGTGCTCGCGGGCGAGGCGGTGCGGGAGTCCCATGCGTGGGCGGCGCCGCTGGGCCTGACCCTGTCGCTTCGCCTCGATGGGCTCTCGCTGCTCTTCGGACTGCTGATCTGCGGAGTCGGCGGCCTGATCCTGATCTACGCGGACGGCTACCTCGCCGACGATCCCCGCCGTCTTCGCCTGCATGCGTTCCTGCTGCTCTTCATGGGGGCGATGCTCGGCGCGGTATGGAGCGAGAACCTCCTGGCGCTCTTCGTCTTCTGGGAGCTCACGAGCGTCAGTTCCTACCTGCTGATCGGCTTCGACCACCGTCGCCTCGAGGCCCGCCGGGCGGCGCTGCAGGCCCTGCTCGTGACCGGCTCCGGCGGCCTCGCCCTGCTCGTAGGCATCCTGATGCTCCGGGGGATCGGCGGTTCCTACGAGATCCCGGTCCTGCTCGAGAACGCCGACGCGATCGTCCGGCACCGCCTGTTCATTCCGATCGTGCTGCTCTTCGCGGCGGGCGCCTTCACCAAGAGCGCCTGCTTCCCCTTCCACTTCTGGCTGCCGGGAGCGATGGCGGCGCCCACTCCGGTCAGCGCCTACCTCCACTCCTCGACGATGGTCAAGGCGGGCATCTACCTGCTCGCGAGGATGGCCCCGCTCTTCGCCGCCGCCGAGCTGTGGGGGCCGCTGCTTGCGGCCTTCGGCGGAACCACGATGGTGGTGGGGGCGGTGCTGGGCATGCGGGAGCGTGACCTCAAGCGCCTGCTCGCCTACTCGACGGTCTCGTCGCTCGGCCTGATCGTCATGGCGATCGGGATCGGCACCGCCGCAGCGGCAACGGCGGCGATCGCCTATCTCCTCGCCCACGCCCTGTTCAAGGGGTCGCTCTTCATGGTCGCCGGGGCCATCGACCACGGCTGCGGCGAGCGGGACGCGGAGCGTCTCGGGGGCCTTCGCCACGCCATGCCGCGTCTCTTCATCGTGTCGGCCGTCGCCGCCGCCTCGATGGCGGGGTGGCCGCCGCTGCTCGGCTTCATCGCCAAGGAGGCGATCATCGAGCAGGTCCTGGCCGCGCCGTTCTGGTCGGGAGCGATGCTTGCCGCCACCGTCGCCGCCGCGGCGCTGACGGTGGCGATCTCCCTTCTCGTTGGCGTGAAGCCGTTCCTCGGCGCCCCCGCGGCGACGCCGCATGAGCCCCATGCCCCCGGCGCGTCGCTGCTGCTCGGGCCGGCGGTCCTGGCGGCGCTGGGGTTGGCCCTGGGCCTGCTGCCGTTCCTCGCGGCGCCGCTCGTCGCCTCCGCCGCCTCGGCGATCGCCGGCGAGGCGGTCACGGCGAAGCTCTCCCTGTGGCACGGCTTCAACGCGGCCCTCGCCGCCGGGGTCACGGCGCTGGTGCTCGGCGGCGCCGCCTTCCGTTTCCGCGGCGCGGTGCGGGCCGGCCTCGGCCGCCTCGGCTTCCTCGATCCGGTCGGCCCCGCCGCCGCCTACGAGGCCGGCCTTCGCGGGCTGGTGGCGATCAGCGAGGGGCAGACCCGGGTCCTGCAGAGCGGCCATCTCCGCTCCTACCTCTTCATCACCGTGGGGACCGCGGTGGGGCTGGTGGGCACCACGCTCTGGTCGCGGGGCGGCGTGAGCATCGATCTCGCGTCGCTCGACGTCCGCTGGCACGAGGCCCTGATCGCGGCGGTGATCGCGATCGCGGCGATCGCGGCCTCGACGGCGCGGTCCCGCATCACCGCGGTCGCGGCGCTGGGGCTCGCGGGCTTCGGCGTCGCGGTGATGTTCGTGATGTACGGCGCGCCCGACCTGGCGATGACCCAGATCGCCATCGAGACCCTGACCGTCATCCTCTTCGTGCTGGTCTTCCGGCGGCTCCCGGACTTCCGGACCATCTCCACCGGCCTGCAGCGGACCGCCGACGTCTTCATGGCGGCGGTGGCGGGCACCCTGGTGTCCCTGCTGGTGCTGGTGGCGGCCGATGCGAGTCCCGATCGCGATGCCGCCGCGTGGTTCGGGGCCAACAGCTACCTCGGCGGCTACGGCCGCAACGTGGTCAACGTGATCCTCGTCGACTTCCGGGCCCTCGACACCCTCGGCGAGATCACCGTGCTCGCGATCGCCGCCATCGGGGTGTTCGCGCTGCTGCGGCCGGGGCGGATCGGAAGCCGGAACTGACCCATGAACTCCGCGATCCTGCGAACCGCCGTCCGCTTCCTGCTGCCGCTGCTGCTGCTCTTCTCGGTGGTGGTGCTGCTGCAGGGGCACAACAAGCCCGGCGGAGGCTTCGTGGGCGGCCTCGTGGCCGCCGCGGCGTTCGCCCTGCATGCGCTGGCGTTCGATCCCCGGGAGACCCGCCGGACGATCCCGATCGACCTGCGGTCGCTGATCGGGATCGGCCTGCTGATCGCCCTCGTCAGCGCCCTGCTGCCGCTGCTCTTTGGGCGTCCGTTCTTCACGGGACTGTGGACCGAGGTCACCTTCGCAGGCACGGTGGTGCACCTCGGAACCCCGCTGCTCTTCGATCTCGGGGTCTACACCCTTGTCCTCGGGGTGGCCCTGCTGATGGTGCTGACGATGCTCGAGGCGGGGGAGGGGGCCGGCCGGTGAACCTCCTCTTCGCGGTCATCGCGGGCATCCTCTTCGGATGCGGCCTCTACATGATGCTTCGCCGCAGCATCATGCGCCTGGTGATGGGCCTGGTGCTGATCGGGCACGCCGCGAACATCGTCATCTTCACCGCCGGCGGCCTCGAACGGGCCCGGCCGGCGATCATCCCCGACGGCGCCGAGGTCCTGCCGGCCGGGGCCACCGACCCGCTGCCGCAGGCGCTGATCCTGACCGCCATCGTGATCTCCTTCGGGGTGGTGGCGTTCGCGCTGGCCCTGATCAGCCGCGTCTGGATCGTCGCCGGCGCCGACGACACCTCCGCCTTCTCGGAGCAGGAGCCGTGAGCGTCGCGCCTCTGCTGCCGGCGCTGCCGGTGATCGTGCCGCTCGTCGCCGGCGCGGTCTCGCTCGTCGCGTGGCGGAGCCTCCGCCTCCAGCGGGCCGTGGGCATGGCCGGCTCGCTCGGCCTGCTCGCCTCGGCCGCGGCGCTGCTGTGGGAGGTGGATCGCAGCGGGATCCTGGTCCTGCAGGCGGGCGACTGGCCGGCGCCGTTCGGGATCACCTTCGCGGTGGATCGCC
>CAZQUA010000109.1:0-7737 GCA_964596455.1 uncultured Isosphaeraceae bacterium
GCCTGGATCGCGGTGACCGCGGTGTCGAGGTCGCGGATCTCGCCGACCATCACCACGTCGGGATCCTGACGCAGCAGCGCCTTGAGGGCCCGCGCGAAGGACATGCCGATGCGGTCGTGGGTCTGGATCTGGGTGATCCCGGAGAGGTGGTACTCCACCGGATCCTCGACGGTGGAGATGTTCATGCGACGCATGTCCATCTGCCGGATCGAGCTGTAGAGGGTGGTGGTCTTGCCGGAACCGGTGGGCCCGGTCACCAGGATGATCCCGTGCGGCTGCTGGATCTGGTCCTTCCAGCCGTCGAGGGTCTGGGGCGAGAAGCCGAGCTGGTCGAGCGTGACCTGGATCGACCGGTTGTCGAGGAGCCGCAGCACCGACTTCTCGCCGAGCGGCGTGGGCACCGTCGAGACGCGGATGTCGAGGGGGCGGCCGAGCACGGTGGCGCGGATCCGGCCGTCCTGGGGCATGCGGCGCTCGGCGATGTCGAGATTCGCCATGATCTTGATGCGGCTGGTGATCGCCGCGTGCATCTGCCGCGGCGGCGTCATCGCCTCGAACAGCAGGCCGTCGATCCGGAAGCGGACCCGCAGGTGCCGGTCGCCCGGCTCGAGGTGGATGTCGCTGGCTCCCTCCTTCACCGCCGTCTGGATGATGTGGTTGACGAAGCGGACGACCGGCGAGCTCTCCGCCTGACGCTCGATGTCGTCGGCGACCTCCTCCTCCCGCTGCACCTCCACGTCGTCCTCGGCGACTTCCGCGAGCAGGCTGGAGATGTCCACCTCCTCGGCGGGCCCCTCCGACGCGGCAAGAGCCGCCTCGAGGTCGCCGGCGGTGATGAGCACCTGCCGCACGAGGGACACGCCGAGGCGGCGCTTCACGTCGTCGAGCAGGAAGACCTCCTCGGCATTGACGGTGCCCACGACGACGCGGCCCTGTTCGCGGCCGATGGGAATGACCCCATGGCGTCGGCAGAAGTCGCTGCCGAGGCGGGCGAGCAGCTCCGCATCGGGCGGTTCGGCGGCAGAGAGGCGGCGGAAGGGCATGTCCGCGGCTTCGGCGGCGGCCTCCTGGATGGTCGCCTCGGAGACGCCCATGCCGAGAAGGATCTCGCCGAGGCGGCGGCCGGGCGTCTGCCGCAGCACCCGCCGGGCCGTCTCGAGCTGCTCGGGCGTGACCGCCCCGGCCTCGACGAGGCGCTGCCCAAGGTCGACCGTCGGCCCCCGCTCGGCGGCATCCGGCATGTAGAGGCGGCTCAGCGAACCGCACTCCGCAAGCGGCGTTCCCACCGCGGCGGACGCGGGATCCTGCGGGGGCGCCTCGTCGAAGCGGCCGATGCCGCGGGGTTCGTGGTTCATCGCAGGGAAGCCTCGACGGGGTTCAGAAGCCGCGATGGACGCGGATGACGATCTCCCGCGAGGTGCCGAGCCGGGCGTTGCGGGCCCGCAGCGCGACCTCGTCGAGATCGATGCGCTCGACGCGGAACTCCGCATCCGCGGTCTCCACCGCGAACACGTCGCCGAGCCGGATGAGGCGCCCGTTGATGTTGGCCATGGCCCGGTCGCTGCCGCCGCCGAGGGTCGACTTGAGCTGCAGCAATCCTCCGATCCGGTCCATCTCGCGATCCCACGCCTCCGCCTCGCCGTTCCGCGGGGCCGCCGCGACCGGCACCGCCCGCGGCGTCACCGCCGCGGGATCCCGCCAGGGCTCGAAGGGATTGCGGTCGAGCGACGCGAGGGGCACCTGCAGCCGCAGCCGCAGGTCCGCGTCGAGCAGGCCGAAGACGCCGCGGTCGTCGAGGCCGTCGGCGGCCCCCTCGCCGCTCCGCTGCGGATCGGCCTTGGGGGCGAGCACCGACGACACCAGCGCCTCCACCTCGCGAGGGAGCATCGTCGCCGCCGAGAGCGTTCCGAGATTCCGCATGCTGTAGAGGCCGACGATCGCCACCACCACCATCAGGGCGACGACCATGGTGGTGGAGCCCACCCGGTGCAGCACCCGCGGCTCCGGGGCGTCGTCGAACTCCTCGCTCGCCTCGGCGGCGGCCGGCGTCCGCCACTCGGCGGGACGGAGCCGCTCCTCGGAGCTGCGGGGACCGGAGGTTCGCTGAAGGATCGCCATGGTCGTCTCCTGTCCCGGCGTCAGGACGCCGCGTTGGCCGCCGGATCGAAGAAGATGCTGAGGGTCATGTCGATGCGAAGGCCCGGATCGGGGTCGCTCGGCACCGCCTTGCCTTCGACCACCCGGGTCATGCGGAGCTGCTGCACCCGCGTGATCCGCTCCATCGACTCGATCGCCAGCAGGAATCCGTAGAAGCCCTCGAAGGGCCCCTCGATGGAGATCTGCAGGGGCAGCTCCATGTAGAGCGGCGCCGCCACCGGGGAGTCGCCCTTGATGGAGCGGATCACCAGGCGATGGTCCATCGCGAGCTGGGTGATCTGCTGCAGGATCGCGTCGATGCCGGAGCGGTCCGGCACCCGCCGCTCGAGGCGGCCGAGAGCCTCCCGTCCCTCGAGGATCGCGCTGCGGAGATCCTCGATGCGGACCCCCACCTCGGCGAGCTGCTGCAGCTTGGCCTGCTTGACCTCGACCTCGGCGCGGGCGGCGCGGATCTGGTCGTGCCGCGGCTGGAACACCAGCAGCCAGGCGGCCACGGGAACCGCGAGCACCAGGGCCAGGAACGTCGCTTCACGAGTGCCGAATCGCATGTCAGATGCCCTCCTCGCCCGCCGCCGCCTGCAGCGTGCCGCGGGGTTCCGTGGCCTCGGGCGATCCGTCGCCCTCCTCCTCGACCACCCCGCCTCGCTCCAGGATCGAGCGGCTCCGCCGGACGTCGGCGTCGGGGCCGATCCGGATCGCGATGCGGAAGTGGCGGGTGGGCTGTCCGCCGGCGTCCCGCTCCTCGGAGAGTTCGAGGCGGACCGACTCGAAGAGATCGAAGCTCGTCAGGGACTGCAGGTAGGCGGAGAGATCGAGGTCCGTGGGGGCGTTGCCGACCAGCACGAGATTGATGGCGTGACGCACCGGCTCCGCCCTTGCCGGCGCCGCCTTCTCGGCGGCCGCGTCGCGGCCTCCCGCCTTGGCGGGCGTCCTCGCCGCGGGAGCCTTGGCCCGTGCGGGGCGGACGACTTCGCTCCGCAGCTGCAGGTCGACGAGGCTCACCCGCTCGGGCATCCGCCCGACCAGCTCGGCGAGGATGATCGACCGCGGCATCGGATCGACGAGCGACATGGCGAGGCGAGCCTTGTCGAGCATCAGTTCGCGGGTCCGCTCCTGCTCCTGCATGTCGCGGATCTGATCCGCGACCGCGGCGAAGGAGTGGCCCACCTGCTCCTGACGGTCGCGGACCTCGCGGTACTCCACGTTGCTGCGGGTGAACCAGATCGCCACGCCGCCAAGCACCGCGGCGAACAGGACGAGGCCGGCGACGTTGGTGCGGCGTTCCCGCGCCGCCGCGAGGTAGTCGTCGGGAAGGAAGCTGGTGTCGTGCATGGTCCGATCCTGGGCGAGGGCCTCGCGGGCCCGGAGGAGGGTTCAGAGATCCGCGGGAGCGCTGCCGAGGCCGCACGCGACGGCCCAGCCGGGGTGAGGGCCCTCGGCGAGTCCCGACCGCTCCATCCCGCCGAGGCGGGCAAGCGGGTCCCCGAGCTGCGCCGGCAGCCGCAGGGCCCGGGCGATCGACTGGCACACCGCGAGGCGACGGGCCTCCCCGCCGACGAAGATGGCCCGATCGACCGCCGACTCCGGGAACACCGACTGGTAGTAGCGGATGCACATCGAGAGCTCCTGCCCGAGCTGCTCGAGGACCTCCCCGGGATGCGCCGCGGCCGACTCCGAATCGATGGGTCCGGCGACGCCCGGTGCGGGGCGACCGAGGCGGCGATCCGCTTCAAGCACGCTCGCCGCACGCGGTGGCGACCCCTCTCCGCCCCGCCGCCCCATCGCGAGCCGAAGCGAGGCGAAGGCGGCATCGAGGCCGTCGAGGGCCTCGCTGCGGGCGGGAGCCGAAGGGGCCGCGTCGGCCGCCGAGCCGAACTCCGTGCCGTAGTTCCGTCCGCCCACGGGAATGCACTTGGCGAACACCAGGCGATCGCCGTGGGCGATGGCAGCCTTGGTGTGGCTCCAGCCGAGATCGATGTAGAGCGTGCGGAGCTCGCGGTCCTCCTCGCGGCGATGGAGATGGGCGAAGGCCCGCAGCACCGACTGGAAGCCGTCGTGCATGCCCACCACCGAGTAGCGGTGGCGGCGGAACATCTCGACCACCCGCATCACCTCGTCGCGGGGGGTCGCGAAGCAGATCCGCTCGTGGCGGATGGTGCCGTCGCGATGGACCTCGCCCACGGAGATCGACCGGATCACGAACTGCTCGGCGGAGCGGCCGAGGCGGGTCGCCATGGCGAGCTTGACCTGCTCGCGGAGATCCACCCCTTCGCTCGGCGCGAGCTGCAGGTGCTGCACCGTCATCGAGGCGGCGGACGCCGCGGCGACGACGCGTCGTCCCCGGAAGCCCCGGCGGCGAAGCAGGTCCGGCAAGCCATCGCCCACGAAGTCGAGCGACGCCTCGGCATCGTCGCGAAGCGCCGGCGGGATCGGCAGCTCCGCCGCCGCCACGATGCTCGGCGAGGCGCCTCCGGTCACCTGCAGGCACTTGATCGACGACTGGCCGAAGTCGACGAGGATCGGCGAAGTCTGGCCCGAGAACAGCGGGATGCCCATGGATCGATGCTCCGGCCCCGCCGCGATCGCGGCGTCGGACCCTTCCGGCATCGGCGCAAAGCCGTCCTCGGTTGAGCGGGGAGCGTCGCCTTTGGCCTTGGGAGCGAGGGTTCCGCGAACGAGGTCCGGAAACGGCCCCGCCCCCGCCGGTCAGGCGGACCGCAGACGCGACGCGAGGCCCAACCCGACCGCCCGCAGCGACGCGAGCCCGCGGGGAAGATCCCATCGCTGCCGCGGACGGTCGCCGGTGGTGTTGCTCACGACCCGCACCTCGAGGGCGGCGACCCCGAGGCGGCCTGCGGCATGCAGGACCGCGGCTCCCTCCATCGCCTCGGCGACGGCTCCGGTCCGCGAGGCGACCTCGATCGCGAGGCGATCGGTGCCGGAGCAGGTGGCCACGGTGGCGATCGGCGCGAAGCGGCCGAGGCCCTGCAGGCGGGATCGCATCGCCGCATCGCCGGGGATCCGATTGCCCGGGAAGGGCCCGAGGGGAAAGCCCAGGCCGATGCTGTCGAGGAAGCCCGCGGGGGTCTCGATGCCTTCCTCGAAGTAGACCGACTCCGTGGCGATCACGGCGTCGCCGATGGCGAGGTCCGATCCGGGCAAGGCCCCGGCGATGCCGACGGACACGGCCGCATCGAAGGGCCCCCGCTGCAGCAGGGCCTCGGTGGTCGCCGCCGCGGCGTTGGTGCGGCCGATGCCTGCGACCACGATCTCGCCGAGGCCGGCGGGCGCAAGGGCCTCCGCCTCCGCGTCGACGGCGACGACGACCAGCAGGCGAGGACCTCGGACGCTCATGTGGGCCCGCTGCCCGCGAGACGGGCGGCGAGCTCCCCGAGGGGCACCTCCGCCTGCTGCCCGCCATCGAGATCCTTCAGCGTCGCCCGCCCCTCGGCGAGGCCGGCATCGAGGATCACCGCATGGCGGGCCCGGCAGCGGCTCGCGTCGGCGAGCAGCTTGCCGACGTTCCGGGTGGCCCGATGGCTCGCCCGCGCATGCAGGCCCGCCCGCCGAAGCGTCCGCAGCAACCCGGGCACGGCCGCCGCCGCCTCCTCGGAGAGCGCCAGCACGAACGCATCCGGGCGGGGCAGCAGCGCCTCGCCATCGTCCTCGGCGAGCAGGCCACGGTCCCGAAGGACCAGCGACAGCACCACGTCGCCCATGCCCATGCCGCAGGCCGGCAGATCCGGCCCTCCGACGAGGGAGATGAGGCCGTCGTAGCGACCGCCCCCCGCCACGGCTCGCTCGGCGCCGCCGGTCTCGTGGATCTCGAACACGATGCCTCGGTAGTAGGCGAGGCCACGCACGATGCCCGGATCGAAGGTGCACCAGTCGAGCAGGTCCGCCCGGCGAAGACGCTCCTGCAGCGGGCCGAGCGGCTCGACCTGCGTCGCCGCCACGCCCATGCCCGCGGCGATCGACTCGAGCGGCTCCCGAAGCGGCACCGCCGCGGCGAGGCAGACCCCCAGGCGCTCCACGCCCGCCGCGTCGAGGCCGATCGCCGCCGCCCGCCTTGCGATCTCCTCGGGGGGCAGGCGGTCGAGTCGGTCGAGCAGTTCGAACCCCGCCGGAAGCGACGCCTCCGGCGTGCCGAGGCCGCGGAGCAGCGACGCCGCCGCCTCGCGATGGCTGATGCGGACCTGCACGTCGCGGGGCGAGAGGCCGAACCGCTCGAGCGCGAGCACCGCCGCCTCGATCACCTCGGCCTCGCCATCCGGCTCGCCGAGGCCGATGGCGTCGGCGTTCCACTGCAGGAACTCCCGCAGCCGCCCCCGCTGCGGCCGCTCCGCGCGGTAGTGCGAGGGGATCGCGAACCACTTCGTCGGCAGCGGCAGGGAGTGCCCCTTTGCCGCCGCCATGCGGGCGAGGGTCGGGGTGAACTCCGGGCGAAGCGCGTAGTCGTCGTCGCCCCCGGCGCGGCGAAAGGAGAAGAGCTCCGAGACGATGCCTTCGCCGCTCTTGAGGGTGTAGAGATCGAGATGCTCGAAGGAGGGGCCCTCGATCTCCTCGAATCCGCAGTCGATGGAGGCCCGCCGCCAGACCTCCTCGATCCGCCGCCGCACCGCCATCTGCGGCGGATAGAAGTCGCGGGTGCCCTTGGGGCCCTGGAATCGGATCCGCTCGCTCATGCCGCCGCCGGCCTCCGCGGCCGAACGATCGCCGCCATCGCCAGCCCGGCAAGGCCCCATCCCACGAGCAGGTCCGCGGCCATCGCGGCGGTCCACGCGTCGGGGAACATGAACCAGTTCCAGTAGACGCCGTGGGAGACGAGGGCCGCGAAGGTGCCCATCGCAAGGGCGATCGCGAACCGCCGCCCGAAGCCGCCTCCCACCGCCGCCATCGCCGCCGCCACGAGCAGCGCGGCCACGAAGGAGATCAGCAGGCCGTTGAGGAGGAACGCCGGCGCCATCGGAACCGCTCCCTCCTCGAGCCAGACGAGCATGAAGAGCGGCCCCTGCCGGTGCCGCTCGAGGAACGCCTCCATGGCGGCGTTGCGATCGGCGTCGCTCGCGTCCGGCGGAAGCTCCGGGGGCACCGGCACGAAGTAGACGCCGGTCTCCTCGACCTCGTCGCCGATCGCCGCCGCGAGGCGTTCGCCGGCGACTCCGTCGAGGCGGCCGCTCGCCTCGGCCGGGAGCGCCAGCACCGCCCAGGAGATGGCCCCCCACAGGAAGGCCACCGCCGCCCCCGCCGCCGCTGCCAGGATGATCCGCATGGAGAGCCTCCCTGAGGCGACCGCCGCGGCCCGAAGCCGCGGGCGCCGCCGCGGGATGCTACCAACGCCCTCCCACGGCGATGCTCACCACTCCGGGCCGCCGGAGTAGCGGCCGTAGACGTCCGCCATCGCCTGCACCATCTCGCCGAGGGTGCAGCCGGCATCGGCGCCCTCGACGAGCGCCGGCATCGCGTTCTCGCCCTTGCGGCAGGCGGCGCGGATCGAGTCGAGCGAGGCCTTCACCCGGTCGCCGTCGCGGCGGCGGCGGAAGTCCGCGAGCCGCGAGCACTGGTCGGTCTCGACCTCGT
>CAZQUA010000110.1:0-7692 GCA_964596455.1 uncultured Isosphaeraceae bacterium
TCCATGCGCGTGCTCCTGTCGCCCGCACGCGGCGGGATCTGGTCAAACGTGCTCAGTCGCGGGCAAGCTCCTCGAGACGGGCAAGGCGTTCCTGGAGCTTCTGCGAGGGCCAAGGCTCCGCCGCGACGCCTGCTCGCACGCCCTGCAGCAACTGCCTCGCCTCGAGCGACCGGCCGTTGGCCAGCAGCACCTCGGCCGCCGTCAGCGCCACCTGCGGGTTGGCCCCTGCCCCGGCGAGCGAGCCGGCCACGGCCCGCTCCGCCTCGGCCACCTGCCCCAGTGCCAGGAGCACCTGGGCGCGGCTGTCGAGCAGATTCGGCTCGTTCGGCAGGATCGCCATCGCCTCGTCGATCCGACGCAACGCCAGCGGCAGATCGCCCCTCGTCTCGACGAGGTTCATCGCCATGTTGTTGAGGGCGAAGAGCAGCGGCTCGAACTCCGCGAACGCCGCAAGGCGTTGCTCGGGCGGCAGGCTCATGATGGCGGTCGCGCGATCGCGATCGGCCGGGGAGTAGGAATCGATCACCGACTGAAGCAGGCGATTCGCCTCGGCGGGATCCCCCGCCGCCATCGCCACGGCGGATGCGGCGATCGTCTTCAGGCGAGTGTCGAAGTCGACCGGAGCCGCAAGCCGGGCCGGCAGCAGGGCCCGGGCCCGGGCGAGACCGCCGCCGCCGGGATGCCGCTCATGGAACGCCACCCAGTCGGCAACGAGCACCGAGCGACTGCGGATGTCCGTGGGCGTCGCCGCCTCAAGGGCCAGCATCGCCTGAAAGGCCGAGGCGGCAGGGGCCAGCGACGCGATCCTTGCCCACGCGGCGCGAGCCTCCGGCGAGCGGGCGAGCTCGTCGGCGGCGATTTGGATCGCTTCGCGGAATCGCCCCGTCATCAGCATCGACGCAAGCAGGGCCCGATACGGTCCGGGCGTCGTCTGGGCCTCGGCCACGATCGCCTCCTGATAGGGCTCGAGCAGCTCGTAGGCCTCCTGCGGACGGTTTCTCGCGATCTGCAGCGTCGCCTCGCTCTGGTCGACCTGGCGGGTCTCGGGGAAGGAACGCCGCCGCCAATCAAGGCACAGGCGCACCGCCTCGTCGAGATCGCCGTTCGCTGCCGCGAGGCGGACCTGCCACGAGGCCGGTTCGACGGCATCGGTGAAGCGGCGGGCCGCCGCCGCCGCGAGCGAACGCGACTCCGCAATCCGGCCCGCGGCATCGTGCATGGCCACCGCCGTCCGCCACACGATCATCGAGCCGGGAATCGTGCTGCACAGCTCTCGTGCCGCCCGCAGCTGCGACTCGTCGGGGCGGATCACGCCGCCCTCGCGGCGGCAGCTGCGGAGGATCTGCAGGGCCTGGGTGAACGCTGGAGACAGCATCGCCGTCTGCTGCGCCAACTGCACGACCCGATCGGCCATCTCCGGGCTCTGCAGGGCCGCACCGAGGACCAGCGACTGCAGCGGCTCATCGTCGGGCAGCAGCGCGAGGCCCCGGAATGCCGCTTCCACCGCTTCGGCCCGCCGGCCATCTCGATCGCGGACCGCTGCGAGGTACCGCCAGCCGCCGGGCAACGTCGGATCGAGCTCGGTCGCCTCGGCGAACATCCGCTCGGCGGAGTTCAGGTCCCCGAGGCCCATCAGCAGCTCGCCGCGGACGAGCGAGAGCAGACCCGTTGGGAAGGACTCCTGGTTGGCATCGAGCATCGCCGACGCTTCGTCGAGGCGGCCGGTTCGGGTGAGCAGCGCGGCGTGCCTCGCGATGCCGTCCCACGGGACCTCGCCAGCCTCCATGGCGCGGCGATAGGTCTCCTCCGCCTTGCCCCACTCGCCGGTGGCTTCCTGCGCCTGCGCCAGAAGCAGCAGGTCTCGAATCGCCCCGCTGCGGTCGGCGAGTCCGGCGAGGGTCAGCACGAGACCGGCGAAGTCCCCCTCCTGGAAGTACTGGCCGGCCCGCTGACGCGCCGAGAGGATCCCGGCGCGGTCGATCTGCTCGAACTGCCGGAGGTACCGGTCGGCCTCGTCGAGCATGCCCTGACGCTGCAGCAGCTCGATCACGAGCGGGTAGAGCTCGAAGGCATCCGGATTCCGGGCGATAAGACGCTGCCCGAGGCGAGTCGCCGTCGCCAGCTCGCCCGAGGCGTCGATCTGCAGAAGACGCAGCAGGGTGACCCCCACCGCGAGGGACTCGGCGCCCCCCACCGACAGCTCGTTGACCTTCCGCAGGGAGGAGGCGATCGCCGTCTCATCGTCCGGCGTGAAGGCGAGCGCCGCATTGGCTCGCGCCAGGATGACCGCCTCGCTGTCCTCGCCAAGAATGGACGCGACCGCATCCACGATCCGGCCGACCCTCGCTTGCTCGCTCCAGATCCGGCGATCGGACAGCAGCTGCGACATCAGGCGGAGGTTGCCCCGCTCCGACTCCGCCGCCGCATCGACGATGCCGAGGAAGTCCGCCTCATCGCCGTCCGCCGCGGCCTGCAGAAGCGTGAGCCATGCCACCGCGCGGATCGCAGCGTCCTCGTGGGCGAGGGGCAGCCGGGCTTTCGCATCCTCGATCGCAAGATCGTTCACGGCCGTGCCCACCTCGATGATCGCCACCCGCGGATCGTCGGGGTCGAGCTGCCGCATGCGCGACACCAGGCGGCCGCGGAGTTCGGCTTGCTCGACCGGAATCTCCGACGCCAGCTCGAAGAGCTCAAGCGAGCCGTGCGCCTGATCGCCCTCCGCCGCCACCACCACGTCCTCGACGACATCCATGCGGCCTGCGGCGATCGCCGCCCGAGCAAGAAGTCGGGCGACCTGGGGCACCGTGCCGGCCGCCTCGTAGACGCGGGTCGCGAGGTCGAACGCGGTGTCGCTGCCGGTCGCGGCGCGGATCCGATCGCGGAGATCGGCGGGTATGGCCGCGACTCGCGACCAGCCGTCGGTCAGGATCGCCACCGGCTCGACACGGCCGGGATGCCTCTGGATCGCCTCCAACGCGATTGCCATCGCATCCACGATGCGACCGGATCGAAGCTGAAGTTCCGCCTGCAGAAGCATCTGCTGCAGCGATGGGGAGCCTCCATCCGTCGACGACGGCAGTCTCGATGCGGAGGCATCGCCAACCATCAGGGACGCCTGCCCGAGCAGGGTCTCCAGCACCTCGTTGCCGGCGTGGCGGGCCGCCGCCTGCCTCAGGCGCTGATAGCCATCCATGCCCCCGCCATCGCGGAGGGCCATCACCGCCTCGACTCCCTGCAGCATCGCCTGATGCAGCGGGACTTGGACCGCACTCGACCCCACGGCCGTGCGGAGACGATCGACGATCTGCGATGCGGTCGAGGGAGCCATGGCCAGGGACATCGCCGCACCCCGGGCCAAGGCTTCGACGCCCACAGGGGAACCCGACTCGATCGCCTCAAGGCAGAACTCGCGAACGAGATCGCCCCTCGACTGCGCGAAGGCCCATGCGGTGGCGAGATCCGCCAAGTCCTCGCTCCAGGCCTCCCGCTCGATGAACCGCCGCAAGAGATCCTCGGACTGACTGGCCCGGCCGAGGTCATCGAGCATCGACATCATGGCCCGCAGGTTGTCGATCGTCCCTGCGCCGAGCACCACGCCCTGATCGATCAGGGGGGCCGCCTCGTCGCCTCGGCCCATCACCGTCCGCAGCGACGCCCGGATGAGGTTGTTGAGGCCGTCCGGGGGATCCGCCGGCGGCCACGACTCGGTGAGCACGAGCACCTCGTCGGGGGTCATGCCGCCCGCGAGCGCCACCGAGACCTGCATCTGCTTCCATCGCTCCTCGTTGGGATAGAGGCGGACGAGTTCCTCGCTGTCGGCGGTGGCCTCGGGCCACCGGCCCATCGCCGCATAGCCCCGGGCGCGGGTCTCCAGCGCCTTGGCGTGCCCCGGAGCCATGGTCAGGACCTCGTCAGCGGTGTCCATGGCTTCACGAAGGAACCCCTGCTGCGGGTAGAGTTCGAGCAGCACCTCGCGCGATGCAAGGTCGTCGTCCTTCAACTCCGCAGCGCGTCGGAAGAGACGCAACGCCGGCAGGATGTGGCCGTCGTCCTGCTCCGGCACGGCGTAGCGGCTCGATGCCACCGCGAAGACGACCTCGTGGTTGTCGTTCAGCCGCCGCAGCAGCGGGCCGAGGAGCTGCAGAGTCTCCTGGTGCTCACCTTTTTGGAAGGCCTCGAGTCCCCTCGCCAGCGAGTTCTCGAAGTTCCGCTGCGACTGGAGGCGCCACAGGGCGTACGCCCCCGCGACACCACCCGCCATCACCACGGCAAGAACCGCCAACAGAAGCAGGCGGCGTCGGGCTCTCTTACTGAGAGGCATGGGTGCTCCTCCCCGGGAACAGTTGACGAAGGGTCAGGAAGACGATCCGAAGGTCCATCAAAAGGCTCCGCTCCTGCACGTACTGCATGTCGAAGCGGATCCACTCCTGGAAATCGAGGCCGGGCTGGCGGGTCCGCGAGACCTGCCACAGTCCGGTGATGCCGGGCCGCACGCTCAGACGCGCATCCCTCCACGCCGGGCAGAGGCGGTTCTCCCGCTCCGGACTCGGCCGCGGGCCGACCAGGCTCATGTCGCCCACGAGGACGTTCCACAGCTGCGGAAGCTCGTCGAGGTGAAAGCGGCGAAGAAATCGACCGAGCCTCGTCACCCGAGGGTCGTCGGCGATGTAGACCTGCGGACCATCGCAGAGATTGCTCTCGCGAAGTCGATCCACCATCGACTCGGCATTTCGCCGCATGGTGCGGAACTTCCAGCAACGGAAGGTCCGCCCGCCGCGGGTCTGCCGCTCGTGGCCGAAGAGGATCGGCCATCCGTCGGTGACCAAGACCGCCGCGGACACCGCCGCCAGCAGCGGCGAGAGGACCAGCAGCGCTCCGGCGCTTGCGACCATGTCGATCGCCCGCTTGGCGAGGTCGTACGCGCCTGCGGTTGCCGGGGGGGCCGTTCCGCCGTTTCGGCGGATCGGCTCGCCGATCTCGCGGATCGGGAGCGATGCGATGCCCGGCCCCGTATCGGCGGCGTCGTCAGGCATCCACGCGGGCCCAACGAGACGGACCGCCTCGGCGGCGGCAGCGGGGATCCGCCCGACCCATGCCGGGCCGATCATCAAGCCTGCCGCAGCGGAGCCCCGCTCGGCCCAAACGCCCGGGGCCACTTCCCGAAGCTCGGGGAAGACCCGGTCGGGATCGCGCCAGCGGTCGATGAGGCGACTCAGCATCGACCCCTCCTGCGCGGCGTCGCCCACCCGATACACCTCGCCAGGCACTCGGTAGTGGTCGCTCCGGCTCCAACTCGCGCAGGATCGAAGGCCGATCCAGCCGACTCGGCGATCCTCGGCACGGCTCCAGAGCTCCGCGAGGTCCCGGCGGATCGTCAGCACCACCCGATGACCGCCCCGAAGCTCCGCGGAGTAGTCGCGGCGGATGGCGAGAACGCGTCCGTCGCGCGAGGTCACCACCCGCTCCCGGTAGGTGTCCGCCGCAGCCGTCACCACCCGCAGGCGGGTCAGGTCCGGACGGTTCCAGGTCAGCGACTCGGTGAGAGAGTCGAGGTCGAAGAGCACCAGCTGCTCGGGTTCGGTCAGCAGGTACAGCTCGGCGTCGGCGGGCGGAGTCCGGCGATCGCCCCGGCGAACCCATGCCACGCCCTGGGTTCGCCACCAGGCATCGTGCAGCTCGGCCGCGTGCAACCCCCAGAGGCGCGGACGCCTCGCCACGCTGGTCCATCCGCCCAGTCGGGTCGCCGCTCCCGGGGATGTCGCCGTCTCGCTCAACGCCGGCCGTCCTCCGCTGGCATCCCGCCGTCCGGGGCATCCGTCTCCTCGACCGCCCGCTGCCCCAGCACCGAGACGACCGGATGCTCCGCCTCGCCCCGGCCGTCGTCGTCGCCGCCGTCGGCCGCCTCCACTTCCGCCGATACCCGGGAGAGCGAGGAGTACCGCTGGCAGTCCGCGAGGCTCGCGTAGTTCAGCACCACGCCGAGGTACTCGCTGCCGACGTGGCGGATGTCCTCGATGCAGTCGAGCAGGCGGTTGCGGTTGCGGCCACGCCGCAGCACCAGCAGCACCCCATCCACCGCGCCGATGACCGGCAGGCTTTCGACGCTGGCGCTCATCGGGCCGCTGTCGATGATGACGATCTCGTGGGTGCGACGGAGTTGCTGGACGAACTCCCGGACGCCGCCGAGCTGCAGCTGCCCCGCCGAGATCGAGCGATCCGCCCCCGCCGCAATCACCTCGAGGTTCGGACGGACCTGATGGGTCAACTCGGGCAGGCGATCGACGCTTCGCATGGCCTCGCGGACCCCGGGCTTGCCAAGCAGGCCGAACTGGTGCGACAGCGCCCGTCCGATGAAGTCGGCATCGACGAGAATGGTGCGGTAGCCGGCCTGGGCATAGGACCAGCCGAGACTTGCCGCCACGGAGGTCTTCCCGTCGCCCTGCAGCGGACTGCTGACCTTGATGGCGTAGCCGCCTTCGCCATGGGGCCGCCGCACCTCGATCCGATTGCGGATGCGGTGGATGCAGTCCTCGAGCAGCACCCGCTCGTCGTCGCTGTCTCCGAGGCGGGACATGTCCGGGACCACCCCAAGGGGGCGAAGGCGGCCGCGGTCCGACTCGAGCTGCCTTGCGGCGAAGGCCCGTCGATCGATCGACCCGATCAGGAAGAACCCGAACATGCTGGCGCCGAACCCGCCCATGAACCCGGCGGCGCTGTATTGCATCCGGCGATCGCGACTCGGCGCCGAGGGCACCTGCGCCTCGGAGCGGATGGTCACCCGACCTTGCCGGATCGCCTCGCTCTCGGTCTCGAGTCCGCTGAGGCGGTTCTGCAGGCCGGCGAGTTCGCCGCGGATCCTGCCGATGTCCGCATTGATCGTGGCCACCCTCGCCCGGTCCCGCTGGTCCTGATCGATCTGCTGGCGGAGCGGAGCCATCTGCTCCTGAAGCTCCGTCGCCCGCCGGTCGAGCGCCTGCAGGCTCTGGGTGGGGCCCGCCTGATCCTTCCAGTTCTCCCGCAACCACTTCTTGCGGGCCTCGATTCCCTCCGACAGCGCGGTGATGCGGTTGCGGAGCTGCCGAACGCTCTGATGCTGCTCGGAGAATCGGACGACGCTGACATCGAGCGTGGTCGCGAGAGCCGCCAACTCCTCGCCCATCGACTGGAGCGGCTGGTCGAAGGCGAGCAAGGTCGCTTCGCTCGGAGGCGGCACGTCGTCCGGCGATGCGGCTCGCCCCTCCTCGGCCGCCATGGCGTTGATCTGCTCCTTCGACGCTTCGATCGCCCGCAGCCGCTCCTGCATCGCCACGAGGGTCGTGACCCGCTCCGCCGACATCTGCTCGGAGGCGATCGTCCCGAAGACCGAGTCGCGAATGACCCGCTCCCGCTCCGACTCGAGCTCGGCGATCCGCCGCCGCGCATCGGTGATCAGGCCGCGAAGCTGCTGCGTGGTCCGGGTGTACTGGGTTTCCGCATTCGGCCCGTAGATCCGCATGTAGGAGGCGAGGACCGCGTTCACGGCAGCCTGGGCCAACCGACGATCGAGGCCGGAGAAGGACACGGAGATCAGGTTGGTGCCCGGCATCACCCGAGCGGAGAGGCCCTGCTGCAAGCCTTGCAGCGGGTCGTCGCCCAAAGCGGCGAGAAACGGCTGCAACTCGTCGCTCCGAAGGGCATCCATCAGCACCCGCG
>CAZQUA010000111.1:0-4332 GCA_964596455.1 uncultured Isosphaeraceae bacterium
GGCCTTCGACGCATCGCCCGCTTCGGCGGCCGGCGGACAATCCGACCCTGTTCCGCCAGGCGCTGCTCGGGACGCCTTCGACGGCGGTGTTCGAGGGCGCCTGCACCGACGATCCCCTCTGCCATGGCGAGGGGGTCTGTGGCGACGTGGTCTGGAACGCGGGGCGGGGGGAGGGCTATCTGCGGGTCGCCGGCATCGCGGCCAACGATCCTCGGGAGTTCCAGTACCAGCTGTGGATCGTCGACTCGACCCGCGACAGCCGCTTCCCGGTGGATGGGGGCGTGTTCGACGTGCCCGCCGGAACGAGCGAGGTGATCGTGCCCATTCGGGCGGCGTTGCCGGTGGGCGAGGCCGCCGTGTTCGCCGTCAGCGTGGAGAAGCCCGGCGGCGTGGTGGTCTCCGATCGCCGCTTCGTGCTCGTGGCGGAGGCGTCGAAGGGCTGAGGCGCTGCGGGGACGGATCCGAAGGGCGGCGGTTCTCCAGCAAGGAGGATCACGCGGCGGGGATCGGCCTCCGTGTCGAGGCCGCCACCGGTGCGCACGAGATTGGAGTGCGCGAGACCGGTGCGATTTGTCCGAGGCGATCGGTACGATGTCGGTTCGACCCTCGAGACGAATCGCCGACGTGTCCTCCCATACTCCCGACATCTTCGATCCCACGCCGCGCAGCGAGATGCTCGCGATGCTCAACGGCGACCGACCGGAGGAGCTCGGCCGGTTCCTCATGGAGACCTACGCCCGGCCGCTGTCGCTCTACCTCTCCGCCACCTCCTACCGCCAGCTCGGCGACTGCGACGATCTCGTCGCGGGGTTCTTCGCAAGTCGCCTGAGCCGTCGGGAGTGGATCGAACGGTGGGCGGAGAGCGGCATGCGGCTGCGGCGGTGGCTGGTCAACGGCATGCTGCTCTTCATGAAGGAGGAGCTGCGCCGCCGCGGCCGCGAACGGGTGGCGGAAGCGGGCGACGAGCCCGCCTCGTCCTCCATGGAGCGTCTCTTCGACCGGGCGTACGCTCGGGAAGTGGTGCGGCTGGCCTGCGAGCAGGCGGCGGCCGCGTGCGAGGCGGAGGGATTGTCGTTGCATTGGAGCCTCTTCCTCCGGCATCATGTCGAGGGACGCTCCTATGCGGCCTTGGCGGCCGACGAGGGCACGAGCGAGGGCCGGGTGACCGGCCTGGTCCGGACTGCGGCCGGTCGCTTCCGGGCGGCGGTGGCGAGGCTCTTGGTTCGCGACGGCGCGAGCCGCGAGGAGCTCGACCTCGAGATCTCGCAGCTGCTCGAGGGCCTTTCGGGGCAGTGACGCCGCTTCGGCGGCGAATCGTGGGAGGACCTGTGATCGACGCGTGGGGCGAGACGTGGGGCGGCAATGGCGGCGGACGGGGTCGATCCCCGGCGGATGCCGATCGCCTCTCCCGCCTGCTGCTGCGGGCCGCCGAGCGGGCCGGGCCCGGCGTCGGCGAACGGGTGGGCGAGTTCGACCTGCTCGAGACCCTCGCGCCGGGCAAGATGGGGCGGGTGATGCGGGCGAGGCGGACTCGGGACGGCCGTGACGCCCTCGTGCATCTTCTTCCCGCCGGATCGCCGCGGTCGGGCCGCTTGTTCGAGGAGTGTCAGGCGGCGATCGCCGCGGTGGCCGATCCGCGACTGCTGCCGATCCTCGAGGCGGGCGAGACGCCTCGCGGCGAGACCTGGTGCGCCTGCGGCCTCGCCATCGGCCGGGGAGTGGTCCGCTGGTGCCGGGAGTCCGCGGCGAGGCTCGAAGCGCGTCTCTCCCTGCTCGGCGGCCTCGCCGCTGCGATCGCCGGCCTGCATGGAGCGGGAGTGGTCCACGGCGAACTCTCCGAGGAGACGGTGCTGGTCGATGACCGGGATGGACGGCCCCGGTTGAGGATCGCACCGCGGCCGACGGTCAACTTGGCATCGGCGGCGGCGGGGGCCGAAGACGGGAGCGGAAGCGTCCCCGAGCCGTATCGCCAGGATCTGCAGGCGATCGCCGCGATCGCTCGGCGAGCCCTCGCCGACGGGGACGACCCCCGCGACGGAGCGACGCTGGAGCGGGACGCCACCCTTCCGTGGCGACTCGGACGGGAGCTTCGGCGGCTGCTGCCGCAGGCCGCGGCCGGGCAGGGCTCGGCGGCCTCGCTCGCGGCGGCGTTCTCGCGCCGCCTTGGCGGCGAGGTGGCGTCGGAGTAGCGTTGCCCCGCCGCTGCGAGGCCGACGCGAGCGTGCGGACCGGCCGGCGTGCGACGGCCGCGATCGCTGCCGTGGCCGTCACGCCTGCCGGCGGTGCCAGCCATCGCGCGTAAAGCCCATCGCGCGTAAAACCCATCGCGCTTAAAGTAGCCCCCTCGCATGGCCCCGACGACGATCCATCGCGCCCGCGTCCCGACGGACGTCGTCCTGTGAGCGGCGGGACCGCCGCCCCGAGGATCCTCGGCCTCGACCGCGACATGTTCGCGGCGGCGGTCTCGGGAACGCTGCTGCTGGTGGGGTATCTCTGCGAGGTCCGCGAGTGGGTGCCTCTCGAGGTGGTGTGGTCGATCTACGCGGGGTGCTACCTCGTGGCCGGGACCGGGGTGCTGGTCAACTCGGTCCGGATGGCCCTCGAGCTCGAGTTCGACGTCGACCTGCTGATGATTGTCGCGGCGATCGGCGCCGCCGCGGTGGGCCATCCCGAGGAGGGCGCGTTGCTGCTGTTCCTCTTCGCGCTCGGGCATGGCCTCGAGAACCATGCCCTCGGGCAGGCCCGCCGGGCCATCGAGGCGCTCGGGCGTCTCGCCCCGCCGACGGCGAGGCGGCGGCGGGAGGGACGCGAGGAGGTGGTGCCGGTCGAGTCGTTGCGGCCGCAGGATCTGGTGGTGGTGCAGCCCGGCGAGCGGATGCCCGTGGATGGCGAGATCCGAGAGGGCGAGAGCTCGATCGACGAGAGTCCCATCACCGGCGAGAGCCGCCCCGTCGGGAAGCATCCGGGATCGGAGGTCTTCGCGGGCACGATCAACGGGGACGGAGCGCTGCTGGTGGAAGTGCGTCGCCTCGCCTCGGAAACGCTGATGGCGAGGATGATCCGCCTCGTCGAGGAGGCGCAGTCGCAGCGGTCGGTCAGCCAACGCCTCGCCGAGCGGTTCACGCGGGTCTTCGTGCCCGTGGTGCTGCTCTTCACGGTCGGGGTCGTGGTGGTGCCGCCGCTGCTGGGCATGCTGGAGTGGCAGCAGTCGCTGCTTCGGGGCATGACGGTGCTCGTCGGGGCATCGCCCTGCGCCCTCGCGATCTCGACGCCCGCATCGGTCCTCGCCGGGATCGGCCGGGCCGCCCGCAACGGCGTCCTGATCAAGGGCGGCGTGCATCTCGAGCAGCTCGGCACGGTGCGGGCGATCGCCTTCGACAAGACCGGCACCCTGACCGAAGGCGTGCCGCAGGTGGCCGCGGTCGAGCCGATCGCCGGCTCGAGCCGCGAGGAGCTGCTCCGCCTCGCGGCGGCGGTCGAGTCCCGCTCGCCCCATCCCCTCGCGCGGGCGGTGGTCGCGGCCGCCGAGTCGGACGGCCTGGCGCCGCCGGACGCCGCGTCGGTGCAGGTCCGCCCGGGCCGGGGACTCGAGGGCAGGGTGGACGAGACCCTGGTGCGGGTCGGCAGCCTGCGGATGTTCGACGGCGAGCACGGTCCGCTCGCAAGCGAGGAGATCCGGCGCCTTGCCGCCGCCGTCGAGGCGGATCGCCGCACCGTCATGGTGGTGGCGGCCGGCGAGCGGTTCCTCGGCGTGATCGGCCTCGAGGATCGGCCGCGGCCGGGCGTGCGGGAGAGCCTCGATCGCCTCCGCGCCCTCGGCGTGGCGGAGCTGGTCATGCTGACCGGCGACAACCAGGCGGTCGCGGAGGCGGTGGCTTCGGAGGTGGGGATCGCCTCGGTGCGGGCGGGCCTGCTGCCCGACGGCAAGATCGAGGCGATCCGTGCCCTGCGGGATCGCCACGGCCGCGTCGCGATGGTGGGCGATGGGGTGAACGACGCGCCGGCGCTGGCGGCCTCGACGGTGGGGGTGGCGATGGGGGCGAGGGGGACCGATGCGGCCCTCGAGGCCGCGGACATCGCCCTGATGGGCGACGACCTGTCGAAGCTGCCCTTCGCGGTGGGACTCAGCCGCGCCACCCGTGCGATGATCCTTCAGAACGTGATCATCTCGATGGCGGTGGTGGCGGTGCTCATTCCCCTCGGCATGTTCGGGGTGACCAACATGGCCGCCGCGGTGGTGCTGCACGAGGGCAGCACCGTGGTGGTGGCGCTGAATGCGCTGCGGCTGCTGCGATACCGCCTCGATTGAGGGATTCTGTTCGGCGGCGGGGC
>CAZQUA010000111.1:4432-7685 GCA_964596455.1 uncultured Isosphaeraceae bacterium
CCGCGGTCAGGACGATCCCTGACGCATGCGGTCGAGGCTCTCGGGGAAGGGGAAGGTGGGGTAGACCCCGGTGGCTCCGAGCTCCCACATTCCCGGCGGCGGGTACACGTCGCCGCAGAAACCGCCCTTGTACATCGCATCGAGCACCGCTTCGAAGCTCGGGGTGCCGCCGTCGTGGCCGACGAGGCGGTTGCTCTTGGCGCCCAGGAACGAGACGCTTGCCGCGGGCATCCGGTCGCGGCGGCCCTGCAGCATCTTGGAGACGGTGCGGAAGCCCCGGAAGAGATCCTCGAGCGTGAAGTGGTCCCGACCCTGCGGCCGCATCAGCGCGAGGATCAGGAGGCGATCGAGGTCGAACTTCAGGATGAACGGCTCGCGGTCGTCGGCGGCGTGGACCGAGACCGCGGTGCGGAACATCTTCGCGAAGCTCGTCGCCGAGTCGAGGGTCCACTGGCTCGTGGGGATCAGCTTGAGCAGTTCGCCGAGGACGCCGCGGGTGTTGTCGTCGTCGTTGATCCCGCAGACCACGGTGCGGTAGCGGCCGTCGAGCAGGTCCGAGAGCAGGTGCTGCCCCCACTGCACGCGGATCCGATCCTGCGGCGACGCCGTCCGCGGGTCGCCGGAGGGCACCACCACCACCTTGGCGGGAACGCGGGAGGCGTCCATCAGCAGATCGCCATCGTCGTCGTAGACGCGGAGCTGTTCCATGGGGGCGTAGCGTATCCGACGCAAGGAAGCCGCGGCGGGCCGCCCGCCGACGGCGCGGCGTCTCGGCAGCGGCGATGGCGCCGGCAGGCGCGGCCGCCGCCGAACGGGGCGAGCTTCCTACGATGGGCGGCCTTTCGGGGCGATCGCCGGATCCGGGATCGCAGGTTCGGCGAAGCCGCACGCTCCTTCCACCACCTCGATCCCTCAACCGATGACGACCGCCACCTCCGCATCGCCCCGCTCGATCGTGGGCCGGCTGCTTGACCTCTTCAGCAGCGTTCGCCTCGGCGTCACCCTGCTGTCGATCCTGTTCGTGTATCTCGCGATCGGCTCGGCGGGCCTGCTCTATCCGGTCCACCCCAACCTCTTCCACGCCGACGCCTGGGTCCATGCCCAGATCCGGCAGTGGCGTCCGTTCGAGATGACCGAGTTCGAGTGGTTCCACTGGTGGCCCTTCGACCTGCTGGTGGTGCTCATCTGCGTGAACATGGCGGTGGCCACGATCCGCCGGATTCCCTTCCGCCCCATGAACTACGGGGTCTGGACGATCCATGTGGGCATCCTGGTGCTGGTGGCGGGGAGCTTCATCTACTTCGGCACCAAGGTGGAAGGGGACGCGCCGGTGATCCGCCGCGAGGTCTCGATCCGCTGGTCGGGAGGGGACGGCGAGCAGGCCGCGGCCTCCCTCGCGGCGATGCCCGGCAACCGCACCGCCTTCGAGACCTCCGAGGGCCGCTACGAGATCGAGGTGATGGAGATCGATCCGGAGTGGGAGCTCCTGAGCGGCGAGGATGCGGGCACCCGCGCCCTCAGCGTCAGCCTGCTGGTCTCCGGTCCGCGGGAGCGGTTCGTGCGGCAGGTGATCGACGGCTTCCCCGAGTACACCGAGGACCTCGTCTTCAGCGGCAACGCCGAGCAGCCCATGCAGCGGGCCAAGCTCGCCCGCGGCGAGGCGATCGTGGACGAGGGCCTCGAGGTGGCGCTGGAGTACCGCTCGCAGGGGTGGTACTACCTGCGGAACGAACTGGTGACTTCGTTCGCGCTGTACCTCCGCGAGCCGGGCACGACCGAGTGGATCGAGCGGCCCATCCGCGGCATGCCCCAGTACAACGACTACATCTCCGACCGGGAGTGGGTCTTCGAGTCGCCCGGCGCAAGGCCGGTGCCGCTCGATCCGATCGACTTCGAGGTGCCGGCGGTCGATCCCCGCGATCCGGCGCCGGAGACCACCTTCCGGGTGAACGGCTATCTCCGGTACGCCGTCGATCGCTCCCGCCTGATCTCCGGGACCGATTCGGATCCGCTCAATCCCACGGCGTTCCTGGCGATCAGCAGCGATCGTGGCGAGCGGAGCGAGTATCGCCTGCAGGCGTTCGACCCGGAGGCTCGCCGCGCCGACGGCGGACTCGTCGCCTTCCGCTGGATCACCGACGAGGCGGCGTTGGCGCCGCTGCTGCGGCAGCCGACCCTGCGGATCTCGATCCCGTCGCTCGGGATCGAGATCGACGAGCCGATCCGGTCGGTGCTGCTGGCCCAGCAGGAGCTTCCCTTCACGCCCATCGGCGAGACCGGCTACCGCTATCGAGTGGTCGCGGTGCAGGACGAGATCCAGCTCTCGAGCGGCACCGCGTCGATCGCGATCGTCGAGCTGCAGACGCCCCAGGGGCGGTTCCGCCGCTGGGTCTTCGACGATCCGTCGCTCACCCGCGACGTGGATCTTGCCGGCGGCGGGCCGATGCATGGCGTCGCGACCGTGGTCGACGAGTCGATCGAGATGCGGTACCTCCCGGGGTCGGGCATGGCGCTGCTGACCCTCGTCGGCGGGCCGGATCCCTCGACGCTGCGCCTCGTCAACGCGATCGGAGCCGCCGAGCCGGAGGTCCTCGACCTCGCGGTGGGCACGACGGTCTCGGTGCCGGGCGGCCTTCTCGTGCGCCTCGACCGCTACGAGCCGCGGGCGGTGACCGAGTCCAAGCCGTGGATCGTCCCGCCGTCGCAGCGGGAGCGGGACGCGGGCACCCACTTCGCGATGGCCCGCCTCGAGACGCCCGGCCGGGGCGGACGCTGGCTTCGCTTCCACCACTATCCCTTCGAGGGCCCCGAGCAGGTCCTGCGGAGGCATCGCTACCAGCCGCAGCTCGTGACGCTTGCGGACGGCCGGGTCGTCGAGGTCCTGTTCAGCCGCCAGCGGGAAGCCCTGCCGGCGGAGATCATCCTCGAGGACTTCGTGCTCACCGCCCACGTTGGCGGCTTCACCGGCGAGAGCGGCAGCATCCGCAACTGGACCAGCATGCTGCGGTTCCGGGAGGCGGATGGATGGACGCCGCCGATGGCCGTCAGCGTCAACGACCCGGTCCAGCACGCCGGCCTCTCCTACTTCCAGGCGCAGTGGGATCCGCCCGATCCGGCGCGGTTCGAGGGCGACCGCGCCAGCCGCGGCCTCAACTACACGGTGCTGGGCGTGGGCAACCGCCACGGCGTCTACACCCAACTCGCCGGCTGCACCATCGCCGTGCTCGGCATGATGTACGCCTTCTACGTGAAG
>CAZQUA010000112.1:0-7597 GCA_964596455.1 uncultured Isosphaeraceae bacterium
GCCCCGCGGTGCGGTACCTCGTCGACGCCTCCTACTGGATCTACCTGCTGCACCTGCCGCTGACGATCTTCGTTCCGGCGCTCTTCCGGCGGTGGGAGTTCCCCGGGCTTCCGAAGATGCTGCTGATGATGGCCCTCGTGACGATCCCCCTGCTCGTCACCTACCACCTGCTGGTCCGCGGGACGGTGCTCGGGGCCACGCTCTGCGGCCGCACCTTCCCGGTGTGGCCCTTCACGCGGACGCGGATGCCGGAACCGCCGCCGACCGAGTGAGCCGATCGGCGCGTCACCAGTTGGCGCGAACGAGTCGACGCAGGCCGTCGTCGGCGGCGAAGTAGCGAAGGCGCAGGCGTTCGCCGGCGCTGCCGAGCCAGACCGCGCGGCCCCGCGCACGATCGATGCGGCCAAGCGCCTCGGCGACCGACGGAAGATCCGTCGCCGGCTTCCGCTCGCCCGCGGCATGGGCCCGGGCGAGCCATCCGAGGCAGGCCGCATCCAGCGCCAGGGCCTGCAGGCCATCGGTCACCGGCCAACCGTAGTAGCCGGCGCCCCACGCACGGCCTCCGCGGATCGTCGCTCGCAGCCATCGGATCACGAGATCGGCGATCCCCGCGTCCTCCCCGGGCGGCGGCATCGACTCGATCGCCGCGAAGTCCGCAGGAACCCGCCAGCCCCGGGCGAGCGACGGCACCGCACCGCGGCCCCTCGCGAAGCGGCGGCTGCGGTTCCACTGCGAAAGCCGCGCCCGCAGCGATGGGCGACGCTCGTCGCCGGTGAAGCGGGGATCCTCGATCCTCGCGAACGACGCTTGCCGCAGCATCCGCCAATGCCCGCGGGCGGGCGGGGCCACCGGGAGGTGCTCGAGTTCCGCCGGCAGCGCCGATGCGAGCAGGCCCGCGAGTTCGCGGACCCGCGATCCCCGCACCTTCGCGAACGACGCCGTGCCGAGCGACTGGGCGAGCCAGGCGAATCCATCGAGGCGGATCGGCAGCGGCACCTCCTCGCGCCGCAGCCACCCATCGAGACCATCGACCACGCCTTCGACCTCGGCCGCGTCCGCGCGACGGTCGCGATCGAGGCGAGGCGGAAGCGTGGCCGCCGCCTCCGGCACTTCGCGGAGGGCCCGCTCGAGATCGCGGCGATGGGTCGTCAAGGCGGCGCCGCGGTTGCCCCGCACGCTCGAGCAGGCGAAGTTCAGGCCCGCCCGCACGCCCTTCGCATCCGGCGCAAGGTTGAACGGGAAGAGGCGGCAGGCGACCGGCTTCTGGTCGAAGCCGAACTCGGCATGGATCCGGCACCGCCCGTCGTCCTGCAAGAACAGGCAGGCTCCGTCGGGCCGCTGCCGCAGGTACCGCTGCCCGCGGAACTCCACGGTCACCCGCTCGCCGAGACGCTCCTCCCAACGCTGGTCGCGCAGGCGATCGAGGTCCTCCTCCCGCAGCTGGACGCTGAAGTCGCGGCAGCAGTCGCCGCAGCCATGGCAGGAGTAGCGCTGCTCGCGGAGATCGACGACGGCGAGCGGCACCGACTTCCCCATGGTCAGCTCCGGCCCAAGGCGGCCAACAACGCCGCCGCGATCGACCTCGCCGCGGCGCCGCGGTGGCTGCGGGCGTTCTTCTCCTCCGACGAGAGCTCCGCGCTCGTCCGCCCCTCTTCGGGCAGCAGCAGGTGCGGGTCGTAGCCGAAGCCGTTCACGCCCCGCGGCGTCTCGACGATCCGCCCCTCGAAGGTGCCGCGGCTCTCCGCAAGGATCGCGCCGTCCGGCGAGGCGAGGCACATCGCGCAGACGAAACGGGCGGTGCGATCGGCCTCCGGCACGGCGGCGATCCGCTCGACCAGCTTGCGGTTGTTCGCGGCATCACGGGTCGCGCGATCCCCGTCGGCCCCGGACCATCGCGCGCTGCGGACGCCCGGCGCTCCGCCGAGGGCATCGACCTCGAGGCCCGAGTCGTCGGCGAGGCACGGCAGCGCGAGCCTCTTCGCGTAGGCGACCGCCTTGATCCTCGCGTTCGCCTCGAAGGTCTCGCCATCCTCCTCCGGTTCGGGCAGCCCGCCCCCTCCGACCTGCTCGAGGCCGAGAACCTCGAAGCCGAGCGGCCGAAGCACCGCGGCGATCTCGTCGACCTTGTGGGGGTTGGAACTCGCCACCACGAGGCGGCGAAGCGGCGGGTCGTCCATCGGCGGCATCCTAGGGGCGTCGCCCCGACCCGACCGCGAACCTCTCGAGGGGAGGCGGCGCCTCCGATCCGACGCCAACCTGCCGCCAATCCACCGATCGGTGCTGGCGGCGCCGGGAAGCCGGGTTACGGTTCCTCGACCGCCCGCCTCCCTGCGAGCCACGGAGAACGACCTCTCATGGGCCCCCTGAATCGCGCCGGGATCGGCCTCGCCGCCGCCGGCCTCGCGGTCTCCGCGACCATCGCCACCGCCGACCTCGCCGTCCTCGACGCCTCGCTGAACGCCACCCTCTACGAGTCCCCGACCGGCTCGCTCGCCAACGGCGCGGGCGAGTGGTTCTTCGCGGGCGTGAACAATCAGGGCCTGCGGCGTCGCGGCCTCGTCGCCTTCGACCTCGCGGCGTTCGCCGAATCGCTCGGAGGCGCCGAGATCGAGATCCGCTCGGTGTCGCTGCAGCTCGCCCTCTCCCAGGGCGGCGGTGCCGCGACCTCGATCGGCCTGCACCGCGTCGCCGCCGCGTGGGGCGAGGGAGCCTCGGACGCCTCCGGAAACGAAGGCGGCGGCGCTGCGGCCACGCCGGGCTCGGCGACCTGGCTGCACACCTTCCACGACCAGGCGTTCTGGGCGAATCCCGGCGGCGACTTCGCTGCGGCCGCCAGCGCCTCCTTCACCCTCGGGGACAACGGCGCCTACGGCGTGTCCAGCGACGGGATGCTCGCGGACGTGCGGGCATGGCTCGCGGGCGGCGCGGGCAACTTCGGCTGGATCCTGATCGGCGACGAGACGCAGTTGGGGACGGCCCGACGCTTCGACTCGAGCCGCAACGGCCTTCCCGATGGCCGGCCGAGGCTGGTGATCGACTACACCGTGGTGCCCGCGCCCGGGGCGGCGATCGCCCTCGCGGCGTTCGGGCTCGGCAGCGGCCGCCGACGCCGGGCGTGATCGCCGGTCAGGTCTGCAGCACGCCGGTCCGGAAGGCCCCGTCGATCGGACTGCCCGCGGCGAGGCGGAGCGCGAAGCGGAGCTCCTCGCGGGTCTTCGCAGGATCGATCATGCGATCGACCCAGCCCCGCGCCGCCCCGTAGAGGATGTCCTGCTGCTCCGAGTAGCTCGCGGAGATCGCCGCGAGCAGGGCCTTGCGGTCGCCTTCGTCGACGGTCTCGCCGCGGCGTTCCCGGGCGGCGAGGTCGATCTGCAGCAGCGTGCCCGCCGCCTGGGCCGCGCCCATCACCGCGCACTTCGCCCCAGGCCAGGCCAAGGTCAGGAACGGGTCGAACGCCCGCCCGCACATCGCATAGTTCCCGGCGCCGTAGCTGGCGCCGGCGATGAGCACGATCTTCGGCACCACGCTGTTGCTCATGGCGTTCACGAGCTTCGCGCCCGCGCGGATGATGCCGCCCTGCTCGCTGTCGCGGCCCACCATGAAGCCGGTGGTGTCGTGGACGAACAGCAGCGGGATCCGCTTCTGGTTGCAGTCCATGATGAAGCGGGCGGCCTTGTCGGCGCTGTCGTCGTAGATGACCCCCGGCATGTTCATGGCCTTGGACGGTCCCGCCTTGCCGCCCGGCATCGCCCGCTCGGTGAGCTTGCGCTGGTTGGCCACGATGCCGCAGGGGAATCCGCCGATGGCCGCGTAGGCGCACACCAGGCTGCGGCCGTGCTCGGCGCGGTACTCGTCGAGGCTGTTCCCGTCGACGACGCACGCGAGCAGGTCGCGGGCGTCGTACTGGGCGCCGGGAACGCCCACCGGCAAGGCCAGCAGGTCGGAGGCGGGGCGATGGGGATCCGCCGCGGAACGCGGGGGCGTCGGAGCCGGGCGGGCGCTCTCGGTGGCGGCCATCAGGCGCCGCAGGCGGGTGATCGCCGCCGGATCGTCCGCCTCGCGGAAGTCGATGGTGCCGGAGATCTCCGCGTGCATGCGGGCGCCGCCGAGCTCCTCGCTCGAGACCTCCTGCCCGATCGCGGCCTTCACCAGCGCCGGACCGGCGAGATAGAGGCCGCTGCCCTCGGTCATCACCAGCGTGTCGCAGAGCACCGGCAGGTAGCCGCCGCCGGCGACGCAGTTCCCCATGATCGCCGCGAGCTGCGGGATGCCCTTGGCGGAGATCACCGCGTTGTTGCGGAAGATCCGCCCAAAGTCGTCGGTGTCGGGGAAGACGTCCTCCTGCAGGGGCAGGTAGACGCCGGCGCTGTCGACGAGGTAGACGAGCGGCGCGGCGGCCCGCTCCGCGATCGCCTGGGCGCGGATGATCTTCTTGCAGGTCATGGGAAAGAACGCGCCGGCCTTCACGGTGGCGTCGTTGGCCACCACCATGCAGAGCCGGCCCTCGATCTCGCCGAGCGTGGTGACCACGCCTGCCGCGGGGGCCCCGCCGTGCTCGCGGTACATGCCGTGGGCCATGAACACGCCGCACTCGAACCGCGGCGAGCCCTCGTCGAAGAGCCGTTCGAGACGCTCCCGCGCCGTGAGGCGGCCATGGCGATGCTGCCGCTCGGCGCCCTTGGGTCCACCGCCCTGCTCAATGCGGGCGGACTCGGCCAGCATCGAACGGGTGGCCTCGGAGAGGGGGGAGTCGATCGTCGGGTTCTCTGGCACGGCGAGGTCCGGAGGGTCGCGGGGGCGTGCGGAAAGGTAAGGGGTCGAGGTCGCGGATCGGGCCGGATCGGGCTGGATCGGGTCGGGTCGGGTCAGGTCCGGTCGGGTCAGGTCCGATCCGGTCGGGTCATGGACGCGTGCGTGACCTCCTCGCGGGCATCCATGTACATCTCCGAGACGATCCGCCAGCGACCATCCGGCTGCTGCAGGAGGATCTTCATCGAGTGGTTGCGGCGGCGCGGCAGGCGAGTCCCGTCGATCCGCTCCTGCCCCTCGATCTCCAGGTAGGTCGAGGCGATCGCCACCCGCGGGGCGACCTGGCGGATCTCGACCTGCGGCGGACCGGCCGGCGACCCCGCCGCGAAGCGAGGGTCGGCGAACAGCTCGCGAAGGTAGGCGACGATCTCCGCGGAACCCCGCCGGCGGGTGCCGAAGGCGTTCACCCAATCGGCGTCCTCGGTGTAGAGATCCTCGAGGAGATCCGCGTTCAGGTCCTCGAATGCCTGCTCAAGGCGGCCGAGGGCCGCTTCGACCCCGTCGATCACCGCTTCCGTCATTGTGACGCCTCCAAGTCCGCCCAAGCCCGCCCATGCCCGCCGCCATGCCCGGCCCGCGTTCTTGCCGAGCGGGGCCCGTCCGGCACCATACCCGCCGGACCCCCTCCTCCAACTCGGTCCGGGCCCTCCCGGAGGGGCCCGGGATCGCCGGGGAGGGGTTGCTCCCGTCTCGGGCCTTCTGCTACATTGCCCCGTTCGAAACAAACGACGGATAGCCCGAGCATTTCCCCCGAGCATTTCGAGGAGCCGCCCGCGAGGCGGTGCACAGCGGATGAGTGTTGAAACCATCGACAAGAAGAGCGTGGTCGCCGCCAATCGCATCCACGAGGGAGATTCCGGCTCCCCGGAGGTGCAGATCGCGATCCTGACCGCCCGGATCAACCATCTTCAGGACCACTTCCGCAAGCATGCGAAGGATCACTCCTCGCGGCGGGGCCTCCTGCTGATGGTGGGTCGACGCAACCGCCTGCTCAAGTACCTCGCCGCAACCGATCGCGAGCGGTACCTCGAGCTCATCCGTCGACTCGGCCTTCGCAAGTAGGCCGCGAGCGGCGTCTCGCGGTGCGAACCCCTTCCCTTCGAACAGTCTCCGCCGCGGTGGCGGCAGGCACGGCGCAGCGAGGTCCTGCGTCCGCTGCGTCATGCCTTCTGCCACCGGGCGGTCCCCCTTGCCGCAGACGCGGCTCCTGAGAGCGAGGCTCGCCCGGCAAGGGCGGCCCTGGAGTGCCACCCGACATGAAGACCACCAGCGTTGAACGGGAAGTGGGCGGTCGCCTGCTTCGCTTCGAGACCGGACGCGTCGCCAAGCTGGCGAGCGGCGCCGTGATCGTGACCTACGGAGAGACCGTGGTCCTCGCGACCGCCATGCGGGCGGCGCCGCGCCCCGGCATCGACTTCTTCCCGCTGCAGTGCGACTACCGCGAGCGGATGGCCGCGGGGGGCAAGTTCCCCGGCGGATTCCGCAAGCGCGAGGGCGCCCCGAGCGAGAAGGAGATCCTCACCATGCGGATGATGGATCGCCCGATCCGGCCCCTCTTCCCGAAGGGCTTCATCGACGAGATCCAGCTGCAGGCGTGGGTGATGAGCCACGACGGGCAGAACGACGCCGACGTGGTCGCCTGCTGCGGTGCCGCGGCGGCGCTGGACCTGACCGACGCGCCCTTCGAGGGGCCCGTCGCCACGGTGCGGGTCGGCCGCGTGTTCACCGAGAGCGGCCCGCGGTTCGTGATCAATCCGACGCAGGCGCAACTGGACTTCTCCGACCTCGATCTGGTGCTCTCCGGCCATGCCGACGGCATCAACATGATCGAGGTGGGCGCCGCGGAGATCGACGAGGCCACCATGCTCGAGGCGATCCGCTTCGGGCATGAGGAGGGCGTGAAGCCGATCCTCGAGCTGATGGCGGAGCTGCGGGCGGCCTGCGGCCATCCCGCGAAGAAGGCCGGCGAGCCGGTGCTTCCGTCGGCGGAGGTGGCGGAGACGGTCAAGAAGAAGGCCTACGAGCGCCTCGTCGAGGCCCGCAAGATCCACGGCAAGCAGGCCCGCAACGCGGCGGTCGATGCGATCCGCGACGAGATGCTCTTCGAGTGCTTCCCGCCCGCGGCCGGCGGCTCCTACGCCGACCATCTGGCCGCCGAGGATCGCCGCCGCCAGGCGAAGGAGGCCTTCCGCGACCTCGAGAAGAAGATCACCCACATGCTCGTCGCCGAGCATGGCATCCGCCCCGACGGCCGCGGACTCAAGGAGATCCGCCCGATCCAGATCGACGTGGGCATCTTCCCGCGGACCCATGGCTCGGCGTTCTTCCAGCGGGGCGAGACCCAGTCGCTGGTGTCCTGCACGCTCGGCACCGGACGCGACGAGCAGATCGTCGACGGCCTGATGCCGGAGTACGCCAAGAAGTTCTACCTGCACTACAACTTCCCCCCCTTCTGCACCGGCGAGGCCGGCCGCATCATGGGCCCCGGCCGCCGCGAGATCGGCCACGGCGCCCTCGCGGAGCGTTCGCTGCTGGGCATCCTCCCCTCGAGCGAGGAGTTCCCCTACACCGTCCGCATCATCAGCGACATCACCGAGAGCAACGGCTCCTCGAGCATGGCATCGGTGTGCGGCGGCTGCATGGCCCTCATGGACGCCGGCGTGCCGATCAAGGCGATCTGCGCCGGCATCTCCGTGGGCCGCTTCACCAGCGAGGACGGGCGGGTCAGCCACGTGACCGACATCATCGGCGAGGAGGACTTCTTCGGCGAGATGGACTTCAAGGTCTC
>CAZQUA010000113.1:0-1735 GCA_964596455.1 uncultured Isosphaeraceae bacterium
GCAAGCGCGACTACGAGTGCACGCCCTGGGGCAATCCCACCTTCAACCTCTTCGGATGGCAGAAGCCCTGCTACCTGCTGCAGGAGGGCTACGTCGACACCTTCGCCGAACTGCTCGACGGCACCGACTGGGCGAACTACGGCCGGGCGTCGGGCAATCCCAAGTGCGGGAACTGCATGGTCCACTGCGGCTACGAACCGACGGCGGTGAACCACACCTTCAGTTCCTTCGGCGGCCTGTGGGGCACCGTCAAGGCGATGCTCTTCAACGCCTACGCGAACCCCGCCGCGAAGGGGCGTCTCGCCGAGGAGGCCAAGCGTCCCCACGGCCCGCTCGCGCAGCTGGTGCAGCTGGGGTTCGCCGACGAGATCAAGCGCGGCGCCGCCTAGCGTCGCCCGTTCCCTCGGAGGAGCGATGTCCGCCGCCACCATCGCCGCATCCATCCGCCTGCTCTGCCTCGACGTGGACGGGGTGCTGACCGATCGGGGCCTGTGGATCGACGCGGCGGGCCGCGAGCTCAAGCGGTTCGACGTCCGGGACGGCCTCGGCATCCGCCTCTGGCTCGCCTCCGGCCGGGAGATCGCGGTGGTATCGGGCCGTTCCGGCACCGCGGTCCGCCATCGCCTTGCGGAGCTGGGGGTGCATCGCCTCGTGGCGGGAAGCGGCGACAAGGTCGCCGCGGCGGCGACGATCCTCGAGGAGCTCCGTCTCGACTGGCCGCAGGTGGCGATGGTGGGGGACGACCTTCCCGATCTGCCGCTGCTCCGCCGCTGCGGGTTCCCGATCGCCGTCGCCGACGCCGCCGCCGAGGTCCGCGACGCCGCGGCGTGGACGACCACGCACGCCGGCGGGCATGGTGCGGTCCGCGAGGCCATCGAGCATCTGCTGCGGTCCGCCGGGGCCTGGGAGTCGGCGGCTCGCGCCGCAGGAGTGCTCTTCGGATGAGCGGCGGCGGCCCCATCGCGGGTGCGGATCCGCCGATCCGTCGCGGCCTGCGGCGGGGCATCGCGAAGCTGTGGCTCGCGGTGGCGGCGGCGTTGCTCGTGAGCGCGGCGGTGGTCGTGGTGGCGTGGAACCTCGACGGGCCGGCGCCGTCGGCCCGGGGGCGGGGCGTGCCGTCGGCGATCGCCGACGGGGTGGCTCCGGCGCCGCTGACCGGCGAGGAGCGGACCGGGCGGCTCGATCGCCTCGACGAGGCTTCGGTCGCGCTGGCCGAGGGCGGCTGGGTGCAGGTCGCCGACGAGCGGGGCCGCCTCGCACAGGAGTACTCCGCGAGCCGAATGGATCCGCTGCCGCAGCGGTGGATGCGGATGGAGCAGCCCCGCGCCCGCATCTTCGCCTCCGATGGGCGGGTGATCACCCTTGCGGGCCGCGAGGGCCGCGTCCGGATCCCCGAGCGGGCCATCGAGTCCGGCACCCTCACCGGGGAGGTCGTGATCGAGATTCACGCCGCGACCCCGGACGGCCGCCTCCCGGCGGCGGATGCGGTCCCCGAGGTCGTCATCCGCGCCGAAGAGGCGGTGTTCGATCAGCTCGAGGGACGCATCCGCTGCGATCGTCGGATCGAGCTCGAGTCGCCGGGCGTGTTCTTCGAGGGCGAGGGCCTGCTGCTGCTGCTCGATTCGAGCGGCCGCGGCTTCGAGCGATTGAGCGTCGAGCGGGCGACCGGCCCGATCCGCCTGCAACCGGCGTTGCTTCGCGGCGATGCCGGGGCCGACGACGCCCCGCGGCCCGC
>CAZQUA010000113.1:1835-7529 GCA_964596455.1 uncultured Isosphaeraceae bacterium
GCGGGCGAGGAGTTGCCCGACTCGCCCGAAGAGGTGCTGCTGCGGATCGTCGGCGAGGAGGTGCGGATCGCCGACGAGGCGTCCTCGGCGGTGATCCGCTGCGAGTCGCTCGCCTACCGATCGATCTCCGAGCGGTTGCGGCTCGACGCCCCGCGATCGGGCGTGCGGATCGAGGCGAAGGAGTTCACGCTCGCCGCGCCGAGCCTCGCCGCGGACCTGCTGCTCGGCGAGGTCGCCTTGCCCGGCCCGGGCACGCTCGAACTCGACGCCTCCGCATCCGCCCCGGATGCCGCCGGCTCGGAGCCGCTCCGGATCGCGTGGTCGCAGTCGCTCGACCTGACGCTGCGGAGCGAGGATCGCGGCCTCCGCTTCGCCCGCTTCGGCGGCGAGGTCGCCGTCGTGGCGGAGACCCTCGCGGTCGCGGCCGATCGGATGGACGTCTCCTTCCGCGAGCGTGCGGCGGACGCGTCCCGCGACCGGATCGACTGGATCGAGGCGATCGGCGCCGCGAGGGCGCAGCGGCGGGGCGAGGCGAGCGGCCGCCTCGATGCGGAGCGGATCCGCATCGAGTTCGCCGCCGGCGACCCTTCGGCGGGCGACTCCGGCGAGGCGGCGGCACGGGATCGCCCCTCGCGGCTGCTCGCCGAGGGCGGCGTGCGGGCGGTCGACGAGACCGCCATCCTCTGGGCGGAACGGGTCGATGTGGAACTCGCGGCCGCGGCGGCGGCGGCCGGAGACGCCGCGGCCTCCGATGCCGCGACGACGGCGGAGGTCGGCGGCGAGGCGGCCATTCGCCGCGTGCTCGTCGAGTCGCCCGCCGGCGGCACCGCCATCGTGGGCCTCGCCGACGGTGCATGGATCCACGCCTCGCGGGTCGACGCCGATCGCGAGGCTGGCATCGTCCGCTTCGCGGGGCCGGATCTCGCCCTGCTGCGGGATGGCGCCATGCTCGATCGCCTCGAGTCGCTCGAACTCGTCGAGGGCCGCACCGAGCGATCCGCACGCTCCGGCGGCGGCCGCCTGCGGAGCATCGAGGGGAACCTCGTCGAGTTCGCCTGGCCGCAAGCGCCGCCTTTGGGCGAGGATCTTCGGGTGTCCGCGTGGGCGTGGCCCTCGCCGCCGCCGCGGCCCGATCCGACCGACGAGCTGGCGATGCTCGCCACCTGGAGCGAGTCGATGCGGTTCACCGAGGCGGTGCCCGATCCCGATCGCGTCTCCGCCGCGGGCGAGGATGCCCGCCTCGATCTCGCCGGCGGCGTGCAGCTTCGGGCGTGGCCGGTCGAGGCGGACCGCCTGCAGGAGGATCGCCTCGAGGCCCGCGAGGTCGAAGTCCACTTCCTTCGACGCGAGATCGATGACCGTGGCGGCAGCGCCGCGGCCGCGGATGCCGCCTCGCCGCTCGAGCGAGCCGGTCTCGAGCCGGTGCGACTGTTTGCCCGCGAGGATGCGTCGCTCGAGTCGCGTTCGGCGCGGGATGCCGCGGCGATGCCGAGCCTCTTCCGCATCGCCGGGCCCGAGATCGAGTATCGCCTTGCCGATGGCGAGGGCTGGGTGCGAGGCGCCGGAAGCCTGCTGGTGGCCGAGCCCGCCGCGGAGGGTCGGGCGGCCGAGACCTCGCGGTTCCGGTGGCTCGGCCGCCTCGAGCTGCTGCGTCCGCAGGCGGACCGGGCGATCGTGAACCTCGTCGACGGGGTCGAACTCATGCACGCGGATGGTTCCGCGGCGTTCTCGATGACCTCGCAGCGGATGGAGATCACCCTCGCGACCTCGCCGCCCGAGGCCGGCGCGGCGCCGGCGGCGGATCCCCGCCGCGGCGAGCAGGAGGCCCGCCTGCTTCGGGTGCAGGGCCTCGGGCGGGTGCTCATCCGCACCGCGGAGCGGGACGTCGAATGCGACCGCTTCGACTACGACGCGGAGAGCGGCCTTGCCGACGCCTCGGCCCGCCGGGGCCGGATGGTGACGGTGGTCAGCCGCGGCGCCGCCGGCCCGGTCCGCGCCGAGCAGGTGCGATGGAACCTGCGGACCGGCTCGATCGATCTCGTCGAGGTGGGCGGATCGCTCTCCCCCTGAAGGCGGCCTCAACCGAAGAGCGCGACGGCCTCGTCGAGCAGCCACTCCGCGAACGCCTCCTTGGGGATCGCCGCAGGATGGCCGGGGGGATGGCGCTCCGTGCCGTCGCGCCGCAGCAGGCGGCCGCGGATCGAGGCGCTGTCGAGGGTCTCGATCGGGTTGGCCACGATCGCATCGGCCCCCTTCCTCAGCAGCTTCTCGCGGGCCCGAGCCTCGAGCGAAGCCTCCTCCTCGAGGGCGAAGGCGATGATCCGCTGCCGGGGCGAGGTGGCCCCGCGAAGTCCGGCGAGAAGATCCGGCACCGCCTCGAGTTCGAGGGTCAGCGGGCCGCCGCGGCGAAGCTTGCCCGTCTGCATGCGGCGGGGACGGAAGTCCGCCACCGCCGCCGCCATCACGAGCAGGTCGTGCGATGGCCAGGCCGCCTCGAGCTGCGACTCGAGTTCCGCAGCGGTGCGGAACCGCTGCAGCACCGCGGGCGGACTCTGCGGCGTCGGCACCGGACCGAGCAGGCAGGTGACCGGCCAGTTCCTCCGTTCGGCCGCGGCGGCGATCGCAAGGCCGAGTCGGCCGGAGGAGCGGTTGGCAAGGAAGCGGACCTCGTCGATCGGCTCCTCGGTCGGGCCGGCCGTCACGAGAAGACGCGGGGCGGTTTGGGGACGAGACGACGGGGGACCCGCGGAGGGGCCGGACTCGTGGCGGGCACCGCGGAGGGGAGCGGGAAGCGGAGCGGGAGTAGGAAGCGGAGCGGGAGCGGGAGAAAGCCGGGGCGGTTCCGTCCCGCCACCGGTCTCGCCATCGTCGGCAGCATCGTCAAGCATGTCGATGTCGGGACCGGTGGCGGCGGAGGCCGGAGGCGGCAGGGGAGGGCAGCAGGCGGACCGGGGCGTGCATGGCCTCCCGCCGAGACCGTCGAGGCGTTTGCCGCAACCCTTGCGGCACCGCATACTACGAGGTCCGTCCTCTAGTCGAGGCGGCACCGAAGGGGATTGCGGCGAGATCGCCGCCGGAGACGCAGGTGGCTCGAAAGGTCCGCAAGAAGCTCGGAGAACTGCTCGTCGAGTCGGGGGAGATCACGCCGGCGCAGCTCGATGCCGCGATCACCGCGGCCCGCAGCGGCCGCCGCCGCCTCGGCGAGGCCCTGATCGAGGCGGGGATCTGCAAGGAGGAGCAGATCGCCAAGGCCCTCGCAACCCAGTTCGGCGTGGAGTTCCTCAACCTCGACCGCGCCGAGCACAGCAGCCGCGTCAACCGGGAACTCATCCCCGACGAACTCTCGCGGAAGCACCTGATCCTCGCGCTCGAGAAGCAGGGGGGACGCCTGAAGCTCCTGATCCACGATCCGATGGATCTCGAGCTGCTCGACCTGCTGCGGTTCCGCCTCAACTCCGAGATCGACACCGCGATCGCCGCCCGCGAGCAGATCCGCGAGTTCATCGAGGGCAAGGCGGAGGGCGGCGGCGACGGGGCCATGTTCGCCAAGGACAGCCTCGTCACCGAGTCGATCGACGTCACCGTCGACCGCAGCGTGGACAAGTCCGTCGACCGCTCCATCGACTCCTCGATCGACGTGGAGGCCGGGGCGGACTCGGCGATCGTCCGCCTCTGCAGCCGGATCATCGTCGAGGCGGTGCGAAGCCGGGCCTCCGACATCCACATCGAGCCGATGGCCGACCGGGTGATGCTGCGGTACCGCATCGACGGCCACTGCCACGTCCGCGACAACCTTCCCAAGCGGATGCAGTCGTCGATCCTCGCCCGCCTGAAGCTGATGGCGGGCGTGAACATCGCGGAGCGGCGGGTCCCCCAGGACGGCCGCATCAAGATGAACGTGGACGGGACCCAGATCGACTTCCGCGTCTCCTGCTGCCCCGCCTACCACGGCGAGAGCGTGGTCATGCGGATCCTCCGTCCCGACGCGGTGCGGATCGGCCTGGTGAACCTCGGCTTCGAGGCGGACAACCTCGAGGTCTTCAACAAGATCATCCGCCGCCCCAACGGGATCTTCCTGGTCACCGGTCCCACCGGCTCCGGCAAGACCACGACTCTCTACTCCGCGCTCGACACCCTGAACCGGCCCGACAAGAAGATCATCACCGCCGAGGACCCCGTCGAGTACAACTTCAACGGCATCAACCAGGTGCAGGTCCGCGAGGCGATCGGCCTGAACTTCTCGGCGATCCTCCGCTCGATGCTGCGGCAGGCCCCCAACGTGATCCTCGTCGGCGAGATCCGCGACCGCGAGGTGGCGGACATCGCCATCCAGGCGGCGCTCACCGGCCACCTCGTCTTCTCGACGCTCCACACCAACGACGCCCCCTCGGCGATCACCCGCCTCGTCGACATGGGCGTCAAGCCGTTCCTCGTGGCGAGTTCGATCCAGGCGATCATGGCGCAGCGGCTCATCCGGATGCTCTGCCCCAAGTGCCGCCAGCCCGAGGATGCCCCCGACAGCAAGTTGCTGCGTCTCGTGAACATCTCCGACGAGGAGGCCGCCCGCGGCTCCATCATGAAGCCGGGCCGCTGCGCCAACTGCAACCAGAGCGGGTTCCGCGGCCGCAAGGCGATCTTCGAGATGATGATCATGAACCCGGAGCTGCGGGACCTCGCCTTCGAGCGGGCCTCGATCAGCCGCCTCCGCGAGGCCGCGATCCGCTCGGGGATGCGGAGCCTGCTCGGCGACGGCAAGCTCAAGATCCTCCGGGGCGACACCACCTGCGGCGAGGTCGCCCGCTTCGCCCAGATCGAGGGCTTCGATCCCAGCGAGATCAAGGTCTGAGCCCCGCCCCGTCCCTTCCTCCTTCGCTTCCGCCCCCGACGCCTCGCGTCGACGACGACTTCCATCCATGAGCACTCTTCAGATCGATCGCCTGCTCGACGTGGTGGTCCGCCAGGACTGCTCCGACCTGCACCTCAGCGTGGGGCGGCCCCCGACGGTCCGCCTGAACGGCAAGCTGCGGAGCCTCCAGACCAAGGTGCTCGACGCGGACGACATGGTCGCCCTGATGAAGGCGGTGACCCCCGAGAAGAACCAGCAGGAACTGCAGGAGATCGGCGGCACCGACTTCGGCTTCGGGTACGGCGACCAGGCCCGGTTCCGCGTCTCGATCTTCAAGCAGAAGGGGCACGTCAGCATGGTGCTGCGGCTCATCCCCAGCCGCCTGCTGACCTTCGACCAGATCGGCCTGCCGCCGATCGTGAAGGAGCTGATCCGCCGCCCCCGCGGGCTCTTCGTGGTGACCGGGCCGACCGGCTCCGGCAAGACCACCTCGCTCGCGACGATGATCGACTACATCAACACCAACCACGACCGGCACATCGTCACCGCCGAGGATCCGATCGAGTACTACCACGTCCACAAGAAGTCGGTGGTGAACCAGCGCGAGGTGGGCAGCGACGTGCCGACCTTCGCGGAAGCCCTCCGCCGCGTGCTCCGCTCCGACCCCGACGTGATCCTCGTCGGCGAAATGCGGGACCTCGAGACGATGGAGGCCGCGATCCGCGCCGCCGAGACCGGCCACCTCGTGTTCGGGACCCTGCACACCACCGGTGCCGCCGGCACGATCACCCGCATCATCGACGCCTTCCCGACCAACCAGCAGGCCCAGGTCCGGGTGCAGCTCTCGA
>CAZQUA010000114.1:0-7436 GCA_964596455.1 uncultured Isosphaeraceae bacterium
ACCATGTCGCCACCACCCGCATCGTCGAGGACGCCCGCTTCGACGCGAAGCTCACCAAGACCGATCTGCCCGGCGAGCCCATCTACCCGAAGTGGCTCTTCCACTACTGGTGCACCCATCTGCGGACGGTGCCGGACCCCTCGTTCCTGATCGACACCACCGGCTTCGCCGAGCGCAAGCTCGAAGCGATCCTCGCCTACGAGAGCCAGTTCGTGGTCCCCGAGCGCAACCGCCGGATCCCCGACTGGATCAACGCTGCGGGCGTCTTCTTCGGAAGCCGCATCGGCACCGCCTCGGCGGAGCCGTTCTTCAGCCGCGAACCGCTGGGACTGACGGGACTGTCGGGACTGGCCTGAGCCGGATCAGGCGGCGAACCTGCCGTCCCTCCGCCGGGCCTTCCCAAGTCTCGGCGGGGCACGCTGGGGTCTCGCTCGCCCCCGCCGCGGCTCGCTCGCGGGAGCCATCCGGCGGCGCAACCGGCGCCATCGTCGCGATCGCACCCCTGCGGCGGCACTTCGGAGGATCGAGCCTGGACTGCTCGCCCCTGCTTCGTACCTTCGAAGTGTTGCTTCACCACCGCTGGCCGAGTCGGTCCCCCCCGCGGACCGATCGGTCTCACCGGACCGCCACCGACCCGGATTGCCTCCCCGGCGTGTGGCGGTCCGGTTGCTTTACGTCCGGAATCGTCCTGCGGAGCCTGCGGCCGCGTCAGCAGCCCGCATCCTCGGGGCCGCCTTGGCAGCAGGGATCGATGTTGGTCCCGCAGGCGCGGCACTGCCCATGGCCATGGACCTCGATCACCTCGAGCCGCCGGCCGCATGCCGGGCATCGGAGCGCTTCGCGATCGCCCGCGTTCGTCCGCCGCGACGGAACCGATCCGTCGGGAGCCTCGCTCGGCCGGCTCGGGTCGCCGCGGCCTCCACTCGGGTGAGGGGGATGGCGAGAGTCCCGCCGTGGATCCGCGGCACGCGAACTCACGGAGCGATGCCCCGCCCCTCCCGCGGACGCTCGAAGGAGGTGGGCAGCAGGAAGCGCCGCGGCCCCTCGACGATCACCACGCCGCTGACCCGCAGGATGGGCCGCTGCGCGGGGTCGGAGATCGTCCGCTCGATGCGTTCGAGAAGCCGGCATGGCAGCACCTCGAGCGGATGGTCGCGGACCCCGGTGCCGTCGGCTTCCGGCACGAAGACCAGCATCCCCGACGCCAGGTCCCTTCGGAAATGCCCTCGTCGGCGATGCCATCGCTCCTCCGCGGCCGGCACGGTCGGTTCGCCGGACGCCTCGCCGAGATCGAGACTCCGCGGCGCCCCGCCGACCGCGGCCTCCAGTTCCCGCTCGAGCCGGGCGGCAAGGTCCTCGTCGCCGAGGCGAGAGGGCACCGCATCCTTCGGCGGCACCCCCGCCACCTCCGGCGATGCGTCGCTCGCCTCGGAAGGCTCGCCTGGCGCCGCGGCCGAGACCGCGGCCGTTGCGAGGAGGAAGTTGCGGCCGCGATAGGTGAAGACCCGCCCGGTGATCTCGCAGTCCACCGCGGCCCGCCGGGATGCCGTCTCGCCGTCGTCGCCTGAGCCTGAGGATTCCCCGAGCGCCTCGATCGCCGCCGCGAGATCGCTGCGAACCGCGCCGGGCAGGATGAAGAGCCGCCTCGCGAGTTCCTCCGCGGACACCCGCGGCGAGAAGACCAGCATGGAAGTCTGTTCGTCGAGGAAGACCTCTCCCACCGCCTGCTCGAGCACCACCCCTTCCGGCAGCAGCGAGACCCGGCCGCTGCGGCTGACCGAGACCCCGGTCGGAGCGTCCTGGGCCGGGGCCGGAAGCGCCGGCAGGAACGCCATCGCAGCCGCCAACGGCAGGATCCGGCCGGTGCGGCGGGCAAGCGAGGCAAGATCCCGCCGACGACGCGGGGTCGGCGTCGCGTCGAGATCGAGGGGCCGGGCGGACTCGGGACGGGAGAGGGGCATGCGCCGATCGCTGGAATCGCCGATCCGGAGGCGTCGAGGGAATCCGGATGCGGCAAGGATCGAGTGTAGCGGTCCGCCGACCATCCGCCGCCCTCCGCCGCCTTCCGCCGCATGGCGGAGGGCAGCGCGTCCGACCGCGTCGGCGGCGGTTGCTCAAGCCGCCGAGTCGCGTGATCCGATGGGGATCGGCATGACGAGAGCGACCCGAACGCCGGTCCGATCTCGGCGAGTCCGCTCCGGCGGATCCACCCGCCGGCGAGTCCGGGCCGCCACCACGGCGGCCGCCGCCTCGCTCCTCGCCGCCGCCTGCGGGCGGCCGATGTTCACCTACCAGTCGAGTCCCGCCTCCGCCTCCGGCAGCGGCGCGTCGATCTCGCCATCGGCGGAGTACTCCGTGGCGGTGGCATCCTTCGGCAATCCCGCCTCCGCTCCGATGCCGTGGCCCCAACTCGGCAGCACCTTCAGCGACGCCCTCATGCAGTCGCTCCGCTCGCAGGATCGGGTCGAGGTGCGAGGCGCCCATGCGATCGAAGGCGGCGACCGGGCCGCCGCGGTCGCCGCGGCGCGGGCGATGCAGCCGGCTCCGGACTACCTCGTGCTCGGGCAGGTCACCGACTTCCACCACACCGGCGAGATCGCCGGCGGCAACCTCCAGCGACTCGGTGCCTTCGGCCGACGCAACGAGGCGATCGCCGCGGTCTCGATCGAAGTGATCGACCTCGGCAGCGGCGAGATCGTCCGCAGCGACCATCTCCACGGGACCGCCTCGGTGCCGAGCGACCTCGCTGCCGCGGAGATCTACCGCGACCTCTCGCCGCGGAGCTACCTCTTCTGGTCCACGCCGCTCGGGCGCGCCGGCCGCGAGGCGATCGACGATGCCGCCGACGCGGTCGCGGGCCTCCCCGACCCGCGGGGCATCCGCCTCGAGGTGGTCGCCCAGTCGGGCTCCCGCGAGGTGACGATCGCCGGCGGGCAGCGGGCCGGTCTCGCTCCCGGCGACCGCTTCACGCTGCTTTCGCCCGCGGGCGAGCCGGTCCGCGATGCCCTGACCGGGGAACCGATCACCGCGGTCGTGCTCCGCATCGAGCGGAACCGCGCCACCGCCTTCCTGAGCGGGGAGCCGCCTCGGGAGACGCCCCTCGCGGGCATGCGGCTCGGCCGGGAGACCCAAGGGCGGCAGGCCGCCGCGGGCATCGAGAACCGGCAGCGTTGAGCAAGTGGGAGCCCGAATCCGCCGACATCGTTGACGGCGGCGGTCCTCCTCTGCGATGATCCCCGTCCCGCCGCCAGCGACATCCCGGCCGAGTACCCAAGTGGCCTAAGGGGACGGATTGCAAATCCGTTATTCGTGGGTTCGAATCCCACCTCGGCCTTTCCCGGATCCGGCAGGCGGACGCGGGGGCGGGCTACTGCCACGCCTGCAGCAGCAGCCCCAGATCGCCGCCGCCGACCGAGCCGTCGCCATCGAGATCGCCCGGTCCCGGGGTGCCCCACGCCTGGAGCATCGCCGCGAGGTCGGCGCCGTTGACGATGCCATCGCCGTTGAGGTCCGCCGGATTGCTGGCCGGAGGCTCGAACACCACCGTCAGGCGGGGGCGGTTCGCCGCGAGCGATTCCCGCGAGTCGAAGCGCCGCACCGACTGCAGCGTGCCCTCGTTGCCGATCACGATCCAGCCGAAGTTCATGGCAGGCTCGTCGATCCAGGCCTGCACGTCCGCGACGAGCGACGCGGTGGACTCCCAGTCGTAGGACCCGATCGGGCCCACCACCCGCGAGGCGCTCGCGGCGGGCAGGAAGTCGCCCCCCGGGGTCGTCCAAGGACTGCCGGGATGGAAGCGATTCACCCAGGTGGCGTCCCCGGCGGCCGCGGGCGCACCGCTGCCGCCGAAGCCGTTGGAGACTCCCTCGCCCCACTCCTGCAGCAGACGATGCAGCGAGATCGTCTGCGGGGCAGACCCCGGCGGCACCCGATTGCACCGCAGGGTGACCTTGGCCGAGAGGATGGTGCTTCCGGCGGGGATGGCCGAAGTCACGTCGAAGGCCAGCACCCCGCGGCGGAAGGTGCCGCCATCGTTGGTGCCGACCCGCCCGGCGTAGAACGAACTTGCCGCCCCGAGGCTCGATGCGAAGCCGCTCGTCTGGATCAGGGTGTTGTCCCGGATCGGCGTCAGCACGACCTCCTCCACGGCGGCCGCGGGCGCGGCCGCGGCGAGGGCGATCGCCACCGCGAGGAGGCCCCTCCGTCGCGGCGGATGTGCGGGGAGGGAGCCGGCTGCGATCGGGCGAGTGGCCATGGACACGGGTCCTTCGATGGGGTGCGAGGGGTTCGCACGCGAGTCTTCTAGAGAGTCCACTGGCTCAGCAGAATCCCCAGATCGCCGCCGTCGACGGTTCCGTTGCCGTCGAGATCGGCGGTCCCGGCCTGCCCCCACTGGGCGAGCAGGATGCCGAGATCCTGGCCATCCACCCGCCCGTCGCCGTTGAGGTCCGCCGCCGGCCCGGCGGCGCCGATGGACACCGTGATCTGCACGTAGAGCGCCGAGAGCCTCTCGCCAGGGAGGTTCTCGTCGGACACTTCGATCTCGAGGACGCCGCTCCAGGAGCCGCCCTCGACCGCGGACGGATCGATCGAGAGTTCGAGGATGCCAGGCGTCGTCCCGATCGGCGCGGGCAGCGGGCCGATCGAGACCGGCCCGGCGGCCACGGTGGCGCTGTCCACCTCGAGCAGGCTGCGAAGGGGCCCCGCGTCGAGGTTGTGGATCCCGAGCGGCACCGTCGCCACACCGCCACCGGCGGGCATCTCGATCTCGAGCAGGATCTCGTCCACCTCGCCATCGGCGGAGAGCGACGGCCGCGCGGACGCGAGCACCGTCACCTCGGCCTGCAGGGGGAAGACCGGGTTGGCGGTCTCCGCGGCGAGGGCGGTGACCACTGCGAGCACCTCGACGCTGCCCGGCAAGGAAGTGTCGATGGCGATCGGGACCGCCACGCGGCCCGGCAGCGGCGGCGCCTCCGCCGATCCGCCGCCGCTTCCGCCCTCGACGACCTCGACCTCGACCGGGATCGGGCGGGTCCCCGCGGGATGCTCGCTCGGCGCCGCGTTGGCGACGATCACCTCGAAGGCGACCGGGGAGCCGGCGATCACCCGATCGAAGCGATCGTCGATCACGGCGGAGAGGACGCCCGGCAGGAAGTAGTCCGCCGCCACCGGCAGATGATCGCTCGCATCGAACAGCGCGTTCGCCAACGCGAGCGACCGCGCGGGCTCTCCGGGGAAGTAGGCGTTGCCGCCGGCGTTGATCGACTCGTTGTGGTGCTGCCCGTCGTTGCCGACCGCCCGCACCGTGCCCGGCATGAGATCGAGGCCCGTGCCATCGAGCATCGTCGGCGAGAGGAACTGGAAGTCGAAGCGGTCGTCGAGGCCGCCCCCCACGAGTCCGCCGGCGGCGATCTCCCGAGGCGACTGGGTGTGCTTGATGGCGTTGGCGGGGCCCGACCAGGCGCCGTTGCCGAGCGGATCGACCATGCCGTCCGCGGCGGTGAGGAACGCATAGCCGTCCTCCGCGGGGGTGTAGAAGTTGAAGTCCCCCGCGAGCAGCACGCGGGATCCCGGCGGCAGCGTGGCGATGTCGGCCCGCAGCACCTCGCAGCCGGCGAGACGCTCCTGCCGGCTGCGGGAGTCGTTGGAGGCCCGCAGATGCGTCGAGTACACCCACAGCTCGCCGATCTCCGACGGATAGCCGAGCATCCGCAGTCGCCATCGATCGCTCTGCCGCCCGGCGCCGGTGGCGAGGTCGCGATGGCCCTCGGGCAGCTCCTCGAAGAGATCGCTCCGGTAGAAGAGCGCCTGGGCGCCGCCGGAGCCGTTCTCCGTCGCGGTCACCGTGTAGGTCGCGAGCGTGTAGGCAACGCCGGCCGGAGCCGCGGCGGGCACGATCGCAAGCAGATCGTCGCGGGAGGCGGAGGTCACCTCCTGCAGCAGCAGCAGATGCGGCGCGACCGCGAAGCCGGGGCGATCATCGCTCGCGAGGCCCGCGAAGACCGCTTCGATCGCCGCGGGGTCGCCCTGCAGGCGGGCGACGTTCCACGAGACCGCCCGCATCTGTCCGCTCGCGGCCGAGGCCGACACGGCCACCGCCGCCGCCGCCCACGACCATGCCCGCAGCACCCCGACGGCACGCGGCTGTTCCGATCGCGATGGCGCCAAGGGTCGCTCCTCTGCAGGCAGGTCCGGACGAAGGTCGGACGACGCTCGGACCAGGCTCGACGAACCGGCGTCCGCGGAACGGTGCCGCGGAGCGCCTGGCAAAGGGCGTCCAACGCATCGCCGCCGGCCGCGGTTCGACCTTGATCGAGCATAGCCCCGGGTTGGCTGCAGGCGACCGCAGAGCGGGCGGAATCGCCAAGACCCCCGCGGTCACGCCGCGCGTGGCCCGTCGGACTCCTCCCCGAATCTCCCCAACACCCCCAGTTCACGAACGAGGTCCTCGATCCGGCGACTCTGCGAGTCGATCGCCTCCGCGGCCCGCCGGAGCCTTGCTGCAGCCTCCGGACGGTCGGTCCATCGGCGGCGGCGGGGATGGATCTCGACGTTGCGAGCGAAGGGGTCGCATCGGAACGCCGCGGCGGCGGGGGCGATCCCGCCGGGGACGAGGCGAAGGCGGGGCGGTTCCTCTCGCGTCGGATCGGGCATGGACGATCTCCTCGGGGGTGGCGAACGACCCGCCTCCTACGAAGAGCCTCGGATTCCCGGCGACCGACCGCGTCGCCGTCGATCCCGCGACGCGACGATGCCCCCGCACGTCCGGCATGCCTTCTCCAGAGTGACGGCCCTGCGGCGCTTGCGGACCTTCCGCGGCGTGCGGGCGGCCGCTCAGGCCACGACGTTGACCATCCGGCCCGGCACCACGATCACCTTCTTGGGCGGTTTGCCGCCGAGATGCGGCACCACGCCGGGATCCGCAAGGGCGATCGCTTCGATCTCGGCGGGACTGGCCTTCGCGGGCACCTTGATGCGGGCCCGCAACTTGCCCTGCACCTGCACGGGGATCTCGATCTCGTCCTCGACGAGCATCGCCGGATCGAACGCGGGCCAGGAGGCGCGGTGCAGGCCGCCCTCGACGCCGATCCGCGAGGCGATCTCGTCGGCGGCATGCGGCGCGAACGGCCACAGGATCCTCGCGAAGCGATCGAGCTGGTCGCGGGTCATGCCGCCTTGGGTCGGGTCGGCCAGGCCGGTCGGACGCGTCGCGGCATTGACGAGCTCGATGAGCGCCGCGATCGCGGTGTTGAAGGCGAGCCGCTCGATGTCCTCGCCGACCTTCGCGATCGTCTTGTGCAGCAGCTTCTCGATCGCGGGATCGGCCTTGGCGGCGCAGAGCGCCTCGCCGGTGCGCTCGTCGATCGAGAGCCGCCACGCACGCTGCAGGAAGCGGAACACCCCGACGATGTCGCGGGTGTTCCAGGGCTTCGACG
>CAZQUA010000115.1:0-7436 GCA_964596455.1 uncultured Isosphaeraceae bacterium
TACGGGATGATCGGCCTGGTGGTCTTCACACTGGTCGTCTTCCGCATCATCCGCCTCGACTGAGCGAACCGCGCCTCCGCGAGGCGCGGCGGGAGGCCCCCGTCGGAGACGCCGACCTACCGAAGCTTCCTCCGCCGCCGTCCGCCGATCGCCCGTTCCGCACGCGTCGCCCCGCCTACCGATGCCCATCGAGCCCGCCGACTTCGATCCTCGCCGTTGCATGCAGGTGCTGCGGCTGCGCTTCCGCGACTGGATGTGGCCGACGGCGATCGCGATCGCGTTTCTGATCCCGATCCTCGGCCGCACCGGTGGGGAGCCCTACAGGATCGGCTCGCTCACCTACTACGCGAACTCGTGCGGGGGAATCCTGCTGTGGCTCGCGGCGATCTTCCTCGCGGGGGCGCGATGGTGCTGGATCGGGTATCTGCGTCCGCGGGATCCGAGCCTCTGCGGGCGATGCGGCTATCCGGCCGCCGGACTCGACGATCGCGATCCTTCGAGCCGCTGCCCGGAGTGCGGGGCCGATGCCGCGACCGGACGACGGCCGCCCCCGCGGTGGTCGCTTCGCGAATCGCTCCGGGGCGTGCCGATCGCCCGCTACCTGATCGATCTCCCGGGCATCCTGCTGATGCTCTATCCGCTCGGGGGGATCGTGGCGGCAGTCCTGATGATCTTCTGGGTGATCGACGACTGAACGCGGCGTCCCGCGTCGGTCTCCGCCCGCCGCCATCGGCGCCGAACGACGCGCGGGCGTCGCCGCTCAGCGGCACTTGACGGCGGCGGTCCGCGCCGCGGTCTCGACCACCGGGGCGTCGCGATCGAGGCGTTCGCGGATCGACCGGGCGATGGAGACGCTGTCGAGACCCGCCTCGGCGAGCTGCTCCTGCCGCTCGCCATGGCCGATCCAGCGGTCCGGCAGGGCGAGTCGGGAGACCAGCCGCGTGTCGAGGCCCTCGTCGCTGCAGGCCTCGAGCACCGCCGCCCCGAACCCCCCGACGATCGAGTGGTCCTCGATGGTCATCACCGGGATCCCTCGCGAGAGCAGCGAGCGGAGCAGCTCCCGATCGACCGGCTTGGCAAAGCGGGCATCGTAGAGGTCCACCTGGTACTCGCCCTCGAGGAGATCGATGGCCGCAGCGGCCTCGATCGCCATCACCCCGAAGCCCAGCACCGCCAGGTCGGGACGCTCGTGCACGATGAGCGGCCGGGCCTTGCCGAGTTCGAAGGGCGGGCAATCGGCCGAGGCGAAGCGGTCGCTGACCTTGTCGCGGGGGTAGCGGACCGCGGAGAGGCCGCCCTCGTAATCGGCCATCCATGCCATCGCCGCCCGCAGGCTCGGCTCGTCCATGGCCCCGCACAGGGCCGCGTGGGGCAGCGTCCGCAGCAGGGCGAGGTCGCAGAAGCCGTGGTGCACCGCACCGTCGCCGCCGACGAGGCCCGCCCGATCGAGCAGCAGCCGCACCGCGAGTCCCTGCAGCGACACCTCCTGGAACGCCTGGTCGAACGCCCGCTGCAGGAAGGTGGAGTAGACCGCGAAGAACGGCTTCCAGCCGGTCTTGGCGAGGCCGGCCATCATGTCCATGGCGTGGGACTCGCAGATCCCGGTGTCCCAGGCCCGGTCGGGGAAGCGGGGGAGGATCTTGTTCAGGCCGGTGCCGTCGGGCATGGCCGCGGTGCAGGCGACCACCTTGGGGTCCTCGGCCATGAGATCGCCGAGGGCATCGGCGACCGCGGCGGTGAAGGAGCGTCCGCCCTTCCGCAGCTCGACCCGGCAGCCTTCGCTCACGAGGGCGGGACCGCCGTCCGGCCCGGACTCGTCGTCGGGATCGCTGGGCATCACGTCGAAGGGGCTTGGCGAGTGGAAGGTGCAGGCGTCCCCTTCGGCGAAGCGGTACCCCTTGCCCTTCACGGTCTTGACGTGCAGCAGCATCGGGCGATCGAAGTCGCGGGCCTCGTTGAGGACGTCGAGGAGCGTCGGCAGGTCGTGCCCGTCCACCGGCCCCACGGTCACGATGCCGAACTTCTCGAACCAGGCGTCCTCGCTGATGAGGGCCTTGCTCATCTCGCCCATGCGGTGGTAGACGTCGGTCAGCATCTCCCCGCCGGGGATGTGCCGGGCGAGGCCCTTCGCGGCCTTCTTGAACTCCCCGTAGGAGTGGCTGAGCCGCACCCGGTCGAAGTAGGCCGCCACCGCGCCCTGCGGCTTGGCGATGCTCATGCCGTTGTCGTTCAGGACGATCAGGAACTGCCGCGCGAGGGTGCCGGCGTTGTTGAGGCCCTCCATGGCGACGCCGTTGACGATGCTCGCGTCGCCGATGATCGTCGCGACCCGCCGCCCCTCGGGATGCTGGGCGTCGCGGCCCTCGCCGTTGAGGAGATCGCCGCGGGCCATGCCCACCGCCGTCGAGATCCCCGTGCCCGCGTGGCCGACCGAGAACAGGTCGTAGCCGCTCTCGCTCGGTTCGGGGAAGCCCGCCATGCCGCCCCGCTGGCGGAGCTTCGCGAGCATCGGGTACCGCCCGGTGAGCAGCTTGTGCGGATAGCACTGGTGCCCGACGTCGAAGAGCAGGCGGTCGTGGGAGAAGTCGAACACCCGATGCAGGGCGATGGTCAGCTCGACCACGCCGAGGTTCGGCGCGAGGTGGCCGCCGCTTCGGGAGATCTGCTCGCAGATGGCAAAGCGGATCTCCGCCGCAAGGCGCTCGAGATCCGCCACCGAGAGTTCGCGAAGATCTGCAGGGGATCCGATCCGTGGAAGCAGGGTGAGGTCCATTCGGTCGCTCGGCGGGACACGCGGGCCGGGTCGGCCTCCGACGGAGCGGGGCGAACCGGAGAGTTGGCGAAACGATCATGGCGGGGGCCGCACGGCCGCCCGCCACGTCCTGGGCCGGTCCAACGAACGGGACCGTCCGACGGAAGTGTAGCGAAACCCCCTTCGCCGCCGCGGCGACGAAGGCTGCAGCGGGGCCTCAGCGGGTGCGGGTCGCGAGGTTCTCGGCAAGCTGCCGCAGCGGGTCCGCCGCCGGCCCGAGGCCCGCAAGCGCCGCCACGGCCTCGCCGTGCAGGTGGCGGATCGCCTCCCGGGTGCCCTCCTGCCCGTGGACGAGGGGATAGGTCAGCTTGCCCGCCTTCAGGTCCTTGCCGGCGGTCTTGCCGAGATGCTCGCTGGTCTGGGTCTCGTCGAGCAGGTCGTCCACCGCCTGGAACATCTGTCCGACCGCCGTGCCGTAGGCGGTCAGGGCGACGAGACGACCGGCGTCGGCACCGGCAGCGATCCCGCCGAGCCGGCAGGCGGCGGTGATGAGGGCCCCGGTCTTGTCGCCGTGGATCCGCCGCAGCTCTGCGGCGGGCGGCAGGGCCGCGTCGCTGCCGCCGAGGGTGTCCCGAACCTGCCCGATGATCATCCGATTGGTGGCGGCGGCCAGCTCGGCGGCGAGGTCGCCGCCGCGGGGTCCGCTCCGCAGCAGGGTCTCGAGGGCGATCCCGAGGAGATAGTCCCCCGCGAGGATCGCGGTCGCTTCGTCGAAGGCCCGGTGCACCGTTGGACGGCCGCGGCGGAGGTCGTCGTCGTCGAGCGCCGGCAGATCGTCGTGGACGAGGCTGAAGCAGTGGACGAGCTCCACCGCGGCGGCCGCCGGAAGAGCCTCCTCGGCCGTTCCGCCGACCGCCTCCGCCGACAGGATGCACAGCTGGGGCCGCATCCGCTTGCCGCCGCCGAGCACCGCGTGGCGGCACGCCTCGAGCAGGCGGGGCGGCGCATCGGGGTGGCACTCGAGGCACCGCTCGAGCGTCGCCTCGACCTGCTCGAGCAGGCTGGCGGGCCGAGGGACGGCGGAGGGGAAGGGCATCGCAACGAAGTGTACCGGCGACGCGGATCCGTATGATCCGCTCCGTGCACACGGCGTTCTCCACCTTCGTCTCGGTGATGGACCGCGGCGGCGTCACCATGTGGCCGCTGCTGCTGCTGAGCGTGGTGTCGCTCGGCCTGGTGATCGACCGCACCTTCTTCTGGGCAAGGATGCACGGCCGGCGGGGCCGGGATCTGGCCGCCCGCCTCGGCGAAGCCCTCCGCAAGGGCGATCGCGCTGCGGTGCTTGCGAACGTCCGCGGCGAGGGCCGGCGGTCGATCTACGGCGGACTCGCGGCCTCCCTCGCGGAGGACGGCTTCTCGGAGGCGGTCGCGATCGAGGCGATCGAGGCGGAACGGCCGGCGATCGAGCGGTTCATGACCTCGCTGTCGACGATCATCACCGCGGCGCCGATGCTCGGCATCCTCGGGACGGTGCTGGGCATCATCAATTCCTTCGAGCTGCTCGGCGGGCAGAACGTCCTGACCGATCCGAAGGAAGTCTCCGCAGGCATCGCGGAGGCGCTGATCACCACCGCGACCGGGCTCAGCGTCGCCCTGATGACGCTCTTTCCGTTCATGGCGTTCCGGGCCCAGGCCGAGCGGGCGTTCGGACGCCTCGAGGCCATGGCCGCCGCCGCGGCGCAGGCCGCGGGGAAGGAATCCGCCGGGCCTTCGAGCAAGCCCCCGCAGCAGGTCACTCCGGCGAGTGGGTGAACCCGGAGGTGTTGATGCCCGCGGACGACTCGTTGCCGACGTCGATCCAGCGGTCCATCTTCACCAGATCGGTCAGGCTCTGAGGAAGCGTGCTCAGGTCGGCCCGCACCGTGGCGATCGACGGGTTGTGACGGGCGATCGGCACGGCTTCGGCCTGGAAGACCTCGACGCCGAGGTTGAGCGTCGCCGCGAGCATCGCCGGGGCGACCGCCTGGAAGTTGTCGCCGTAGGAGGCGGTCCAGATCTCGGTCTCGGCGAGCCGGGGCGGCACCACCCAGGCGGCCCCGGGCTGGTAGGTGCTGATGCGGTCTCGATAGAAGCCCGGCTCCCGGAAGGCCGAGGCCGCAAAGACGATCAGCTCCGTCGGGCGGCGGATGGTGCCCTGGCTCTGCACCACCACCCGCCCGGTCTGGGCGACTCCCTGCGAGTCGGTGTAGACGCTGTTTGCGAAGACCGGCTTGGCCACCGGGGGCGAATCGGTGCCGTCGGCGGTGGGGGTCGGCCACCACCCTCCCACGTAGTAGGCGTTGATCCCGAACGCCGGGTTCTCCGCGACGATCGAGGGGTTGCCGTCCCAGTTCGGCTCCTCCTGCTCGAGGTAGTTGTAGAGGACGCCGAAGTCGTAGGAGAGGAACGGCAGCAGACGCCACGGATAGGCCCGGCACTGCTCGCGGGCGAGGGTCTCGCCGCGGCTGTTGCGGTAGCGGGTCCGCCACAGCTCCTGCACGCCGTCGTCGAGCCACCCCGGCAGCAGCCGCTCCTTGTAGTTGGTGCTGTACTGGGCCCAGGCGAGCCCGACCTGGCGGAGGTTGTTCACCTCCCGAGTCTTGCGGGCGCTGCGGGAGGCGGTCTGGATGCCGTACGCGAGCAGGCCCACGAGCACGACGATGATCGAGAGGACCACGAGGATCTCGACGATCGTGAAGCCTCGGCGGGGCGGCGTGTGCATCGGGGGCTCCTGCTGCGGTAGACGAGCCGACTATACGCGTCGGCGGCGGGGGTCGGGTCCGGCGGTCTTCACTGCCCGTGGACGGTGACCTTCTCGACGAGTCCGGCCTTGATCCGGTCGATGCCCGAACCGAGCTCGCCGATCGGATCCGGCGGCACGATGTCCACCTTCTTCTCGCCGAGCTTCGCGTCGCCCCTCCGCACCCGCTCCTGGAAGGTGCGGCACTCCTCGAGCAGGCGGGGCAGGATCTCGGCCTCGGGGACGTTCGCGACCTTCTCGCCCTGCACGTAGATGATCCCGCGGCGGTCGCCTGCGAAGACCGCCACGTCGGCGCCCTCCGCCTCGCCGGGCCCGTTCACCACGCAGCCCATCACCGCGACCTTGATCGGCAGGTCGATCTCCTTCGAGAGCAGCTTCTCCACTTCCTGCACCAGCGAGAAGAGGTCCACCTGGATCCGGCCGCAGGTGGGGCAGGCGATGAGCTCGGCGCCCTTGCGGACCCGCTTGCCGAGGGAGTAGAGGATCTCGAGTCCGTCCTTCACCTCGTCGGCATGGTCGCTCGCGTAGCTGATCCGCAGGGTGTCGCCGATCCCGTTGGCGAGCAGGGTGCCGAGGGCCACCACCGACCGGATCGACCCGGTCGACCGCGGGCCCGCGTGGGTCACCCCGAGATGCAGCGGAAAGTCGAAGCGGCGGGAGATCTCGGTGTAGGCGTCGATCACCAGCGCCGCGTCCATGCTCTTGGCGCTGATCACCACGTCGTGGAAACCGCGGGCGTCGAAGATGTCGAGGTACTCCTCGAGCTTCGCGATCATGAGGGCGAGGAGATGCCCGGAGCGATGGCCCTCGAAGTACATGCCGAGCTCCTCGGCGCGTCGCTTCTTGTCCCGCCGCTCGATGATCGACCCCTCGTTGACCCCGATGCGGATGGGGATGCCCCGCTCCCGGCAGGCGTCGATCACCTGGTTGACCTGCTCGCGGTCGGAGATGTTGCCGGGATTGAGGCGGATCTTGTGGACGCCCGCCTCGATCGCCTCGAGGGCCCGCTTGTAGTGGAAGTGGACGTCCGCCACGATCGGCACGCGGGTCTGCTTGAGGATCTCCGCGAGGGCCTCGGTGTCCTTCCGCTCCGGGACCGCCACCCGCACGATGTCGGCGCCGGCTTCGCGGTAGCGTTCGATCTCGGCGACGGTGGCGTCGATGTCGTGGGTGTAGCCGGCGGTCATGGTCTGCACCGTGACCGGGGCGTCGCCACCAATGACGACGCGGCCGGTGCGGTCGTCGCCCACGGTGACGGTGCGGGTGGCTCGTCGGGGATTCATGGCGGCGGATTGTACGGGTGCGGCGGGGGGCCTTCGGCGATCCGGGCGGCCACCGCCGCGTCCGCCCGACCGGAGGGGGCGGATCGGTACCATCCGCCGACCGGGGTTCCGCCGCTCCGACCTCTCCCGGAATCAGATCCATGAGCCGCCCCGGCCTGCTCCGCACCCGCCTCTCGGCGATGATGTTCCTGCAGTACGCGATCTGGGGGGCATGGCTGCCCATCCTCTATGACTTCCTGAAGGATCACCGTGGCTTCTCGCTCGCGGAGACCGGCAACTGCCTCGCCGCCGGAGCCGTCGGCGCGATCTTCGGTCCGTTCATCGCCGGGCAGCTCGCGGACCGCCGGTTCGCCACCGAGAAGCTGCTCTTCGCCAGTCACCTCGTGGGGGCGGTGCTGGTGTGGATGCTCGGCACCATCGAGACCTATCCCGCGTTCCTGGCGGTGAGCTTCCTCTACGGCTTCGTCTACGCCCCGACGATCGCCCTCACCAACTCGCTTGCGTTCGCCCACATCGAGAACCGCGACCGCGACTTCGGGCCGATCCGCCTCTGGGGCACGATCGGCTGGATCGCCGCGGGCATCGCGGTGGGGCAGGTGCT
>CAZQUA010000116.1:0-7409 GCA_964596455.1 uncultured Isosphaeraceae bacterium
ACAGGCATCGATTTGGGGTCTTGGCGCGGCCCGGTCCCCGGCCAGCAATTGGTGCGGGGCATCGATTTTGGGAGTTGGGGGCGGCCGATCCCCGGTTGGCAATCGGGGACAGGCATCGACTTGAGGGCGTCGGGGGCGACCGGTCCCCGGCGGGCAATTGGTGCGGGCATCGATTTGGGGCGTCGGGGGCGGTCCGTACCCGGCCGGCCATCGGGGCCGGCAATTGGTGCCGGGCATCGATTGGGGGCGTCGGGGCCGATCCGGACCCGCCCCACGCGTCCTCGACCGCTTCTGCGGCACCTACGCCGCGGGAGCTTCTGTGCGGATCGCCGCCCGGATCGCCTCAAGCTCCCGAAGCACCGCCACCATCGACTGGGGCCGCTCGGCGGGATTGGACTTCACGCACCGCACGATCAGATCCGAGAGCGCCTCCGGCACGAGTCGGTTCTTCTCGTGCGGCGGCACCGGCGGCGGCACGCGATCGGCGTCGATGGCACCCGAGGCGATGCTGTTCGACTCGTCCTTGGGGGGCAGCGACGTCGGGATCACCTCGCGGGTCAGGATCCAATACATGGTGGCCCCGAAGTTGAACACGTCGGTCCGCTCGGTGATCGGTTCGCGGTGGGCCTGCTCCGGCGCCATGTAGCCGGGCGTGCCCTGGATCCGCTTCTTGACGGTGCCGATCGGAGCCGCCTGGCCGAGGTCGATCAGCTTCACCCGGCCCCGGTCGTCCACCATGATGTTGGTCGGCTTGAGGTCGGCATGCACGAAGCCCCGCTCATGCATGTGGGCAAGGGCCTCCGCGACCTGCACGAAGAGATCGAGCATGGCGATCATGCTCTCGGGCATCGCTCGATCGACGGTCTCGGCGTCGACGAACTCCATCAGCATGCCGATCTCGACCACCTTGAAGCCGCGCCGCGACTTCAGCAGCTTCTCGACCCGGCGGATGTTGGGGTGGTCGAGCCGCGACGACACCGCATGCTCCTGCTCGACCTGCTCGATGAACCGGAGGTCCTTGTCGGAGTGGCGGACCACGTGCTTGAGGGCCCACACCTGGCGGGTGCGGGTGTTCTGGACCGCATAGATGCGGCTGGCGGCGCCTTGGCCGACCGCGGCGATCACCCTGAAGCCGAAGAGCTGGTTGTCGCTGCCGATCGCCACGCTGCCTGCCTTGCTCCGAGACCATCCCTGGCCCAGCCGGATGGCTGGGATGCCTTGGCGATCCGGACCACGTCCGGACCTCACCCCGCCGGCGATCGGAAGACCGATCTCTGAAGGATTCTGCCGCCCCCGGCGAGGGGACGACCGGATGGGGACGACGGCGGTCCATGCCACCGCCCCGAGGAAGTGATTCGGGAATGTATCGCCCCCTTCAAGGGGCGGCAATCGGATGCGGCGGCCGGTTCCTTGCAAGGCCGCCGCCGAGGCCACCCCCGCTCAGGGCAGCAGGGCCGCTGCGAACTCCGCCTCCGGGAAGAGGCGGCCGGGGCTCGCCACGCCGGACAGGTCGCGATGCAGATGCACGCGGGAGGCCGGGATGCCCAACTCCCACTGCAGGCGCCGCACCAGGGCGATCAGCTCCCGGATCTGGCGATCGGTGAAGCCGTGACGCTCGCCGTTCCCGACGAGGCAGATGCCGATCGACCGCTGGTTCAGGTCGTCTGCGGTCGGCACCGCCCCGGCGGGCCGAGGCGCGACGTGGGCCCCGGGCTGCTGCCGCTGCCAACGCGGCCCCACGAGGATCTCGCCCTCGCCGAGGCCGGCGCCGTTGCCGATCAGGAAGTGGTAGCCGAGGCTCGCGAAGCCGAGGGCGCGGTGCTCGCGCTCGATCGACTCGGCGGTCCCGCCGGGCTGCCCGGAGTGGTGGATCACGATCGCATCCCATCGCCCCCGCAGGCTCTCGGCGGTGGCCGCGTCGGCCTCGACGGCGCTGGCGTCGGCGGCGCGGACCGCCGCGAGCGGCGGACCGCCCCGGTCGGCGATCGCCAGGAGGCCCGTCACCGCGAGGGTCGCCGCCGCAAAGCTCGCCCAGACGGTTCGGGTGCGGCGGGGCGAGCGGCGGGGCCGGCGATGGTCGGAGGCGGGTCGGCGAGGCACGTGCGGTTCCGGCGAGTTCCGTTCGCGGAGTTCCGATCGGCCGAGTCGACGCGGTCCGCCCGCCCCCGCGGCAGCAGTCGCCGCGGACGGAGCCATCGCTCGGATTCCCGGGAGATGATCGAGGACCGGTCGCGATCCAGCGCGACCCGCCCTCGAGGGGACAGTATCGGATCGCAGCCTGCCCTGCCCTCCACAGTTTCGGCATCGCCGAAACAGGGGACGGACCTCACTGCGTGGGCGGGGTGAGTCGGGCACGAAGCGCCGGGCGAGGCTTGCCGAAGAGGTCCGGCGTCTCCATCGGGACGAATCGCTGCCGCATGGTGTCGTAGCTCTCGAACTGCGACCGCGGCGCGTCCTTGGGGAAGAGCACCTTGCGGCAGCCGCCGCTCGCGGCAAGGCTCGCGATCGCGGCGGCGGCGGCGAGCATCCGCAGGCACGCCTGTCGGCTGACCGGCCTCATCGTGCGGCCGCCCCGTCCGCCGTCGCGGCGGCGGCCGTCTCGCCGGAGAGGTCCACGACCTCGACGCCGCGAAGCAGTTCGTGCGTGGTGCCGTCGATCGCATCGGCGAAGCGGACCAGCACCGCAACCTCTTGTGGCAACGGAAGATCCGAAGGCAGCGACACATCCTCCCGGAAGGTGTAGTGCCCGCCGGAGAAGGTGCCCCGCCAGGCGTCCCGGACCGCGAGCGGGCCGTAGCGCCACCGCCCGAGGATCCGGGGGTCCTCGCCGACGGCAAGCAGCGCCGCCTCGATCTCGAGGGTGCCGACGATCTGCAGGAACCGGCCTCGACCGTCCCGCGGCTCGAGGTGGAGCAGCAGCTCCGGCGAGGCGTCCCGGCGAAGGCGAAGGCAACTCGAGCCGCCGAGCGCGACCGAGGCAAGCCGAGGCCTCGCGGCCTCCGCCTCGGCGTCGATCGCGGCGTCGCGGACCTCGCTTCCCGAGGCGGTTCGGAGCTGCGCCTCGAGCTCCCGCTCGCGACGCTCAAGCGACTCGATGCGGGCGGCCTGCGTCGCCACCGTCTCGCGAAGGGCGTCGTCGTCGCTCGGCGAGAGCACCCGCACCGAGCAGCCCGCAAGGGCGGCGGCCGCCATCGCGGCCGCGACGGCGGCGATCGGCGGCGGGGCGGATCGGCGAAGGCGATGCGGCGATGCGGCGGAATCGGGGCAGGGCATCGTCAGGTCGCCTCCTCGGCGAGCGGCGCTGCGTTGCGGTCCCGCGAGAGCGAGACCAGCAGCGCCAGCTGCGCGAGGGACATCGTCAGATCGACCTCCGACACCACCACCCGCCGCGGCAGTTCGAGGCGGCGGGGCGCGAAGTTGAGCAGGCCCTCGACACCCGCGGCGACAAGGGCGTCGGCCACCTGCTGCGCCGCCTCGGCAGGCGTGGCGATGATGCCCAGGCTCACCTTGTCGCGGGCGACGATCTCGCCGAGACGCTCGAGCGGAAGCACGTGGCGGCCGGCGATCACCGTGCCGACCTTGGCGGGATCGCAGTCGAAGACCTCGCCGATCCGGAATCCCTCCTGCTCGAAGCGGCCATAGCTGAGCAGGGCCCGTCCGATGTTGCCGATCCCCACGAGCACCGCGATCCAGCCGCGGTCGACGCCGGCGAGGGTCCGCAGGCGCTGCAGCAGGTCGTCGATGCGGTAGCCGACCCCGGCCTGCCCGAGCTGCCCGAGGCATGCGAGGTCCTTGCGGACCTGCGCGTCGGTCAAGCCGAGCGATTCGCCGATCTGACGGGAGCGGACCGTGAACTCGCCCTCGGCCCGCCGCGCTTCGAGCTCCCGAAGGTAGAGGCTGATCCGCGAGGCCGTCGGTCGAGAGATCCGCGGCGGGACGCCCATGATGCCGAAGAGTGTATCGGCGGCGACGCCGGCGGCGAGCCCACGCCTCGACGCTCCGAGGCTACGCTCGCAGCGGCGGTGGTCGACGGCGGCCTCGGGGCCGCGGATCCGCCGGCATCGGGAGGGCGACGTGCACATCCGCGAGATTCTGCAGGCCGGCCGGACCACGCTGAGCTTCGAGTTCTTCCCCCCCCGCTCCGACGCAGGCTGGCAGTCGCTCTTCGAGACCATCCGCGAGTGCGAGGCGTTGCGGCCGGGCTTCGTCTCGGTGACCTACGGCGCCGGCGGCTCCACCCGCGAGCACACCCATGAGCTCGTGCTGCGGCTGCGTCGCGAGACCTCGCTCGACCCGATCCCCCACCTGACCTGCATCGGGCACCGCCGCGGGGAGATCCGCGAGATCCTCAGCCGCTACTGGGAGTCGGGCGTGGGCAACATCCTCGCCCTCCGCGGCGACCCCCCCGCCTCCGGCGAGGCCCTTCCCGAGGGCGACTTCCCCCATGCGGCCGATCTCGTGCGGGAGATCCGCGCCTTCCGAGGCGGCGGCGAACGGCCGCCCTTCGGGATCGGCGTGGCGGGCTTCCCCGAGGGGCATCCCGCGACCCCCAACACCCTCGTGCAGCTCGACCACCTCAAGGCGAAGGTCGACGAGGGGGCCGACTACGTCTGCTCGCAGATGTTCTTCGACAATCGGTCGTTCTTCGACTGGTGCGAGCGGTGCCGCCTCGCGGGGATCGGCGTGCCGATCATCGCGGGCATCATGCCCATCACGAGCCTCGCCGGCCTTCGCCGCATGGCCGATCTCGCCGCGGGCACCCGCTTCCCGGCACCGCTGCTCCGGGCGCTGCAGCGGTGCGGCGGCGAGGCCGAGTCGGTCGAGCGGGTCGGCATCCACTGGGCCACCGAGCAGTGCCGGGACCTGATCGACCAAGGCGTCGCGGGCATCCACTTCTACACGCTCAACCGCTCCCGGGCGACCCGCGAGATCCATCGCACCCTCGGCCTGGCGCCCTGATCGGCGGACGCGGGACCGTCACTTGCCGTCGTCGGCGTCGGCGGCGGGGGCGAGCCACACCGCATGCAGCAGCTGCGCGAGCGGCTCGATCCGCTCGTCGCCGGAGCCGTCGATCGTTCGGAGTCCCTCCCGCACGATCTCGCGGTCCCCGAACTGATGTCCGAGGTAGGCGAGCAGCAGGCCGTAGCCGGCGATGTCGCGGCCCTGGTCGATGCGGCGCCGCAGGGCCTCCACCACGGCCTCGAGCCTCGCCCGCGGCGGCAGCAGGCCTTCGGCGTAGCGGACGTCGATCATCTCGGGGTTCTCGGTGAAGAGGCGGCGAAGGGTGAGGCCCGCCGAGAGGTAGAGGCCGGCGCCCGCTTGGGCGTGGGCGAGGCCCGCCGAGGCGAGCGGATGCTCCGGCTGCAGTCGGAGGGCGTTCTCGAACCGCCGCTCGGCGCGGAAGAACTCGCCTTCGGCAAGCAGCGCCTGCCCCTCGGCGAGCAGTTGGTTGAAGCGGTCGAGCTCGCCGTCGCCAAGCGACTCGACGCGGCGGCCGTGCCGCAGCACCTCCGCCATCTGCTCGATCGAGAGGGTCCGCTCCGGCGGCACCGTCGAGGGCCGCGACGCATCGTCGGGATCGCGGCGGGCCTCCGGACGCACCACCGGCGGGAGCGGCGGGGTTCCCCCGGGCCCGGCGGCGGCATCGCCATCGCCCTCGCCGCTGCCGCCGCCCGCCGAAGCGCCGGGCAGGTCCACCATCGCCGCATCGGGCAGGACGGGCTCGTCGCCGCGGAGGCCGCGGCGGAGGAGCTCCATCTCCTCGCGGATCCTCGCCTCGGCGGCGGCGCTTCCATCGACTTCGTAGTCGGCCCGGTCGGCGTACTGCTCGATCACCCGCTGCACGATCCGCTCGTAGGTCCGGTCGGTGCCGTCGGCGTCGGCGGCGAAGCGGCCGCGGGGCTGCCGCAGGCCGAGGCGTCCCTCGACGAAGTCGGCGACCTCGCCGCCGCCTCGGATCCGTCCCGAGGAGAGATCATCCCGCAGGGCCGAGACGATCTCCCGAGCCTGCAGCGGATCGACGTTGCTCGCGACGAGGCGGCGTTCGACCTGTCGCAGCACGGCCTCGTCGGAGGCGGCGAAGCGGGCATCGGCGCGGATGGAGTCGCCAAGCGACGGCGAGAGCGCCGAGCGGTAGGGCTCGCCGACTCCGGCGGCGTCGTCGCCGCGGCGGTCGAGGTCGGCGATGGCGAGGGACCGCTCGAAGGGCGAGAGGCCCGCCTGCAGCAGCGGGTCGGCGAGCGACTGGGAGCGGACCCCTTGCAGCGGCGAGGCGTAGACGACGCTCGGTCCCTGCTCGGCCTCTTCGAGCAGGCCGAGTTGGGAGATCGAGACCGCGGTGCCGTACAGGTTGCCGGTCATCAGGGCGGCGTTGGATCGATCGAGGCGGATCTGCCGCTCGACCAGGCCGCCCAACTCGGCGGTGCCGGAGTAGACCGGGAGGGCCGCGAAATCGCGGCGGAACTGGTAGATCCCCATGCCTTCGGCGACGCGGAACTGGTCGTTCCGCATCGGCGAGGTGAAGAGCAGCGGATCGCTGTAGGCGCTGTAGCGGAGCGAGCCGTAGAGGGCGTCGCTGCCGACGGCGCCGGCGAAGTCGCCGCTCGGGCGGTAGCCGACGTCGCCTCGGAAGGAGCGTCCGCCCGCGAGCGTGCCGGTCACGTCCTCGTTGCGGGCGCGGTAGTCCGGCTGCGCGGCGGCGGGGTTGATCCGTCCGGCGCCCCGCTGGAGGTTGCGGTCAAGGGCCCGTCCGCCGCCGAGGGCGCTGCTCTGGGCGAAGGCGGAGGTCGAAGCCGCCGCCGCGAGCACCGCGGCGAGGATCGAGGCGAAGGTCGCGGGAACGACCATGCGGCCGCGGTGCGATCGGACGATTCCCATGGAGGCGATCCCTAGCGAGGAAGAGGCGGGGCAGAACCTTACGCGTCGTCACGCGCCGGCATGGACCGTCACCCGCGGACACGTCCGGGGCACCCCCCGGCGGGGCGAGGCGGGCGAGCGAGGGGGGCATGCGCCCCCGAACTCGCCGGGGCACCCGCCGGCAGGACGAGATGGACGAGCGAGGGTGGGCACGCGCCGGGGCATGCGCCGCCGCACTCGCCGACATGGCGAGGCGACAGCGGAGGTGTTGGGAAAGTCTTCCGTCGGCCGCTGGATCGGTGCCTGTCCACGATTGGCAGGCGGTTGCAGGGCGTCCTGGGGGCCGGAATCGGTGCCGGATCGAGGTGGGCTTGGGGCCGGAATCGATGCCTGTCCACGATTGGCAGGCGGTCGCAGGGTGTCCTGGGGCCCGGAATCGGTGCTGGATCGAGGTGGGCTTGGGGCCGGAATCGGTGCCTGTCCACGATTGCCGCCGCCCTCGCGGACACGGCGCGGCGCCGGCGGAGGTGTTGGCGCGGCTTCCGTCGGCCGCC
>CAZQUA010000117.1:0-7342 GCA_964596455.1 uncultured Isosphaeraceae bacterium
GCAGCGTGCCGCCGACGGTGTAGCCGTCGAGCCGCATCATGTTGAAGCACTCCGCCACGATCCCCTGCCCGGCGAACGCGGCATCGCCGTGCATGACCAGCGGCACCACGCGGCGGCGGGTCTCGTCGCCCCAGAGCCGCTGCTTCGCCCGCACCCGCCCGAGGACGATGGCGTCCACGAACTCGAGATGGGAGGGATTGGCCGCCAGCGCCAGCTTGACGGTGCCGCCGTCGGCGGTGCGGTGCTCGGTGGAGTAGCCGGAGTGGTACTTCACGTCGCCGCCGCCCTCGAGGAAGTCCTCCTGCCAGAGCTCCTCGAACTCGGTGAAGATCTGATCGAAGGTCTTGTGCAGGATGTTGACGAGCACGTTCAGGCGGCCGCGGTGGGCCATGCCCATCACGATCTCGCCCACGCCCGCCGCGGGGGCCGACTCGACGATGGTGTCGAGCATGGGGATCAGCGACTCGCCCCCCTCGAGGCCGAACCGCTTCTTGCCCACGTAGCGGGTGCGAAGGAAGCTCTCGAAGGCGTCGGCCTCGACGAGGCGGTCGAGCAGGCGGAGCTTCGACTCCCGCGCCCGCGGGGGATGGTTGCGGACCGACTCCATCCGCTGCTGCAGCCACCGTCGCTTCTCGGTGTCCTGGATGTGCATGTACTCGACGCCGATGGTGCCGCAGTAGGTCTCCTCGAGCAGCTGCACGATGCTCCGCAGCGTCGCGGGCTGGTCGATCTGCAGGACGCCGGGGTCGAAGCGGTCGTCGAGCTGGCTCTCGGAAAGGCCGAAGGCGGCAAGCGAGAGCTTCTCGGGGCGGGGCCGATCGGTGCCGAGCGGATCGAGCTTCGCCGCGAGGTGCCCGATGTCGCGATAGTGGTAGATGAGGCTGTCGACCCGCCACTGGTCGGGGTGGCCGCCGGATGCCGCAGCGGCCTTGCCCGTCGCGGCTCGGGGCGGCGCCGGCCGGGCGGCACCGAGTTCGAAGCCCTCGAAGAAGCGGCTCCAGTCGGCTCCCACCGAGGCGGGGTCGGCTTGCCAGCGGCGGTAGAGATCCTCGACGAAGTCGCCTTGCCAGCCGTTCACCGACGGCGTTGCCCGATCCTGGGCCATGGAAGTCGCACTCCTGCAGGGCGCCGCTGCGGCCAAGGCCGGGCGGGCGGGGCGTCTCGGCCAGCGGAAGGGCCGAAGTCGGGAGTGTATTCCCAGCCCCGGCGTTGTCGCGGATTCTCTGGCGGATCCGGACCACTCCGACCCCCCGCCGGTCCGGCGGGTCCCTACTTGCGGGCCGCCGCGGAGGCCATGGCGGCATCCCGCGGGGAGACCGGCGGCGGCGAGCCGGCCGCCGGAGGTTGGATCTCGATCGACACCGGCTCCTGGATCCGCTTCCAGGCGGCGGCTTCGAGGGCCTCGCCCCGCCGCATCAACTCGATGAAGCAGTCGAACAGGTAGGCGGAGTCGTGCGGCCCGGGGGACGCCTCGGGATGGAACTGCACCGAGAAGATCGGCCGGGTGCGATGGCGGAAGCCCGCCACGGTGCCGTCGTTGAGGTGGCGATGGGTCACTTCGCCCCCGGCGGCGGCGAGCGACGCCTCGTCGACGCAGAAGCCGTGGTTCTGGCTGGTGATCTCGACGCGTCCGGTAAGCAGGTTGCGGACCGGCTGGTTGGCGCCGCGGTGCCCGAACTTGAGCTTCCAGGTCTTCGCGCCGATCGCGAGGGCCAGCAGCTGGTGCCCGAGGCAGATGCCGAAGGTCGGGATCTCCCCGGCGATCTCCCGGAGGGTGCGGATCGTCGCCTCGACCGCCGCGGGATCGCCGGGGCCGTTGGAGACGAGCAGGCCGTCGGGCTGCTCGGCGCGGATCGCCGCAGCGTCGGCATCGTGGGGCAGGAAGCGGACGGTGCAGCCGCGATCGACGAGGTGGCGGTAGATGTTCCGCTTCGCGCCGCAGTCGATCGCCACCACCTTCAGCGATCGGCCGCCCCGGACGCCCGGGCGGGCGGACCAGTCGCCGAGATCCTCGGTGAACTCGCCGCCGCCGGCGGGGCTCGCCTCCGCGGCGAGATTGCGGCCGCCCATCGCCGGCGAGGCGGCCGCGAGGCGGACCAGTTCGGCGTCGGAGAGCGACGTGTCGGTCGAGATGGCTCCCCGCATCGCGCCGGAGGTGCGAAGGCGCCGCACGAGCGATCGGGTGTCGAGTTGCTCGATCCCCGGCACGCCCGCCTCGGCAAGCCATCCGTCGAGGTCCCGCACCGCCCGCTGGTTGGAGACCACGCGGGAGAGTTCTCGGACCACCACGCCCGCGACCGTCGGGCCTGCCGACTCGACGTCGTCCTCGGCGATCCCGTAGTTGCCCACGTGCGGCACCGTCATCGCAAGGATCTGGCCGCGGTAGCTCGGGTCGGAGAAGGCCTCCTGATAGCCCGCCATCGCGGTGTTGAAGACCACCTCGCCGCAGAAGGTTCGACCGGGACTCCCCGCCGCCCCGAAGCCCCGCCCTCGATAGATCGAGCCGTCCTCGAGCACGAGTCGTGCCGCGGGCCGCGGCGGCATCGCCACGCGGAGCGAGCCGCCCGACGCGGCGGTCGACTCGTTCGGGGCTACCTCGGAGGAGTGCATCGAGGTCGCATTGTACGACGCCGCCGGGGGTGCCTGTCCGTCGTCGCGTCCGGAATTCGGCAGTCCCTCGCTGCGAGGGCGGCGGCGGGACTACCTTGAGAAGACGCTGCCGCCCGCTCCGTCGCGACGCCGCGACCGTTGGTCTCCGCGTGCCCCGGATCCCTCGCCTCGGCCCGTCGCCCTCCATTGCCTTCCATGGATCTTCTCTTCGAGCATGCGGTGCCGGCACCCGACGAGGCCGGATCGTCGTTTGCGATGGTGGCGGTCGAGCGGGGACTCGACCGCTATCCGGAGGGACTCGCCTACCGGGTGCCGCCGTCGCTGGGAAGCCTCGCCGAGGGGCAGCGGGTGGTGGTGCCGCTCGGGCGGGGCGATCAGGCCACCCGCGGCACGGTGATCGCCCGCCTCGGAACGCTGCCGGAGGGACTCGATCCGCGGCGGGTCAAGACGGTCATCCGCCTCGCCGACGACCGCCTGCCGCTCGGCGGCGAACTGCTCGAGCTCGCCCGCTGGATCAGCACCTACTACGCCTGCCCGATCGGCGTGACCCTTGCGAGCATGCTGCCGGCGGCGGTCCGGCGGGAGGTCGGGGTGGTCCGACGGACCTTCGTCGACCTGGCGACGTCGCCGCCGGCGGTGTCCCGCCTTGGGCCGAGGCAGCGGGCGGTGCTGGCGATGCTCGAGGGCCTGCCCGCGGCGGAGCGGCCGATCGAGATGGCGGAGCTTGCCGCAAGGGCCGGACTGGCCACGCCTGCGGCCATTCGGGCGATGGTCGCCAAGGGCCTGCTCGTCGCCGAGTCGCGGCGGGAGGTCCGCGACACGCCGCTCGACGGGGGCCTTCGCCCGGCCGGTCCGCCACCGGAGCTCACCGCCGACCAGGCCCGCGTGGTCGGCGAGGTCGGCGAGGCGATCGGCCGGGGCTTCAGCCGCCACCTGCTCTTCGGCGTCACCGGATCCGGGAAGACCGAGGTCTACCTGCGACTGGTCGAACGCTGCATCGCCGCCGGACGGCGGGCCCTGCTGCTCGTGCCGGAGATCGCCCTGACCCCGCAGACGATGGGGCGTCTGCTCGCCCGCTTCCCCGGCACCGAGGTCGCCATCCTCCACTCGGGGATGACCGCGGCGCAGCGGCATGGGCAGTGGACCCTCGCGGCGGAGGGGCGGGCCAAGATCGTCAGCGGAGCCCGCTCGGCGGTCTTCGCACCGCTTCCCGATGGCGAACTCGGCCTGGTCATCGTCGATGAGGAGCACGACCCCTCCTACAAGCAGGATCAGGCGCCCCGCTACCACGGGCGGGATGTGGCGATCCGCCGCGCCCAACTCGCGGGCTGCCCGGTGCTTCTGGGCAGCGCCACGCCGTCGCTGGAGAGTTGGGCGAACGCGACCTCGCGGGGCCTCATCCGCCTGCATCGCCTGCCCACCCGCGCCCCCGGCCTCGAAGTGCCCAAGGTCGAGGTGGTCGATCTCGCCGAGGAGCAGCGGCGAAGCGGCAACCGCCGCCGCCTGATCGGCCCGACGCTCGCGGGTGCGATCGAGCACTGCCTCGGCGAGGGCGGGCAGGCCCTGCTGCTGCTGAACCGCCGCGGCTACGCCAACTACATCGCCTGCGCCGACACCCGCTGCGGCTGGATCAAGACCTGCTCGGAGTGCGATGCCGGCATGGTCTGCCACCGCCCCGAGCGGCAGGACCGGCCGGGTCCGGAGTTCCTCCGCTGCCATCACTGCCTGACGCAGCAGCGGATGCCCTCGGCGTGTCCGCAGTGCGGCAAGGGCGTGGTGGTCTTCGGTCTCGGCACCCAGCGGGTCGAGGAGGAGCTCGTCGCCCGCTTCCCGCCGCTTCGGGAGGAGGGCAGCGTGCGGCGGGTGGACTCCGACAGCATGGAGTCGCCCGGCGAGTTCCACCGAGTGCTTGCGGCGTTTGGGGCCGGCTCGATCCGGGTGCTGCTCGGCACCCAGATGATCGCCAAGGGCCTCGACTTCCCCGGCGTGCGCCTCGTCGGGGTGGTCAATGCCGACACCGCGATCAACCTGCCGGACTTCCGGGCGGCGGAGCGGACCTTCCAACTCGTCTCGCAGGTGTCGGGCCGCTGCGGCCGAGGCGGCGGCGCGGGGCGGGCGGTGGTGCAGACCTTCCAGCCGCAGGCGCCGGCGATCCGCCTTGCGGCCCTGCACCGATACGAGGAGTTCGCCCGCCTCGAGATCGAGGATCGCTGCCGCTTCCGCCTGCCCCCGCAGCGTCGCCTTGCCCGGGTCGTGGTCCGTGACGCCGACGAGGAGCGGGCCCGCTCGATGGCGGCGGCCCTGCGGCGGGGCCTCGAGTCGCTGCCGGAGTCGGGCGAGGTGGACCTTCGAGGCCCCTCGCCCTGCCCGATCGCCCGACTCTCCGGTCGCTACCGGTTCGAGGTCGAGTGGCTCGCCGAGCAGGCCGGTTCGATCCAGCGTCTGCTGCAGCGGGCGAGGCGGGAGGGCCTGATCCGGCCCGGCGAGCAGATGGCCATCGATGTGGATCCCGTGGCCCTGCTGTAGGTTGCCGTCCGAGGGCGTCTTGGACGGGTTCCCCGCCGCGTGCGGAGAGGGCGATGCGATCGCTGCAGGGACGCTCCGGCTTGACCAATTCCGGCAGGCCGTGGCATGGCGGGAGCGGCCCCCTCCGGAACGGGTTGGAAGACTTGCGTCGTCCTCGGGTTGGGCGTAGGTTGCGCGACGCTCGTCGTTGCGGTTGGCGGGCGAGTCCGCCCCTCCGCCGCGGCGCCCGCCGGTGCCGTTCCGTCCGGATGTTCCGAACGGTTGGCCGAGCCTGCCTGCCTTTGCGTCCCGCTTCTACGACCCACTTCTTCGTCCCAGTAGGGAGTTGCGAATGACCTGTGACGATTCGCCCCGCCTTCGCGTGGAACCCGCGAGTTGCCTGACGATGGCGACCCCCACGGGGCGAACCCTGCGTGGCCCTCTCGGCCGGTTGAGCGTGCAGTTGGCGATCGTCGGCGTGTCGGTCTTCGCGATCGCGAATGCGGCGGCGGCGACGCCGGCGGCGGACGACGTCGTCGCGGCGGAGTCTTCGGACGACCCGAACGACGAACCGATCTTCGAACCCGCCGACGAGCCGACCGACGAACCCGTCGATGAGCCTGTCGACGAGCCCGTCGACGAGCCTGCGAGCGAGCCTCCGGCCCCGGCGCCCGCGCCGCCTCCGAGCGAGCCCGCGCCTGCACCGGCCCCGGCGCCCGCACCGCCTCCGAGCGAGCCCGCGCCCGCCGAGCCCGCTGCCGACGAGCCCCCGCCGTCCCAAGAGGCGGCGGACGAATCTCCCCAGGACGAAGCGGACGCACCGCCTCCCACCGACGCGCCGCCGCCGAGCGAGCCGGCGCCTTCGGCCGACGCTCCATCCGCACCCGCAGTCCCCGCCGTCGATCCCGCGGTGGTGCTTGCCGCCAACCGAGCCTCCGCCGAGCAGGCGATGAGGGACGGCCGCTACGAGGACGCCGTGAACGCGTGGAGCGCCGTGCTTCGCGATGCTCCCGGCGACGCCGATGCCATGAACGGCCTCCGCCGGGCGCTGGCGATGATCGATCAGGCGGGACCGCTGCCCGAGACCGCCGCAGCGCGGGACCTTCAGCGGTCCCAGGCAACCGGCGGCGTGGGGCAGGTGATCCAGGAGCGGGCGGTCGTTCGCGGCCGCATCCAGGCGGAGTACCTCGATGTCCTCCGACGGGCCGATGAGGCCCTCGCCCGCAACGACTTCCGGGCCGCGGAGGTCTCCCTGATCAAGGCCAAGGTCGATGTGCAGCGGTCCCAGAACGTGCTGTCGGCCGTCGAGTTCGAGCAGATCATGTCGCAGCTCGACGCGAAGCTCCGCACCGTGACCGAGACCCGCGACGCGTCGATCCGGGCGCAGGCCGACCGGGAGCGACTCGAGGCCGAGGTCGCGAAGAACCGCACCCAGCAGGCCGAGCAGGAGGCGAGGCAGCGCCTCATCACCGAGAGCCTCATGCGGGTCCGGCAGCTGCAGCTCGAGCTCAAGTACGAGGAGGCCCTCGAGGTCCTCGATCAGGTCCTCTTCCTCGATCCGAACAACCCGGCGGCCCTCGCGCTTCGGGACGTCATCGAGACGAGCCTCTCCTATCGCGAGTACTCCGACCTGACCCGTCGCCGCGCCTTCGCGATCGACCACTTCCGCCGCGAGGCGATCGAGGCGACGATTCCGCCCCGCAAGAACCTCTCCGGCCCCGGTCCCCGCTCGGTCACCTCGATGGTCGCCTACCCCGAGGACTGGCCGCAGCTGAGCATCCGCCGCGACGGCGCCGCGGGCTTCCGCGAGTCCGATGCGAATCGCCAGACCATGGCGGACCTCAACAAGGTCATCGCGGTCGACTTCAACAACAACGACCTCGACCAGGTCATCGCCTACCTGCGGCAGGTGACCGGTGCCCAGATCTATCCCGACTGGAAGGCCCTCGACCTGATCGGCATCCGCCGCGACGAGCCGGTGACGCTCGAGCTCGGCGAGGTGCCCGCCTACACCGCCATCAAGCGGGTGCTCGAGCAGGTGGGCGACGATCTCGATCGCCCGGAGTTCTCGATCGAGGAGGGCGTCGTGGTGATCTCCTCCGATGCGGCGCTCCGCAAGCGGACCACCACCATCGTCTACGACATCCGTGACCTCCTCTTCGAGGTGCCCTACTTCGACAACGCCCCCAACTTCAGCCTCTCCGCCGGCGTCCAGCAGGGCGGCGGC
>CAZQUA010000118.1:0-4705 GCA_964596455.1 uncultured Isosphaeraceae bacterium
CCCTCGGCCATCTGGCGGCTGGCCTGGGCGAAGCGGGACTCGTCGCGATCGACCGGCGGAATCGTCGCGAGGCCGGGCAGGTAGACCATCAGGCAGACCGCGACGACCGCCGCGATCGCCAGCAGTCGCTGACCGACGGAGCTGCGGATCGGCGGTTGGAAGTCGGAGCCGGCGGAGGGTGGCATCGCGGGGCGGTCCGATCGTCGCGGCGGGGCGGCGGCGATGCCGCAGGGCGTCGGATGGCGAACGATTCAGTTTAGGTAAAGCGGAATCGGCCTGCGGCGGCCGGCACCGGCATCCCCGCGTCAAGGGGTACCTTCCCGCCTTCGCCGATGGTGCCCGCCGACCTCGATCCCTTGGCCGCCACGATCCTCGCCGAAGCCGCCGCGGCCCCGGGGATCGCCCTGCTTGCGGGCACCTTCCTCGCGGGCCTCGCGTTCTTCTTCATCGGCGTCGACGGGATCAAGCAGAACCTTCGGCAGATGACCAGCCGCCGCTTCCGGGCGGTGATGGGCCGCCTCGCCTCGAGCGGGCCGCTGGCGGCGGCGTGGGGCCTGATCTTCGGCGCCATCACCCAGAGCGCCACCGCGGTCAGCTTCATCATGGTGGGGATGATGTCGAGCGGCCTGCTGCCGCGGCGGCGAGCGCTGCTGGTGATCTCCTGGGCGAACGCCGGCACCGCGGCGCTGGTGTTCATCGCCGCGATCGACATCCGGGCGGCGATCCTCTACCTCGTGGGCACCAGCGGCCTGGGGGTCACCCTGTTCGGCTCCCGCCGCTGGGAGACGCTGCTGCGGACGCTGCTGAGCATCGGGGTGCTGCTGCTCGGCCTGAAGTTCATGGGCGATGCGGCGAAGCCGCTGCCCGAGCAGGCCTGGTTCGCGGATCTCGGCGAGGTGGTCCGCCGCTCCGGCTTCGGGGTGTTCCTGCTCGGGGCGGTGCTGCGGCTGGTGATCCAGTCCTCCTCGGCGATCGTCATCGTGGGGATCTCCCTTGCGACCGCGGGGGTCTTCGAGCCCGAGCAGATCCTGCTGCTGATGTTCGGGACCGCCGTGGGCGTGGGCGGCAGCGTGCTGCTGCTCTCCGGCTCGCTGCGGGGCGGGCAGCGGCAGCTGACCCTCTGGCAGGGGATCGTGAACGCGTCGGTCGGCCTGCTGCTGCTCGGCGTCTACGCCCTCGAGGAGCTCACCGGGGTGCGGTGGCTGCGGGCGATCGTCGCCGGCGGCAGCCCCGAGTCGCTGGAGCTTCGCTTCGCCCTGGCGTTCCTGCTGCAGCAGGGATCGATGGCGATCCTCGGGACGCTGCTGCTGCCCGCGTCGGACCGCATCCTCGCCCGCCTCGCTCCGGCGTCGCGGGAGGAGGACCTCGAGCGGCTCGAGTTCATCCACGATGCGACGCCGGAGGATCCCGACACCGCGGTGGTGCTGCTCGAGAAGGAGCAGCAGCGTCTCTTCGACCTGCTGCCGGAGTACCTCGCGTCGGTCCGCGGCGATCGCGACGGCACCGCCGCGGCGACGCCGGGGCCGCGTCTGCTCGCGGCCTCGCAGCGGATCGGCGGAGAGATCCGCGGCCTCGCGTCGGAACTCTCCGAGGAACGCCTCGACGGCGTGCTGGTGGACCGCCTGCTGCAGCTGCAGCAGCGCCAGGACCTCGTGGCGTCGCTGCACGAGAGCGTCTGCGGCTTTGCCGCCGCGGCGTCGCAGCCGGCTCCCGGCGAGGTCGCGGGCCGCCTGCGGCACAACCTCGTCGAGGGGCTCGACCTCATCGTCGGCAGCCTCGTCGAGGCGAAGCGGTCCGGCGATCCCATGGACGCGGAGCTGCTCGTGGGGATGACCTCCGACCGCGGCGAGATGATGGAGCGGATCCGCGCGGTCGACCTCGGCGGCGACCGGGGGGTGGGGGTGGAAGTCCGGGCGAACCTGCTGTACATGACGACCCTGTTCGAGCGGTCCGTGTGGATCGCCCATCGCCTCGCCCGCCCGCTCGCGGGCGGCGTGGCCGTCGGATCGGAGGCCAAGGAATGATCGACATGCAGATCGAGGAGTCCGAGGAGGGCCCGGTGGTGGTGGTGCTGCTGCGGGGGCGACTCGACGGCGTCACCTGCCGCAGCGTGGACGAGCGGTTCGGCGAGCTCGCGGCCCGCGGCCGGCCGGTGGTGGTGGACTGCTCCGGCCTCGAGTACGTGAGCAGCGCCGGCCTGCGGTCGATCCTGGTGCTCGGCAAGCGGCAGCGGGCCTCCCAGGTCGGCTTCACGCTCGCCTCGCCGGCGCCGGCGGTGCGGGAGATCTTCGAACTGTCCGGCTTCCACTCGCTCTTCGCGGTCCATCCCCATCGGGCCGCGGCGGTGGCGGCGCTCGGCGGCTGACGGCGGGGCGGCGGCGGATCCCTTTCCTTCTCTCTGGAGGCGTTTCCATGGACGGCCTGGCACGGACGCGGACGGGCGGCCGCCGCATCACCCCCATCGGCGGCATCGCCCTGCTCACGGTGATCGTCGTGGCGGCGTTGAGCCTGGTGTTCCTCTTCAGCGGACGCAACAGCTATCGCCGCTCGATCGAGGGGGTGATCGATCGCTTCGAGCTCGCGGACCTCGCGATGCGGGCCCAGGTGGACTTCAAGGTCGAGGTGCAGGAGTGGAAGAACCTGCTGCTGCGGGGCGGCGACCCCGAGGACTTCGAGCGGTACCGCGCCAGCGGCCTCGCCGCGAGGCAGCGGGTGCGGGAGAGCCTCGAGCAGATCGCCGGCAGCGAGCAGTTCGCGGAGGCGGTGCGGGGGAAGGCCGCGAGCATCGCCGCGGAGATGCAGGCGATCGCCATCCGCTACGACACCGCGATCGAGGGCGTCGATCTCGCAGCGCCCGGGGCGGCGGCGAGGGTGGACGCGTCGGTGCGGGGGATCGACCGCGAACCGATGCGACTCGTCGAGTCGCTCTCGGAGTCGCTCGATGCGGAGGCCTTCGAGTCGCTTCGCCTCGCCGACGAGGCCTCCGAGCAGCGGTTCCGGACCTACCAGCGGTGGCTCTATCTCGCGTGCGGCCTGACCATCGTGGCCACGCTGCTCGCGGTGTCCCGTCCCCGTCCCTGAGGCGCATCCCATGGCGGCGATGGAGGAGAGCGACGAGGGCGAACGGCTGCGGCTCCGCAGCGACCGCGAGGAGCTGCCCGCGGCGCTCGCGTGGGTCCGGGCCTTCATCGCCGAGGCGGGTCTCTCCGGCGACGCCGCCTACGCCCTCGAGCTGGCGGTGGACGAGCTCGTCCTGAACGCGATGAGCTATGCGTACCCGCCCGGGGCCGATGGCGAGATCGCCCTGCGGCTCTCGCGGCGGCCCGGCGGCGGGGCGACGCTGCGGATCGAGGATCGCGGCGTGCCCTACGACCCCACCGCGAGGGAGGATCCCGACGTCGAGGCGCCGCTCGAGGAGCGGGCGATCGGCGGCCTGGGGATCCACCTCGTCCGCCGCCTTGCCCGCTCGGTCGAGTATCGCCGCGAGGGCGACCGCAACATCCTCGAGGTCGCGGTCTGACGCCGACGGTTCGCGGCGGGCGAGGCCCGGCCCGCGCTTCGGCCTGCCGCGGCCGCCGGAGCGTCCGGCGCCCTCACCCGCGGGCGATGCCGGCGAGGGCCCGCCGCACCGCCGCCGCGACCTGCGGGGCGGCATCGGCGGGAAGGTCGAGATGGGTGACCGCGCGGACCCGTCCCGTTCCCATCGGGATCATCCGCACGCCCTCCGCCGCGAGCCCGCTGCAGAACGCGGCGGCGTCGCATCCGGCAGGCAGTCGCAGGAAGACCATGTTGGTGCGAAGGCCGCCCGGCGGCGGCTCGACCGCAAGGCCGTCGATCTCCCCGAGGCGGGCGGCGATCTCGAGGGCGAGGGCGTGGTCCTCGACGAGCCGCTCGACGTGGCGGTCGAGGGCGTGCAGGGCCGCCGCGGCGAGCAGGCCGCTCTGCCGCATGGCGCCGCCGAGCATCTTGCGGAAGCGGCGGGCCCGGGCGATGAAGGGCCCGCTGCCGGCGAGCGCCGAACCCACCGGTGCGCCGAGGCCCTTGGAGAAGCAGAGCGAGCAGGAGTCGGCGCCCTCGCCGAGGAACTCCCGCGGCTCGTAGCCGGCGGCGACGCATGCGTTCAGCAGGCGGGCCCCATCGACGTGCAGGTGCAGGCCGGCCCTGCGGGCGGAGGCGGCGACGGACGCGAAGGATTCGCGGGGCCAGACGGTGCCGCCGGCGCGGTTGACGGTGTTCTCGACGACGAGCATGCGGCTGCGGGGGGCGTGCTGATCGCAGGGGCGGATCGCCGCGGCGACGGCCTCGCCGGAGAAGACGCCGCCCTCGCCGTCGATCGCCTGCACGAGGCAGCCGCTGATCGCCGCCGGGGCGGCGGTCTCGTAGTGGATGATGTGGCTGTCGCGATGGGCGATGATCTCGTCGCCGGCTTCGCAGGCGGTGCGGATCGCGAGCTGGTTCGCCATCGTGCCGCTCGGCGTGAAGAGCGACGCCTCGAAGCCGAGCAGCGCCGCGGTCCTCGCCTCGAGCGCCGCGACGGTGGGGTCGTCGCCGAGCACGTCGTCCCCGAGCGGGGCCTCCGCCATCGCCGCGAGCATCGCGGGGGTGGGCCGGGTGACGGTGTCGCTGCGAAGGTCGAGCACGGCGCGAGTATAGAAGCGGGCGAGAGGCGGTCCGGCATCTTCGCGATGGGCGGCGTCCGGTGCGG
>CAZQUA010000118.1:4805-7224 GCA_964596455.1 uncultured Isosphaeraceae bacterium
TCAGCCGAGGCCTGCGGCCGCGGCGGCGCGGTCGGCGAGGCGTTGGGCGGCGCCTTCGTCGCGGCCCTCGGCGATGAGGCGGACGATCGGTTCGGTGTTGCTGGCGCGGAAGTGCACCCAGCCGTCGGGCAGGTCGTAGCGGACGCCGTCGGCGTCGTTGCGGGCGGCGCCGGCGAACGCCTCGTCGAGGCGGGCGACGAGCGCGGGCACCGCCTCGAGGCCGCCGATCGACGAGAGGTCGTGCTTCCGCTTGACCATGGCGAGGCGGGGCAGGTCGGCAACGATCGCCGACAGCGGCCGTCCCTTCGCGGCGAGCAGGTCGAGCAGCAGGGCCATGGCCGCGAACGAGTCCCGCACCCAGCCCACGCGGGGCAGGATCACGCCGCCGTTGCCCTCGCCGCCGACGATGCCGCCGGCGGGCTTCAGGGCGGCCACCACGTTGGCCTCGCCCACGGCGGTGCGGATCACCGAAGCTCCGGGGAACCGCGAAGCCACCTCGTCGATCAGGCGGCTCGTCGAGAGGTTGGCGGCCATGGGCCCGGGGCCGAATCGCTCGAGGGCCCGCCAGGCCGAGAGGGCGAGGGTGTACTCCTCGCCGACGAACGCGCCCTGCTCGTCCACGAGGGCGAGGCGGTCCGCGTCGGGATCCTGGGCGAATCCGACCGCGGCGGCATGCCGCCGCACCGCCTCGCAGAGTTCCTGCAGGTGCTCCGCAAGCGGCTCGGGCGGATGCGGGAAGAGGCCGCTGCCGTCGCCGTGGATCTGGAAGGCCTCGACCGCGAGCGACCCGAGCAGGAGCGATGCGCCCTCGGCGCCGGAGGCGTTCACCGAGTCGAGGGCCGCCCGCAGGCGGGCGTCGCGGATCGCCGCTCCGTCCACGCAGGCGAGCACCCGCTCCACGTGCACCCGCGTCGCATCGGGATCGCGGCGGAGAAGGGGGATTTCCGTCGCCGCCGCGTAGGTGGCGCGGTCCTCGCGGAACGCCGCGATGATCGCCCTCGCCGCCGCCGGCGGCGGCGCGAGGCCGTCGCCATCGAGGCACTTGAGTCCGTTCCAAGGCTGCGGGTTGTGGCTCGCCGTCACCACCATCCCGCCGGCGGCGCCGTGGTGGCGGATGGCGACGCCGACGGTCGGGGTGGTCGCGACGCCGAGGTCGATCACCTCGAGGCCGGTGGCGGCGAGGCCGCCCGCGACCGCCGAGGCGAGGGCCTCGCCGCCGGCGCGGCCGTCGCGGGCGACGCACGCCCGAAGGGGCCGCTCGCCCCCGCCGCGGGCAAGTTGGGAACCGAACGCCGCGGCGAATCGGGCCGCCACGACCGGCGTCATGGAGGCACCCACGATGCCGCGGGCGCCGGAGACCGAGAGCATCAGGGGCGCCTCGCTCGGGGGCGGCGGGGCGGGAGAAGCGGCGGTGGTCATGCGATCTCTATCGGCGGTTGTGCCGATACTCCATAGCCGTCGCGGCAGCCGTCGCCGCCGCGGCGGCGTTCGCCAAAGGGGCACTCCTATACTCGCCGCCATGTTCGAACTGACGGTGGAAGACGAGTTCGCCGCCGCCCACTCGATCACCATCGGAGGCGTGGCGGAGCCGCTGCACGGCCATCACTTCCGGGTGCGGGCGGTGGTGCGGGGCGATCGCCTCGACGCGGAGGGCCTGCTCTGCGACTTCCACGAGCTCGAGCGCCTGCTCGCGGAGGCCATCTCGCCCTTCCGCGGACGCACCATCAACGGGGTGCCCCCGTTCGACCGCCTTCCGCCGACCGCCGAGCAGCTCGCCCGCCACCTGCACGGGGCGATCGCCGCAGGCCTGCCCGCGGGCGTCCGCCTCGCGGAGGTCGCCGTGGGCGAGGCCCCGGGCTGCACCGCGACCTACCGCCACGACTCCGCCGCCGCGGAGGGGACCTCGACCCCATGAGCATCGCCGGGACCACCGAACGCCCCACCACCCCGACCCCGCCCCTCGAGGCGGTGGACCCGGCGGACCCCACCCGCTTCCTGAGCCGCGATCTGCAGTGGCTGCACTTCAACCGCCGGGTGCTGCACGAGGCCCTCGACGCCCGGACGCCGCTGCTCGAGCGGGTCCGGTTCCTCGCGATCTGCTCGAGCAACCTCGACGAGTTCTTCATGAAGCGGGTCGGCGGCCTGCGGCGGCAGATCGACGCCGGCATCGGCTCGGTCCCGTGGGAGCCGATGCCGCCCGCGGAGCTGCTCAAGCGGATCCGCGCCATGGTCATCGAGGACATCGAGGTGCAGGCGCGGGCGTACCGCGAGCTCATCCAGCCGGCGCTGGCGGAGGCGGGCATCGAGGTGCTGAAGTGGCGGGAGCTCTCCGAGGCGCAGCAGGCGGAGGCGGAGGCGTGGTACCGCCGCAACGTCTTCCCGATCCTGACGCCGCTCGCGGTCGATCCGGGGCACCGCT
>CAZQUA010000119.1:0-7212 GCA_964596455.1 uncultured Isosphaeraceae bacterium
GCAGCTGGTCGAGCTTCGCCGGCAGATGGCGCAGATGCGGCAGCGGCCGTGAGGTTCGCCCGACGGCCGCATCGCGGGCGTTGAAGCGTGCCGGCGCGGCGGGAACAGACGCTGACGGCGCTGGCGTCGGCCGGGACGGCAGGCCCACCGGGACGGGCGTGTGCAGCGAGGAGCGGGCAGTTGCCTCGGGCAACGCACCGGCGGCGACGCGGATCTGCTTGACCGAAGCGGCCCGAGGGCATCGGGCGGATCATCGGGGGGGGGTCATCGGGCGGACCGCACGGCGGCGCCACTGGACTGCGGCTCCGGCAAGATCTCGTCGCCGCGGAGCTCCGCCTCAGCTCACCTCGCGCCGCTGGAAGAGGGCCATCGCCACTGCCAGCGTGCCGGCGATCATCAGGAGGCCGTAGGGGACGATCGTCGCGAAGTACTCGAGGGGAATCGCCCGCTTCTGGGTGAGGGCGTCGGCAAGCCAGAAGATCTGGAAGTCCGGGACCACCGCGTAGGCGACGCGGCATCCCCAGTACTGCCAGAACTCGAGATGGGCGATGCCGAACTCGCCGCCCCCCTCGGCCGCGAGCCTCGTGAAGGTCTCCTCGAGGCGGGCGATCGGGCGGCCGAACATCCAGTCCGACAGCAGCCCGAGCAGGAAGACGATCATGGTGACCACAAGCGTCGGCAGCTGCCCGAGGCGGGTGCTTGCGGCGATCGCCACCGCCACCAGGACCAGCACCGCGATGGCCATGCCCGAGATCGCCAGCAGCAGCTCGGGCCGGAAGTCCTCGCCGATCGCCTGGGGATCCCACTCCGGCCCGAAGAGCAGGCTGAGGGTGTAGGCGAGGGCCAGCAGCGGCAATCCCAGCAGCACCGTGGTGCTGGTGAAGGACCAGCCGTAGAAGAAGTTGCCCCAGACGCCCGCGACGACGGCGATCAGCATCGCCGCCGAGCCGAAGGCCAGCACCGGCTGGTGGTAGGGGGTCCGGACGGTCTGGAGGGTGCCGTGGTTCTCCACGAGCAGGAACACGAGGGCCAGGAAGGCCAGCGACGCCAGCAGCGCCGCCGCCACGCCGAGGAACTTCCCGAGGATGAAGACCGGCCGCCCCACCGGCTTCGAGAGCACCATGAGGGCGGTGCGGTTCTCGATCTCGCGATTGAGCACGCTCGTGGCGAGGAACGCCGCGAGGACCATCTCCGCGGTGAAGATCGTCGAGAGGGCGAGGTCGATGAACAGGCGCTGGTCGTCCTCCATCGTGTAGGCGGCGAAGGGGTTCGACAGGATCACCAGGATCGTCGCCGCAAACACCACCACCAGCAGCACCGGTTGGCGGACGCTCTCGGTGAAGGTGGTGCGGGCGATCGCCCAGAGCTGTTCGAGGAAGGCCAGCACGCTTGGTCCGGGGGGGGGTCGGAGCCGCCGCGTCGGGGCGGGGATCCGGTACAGTACCGAGCTCGCCGAACCGCGGCGATCCGGAGCCGTATCCTGCGGCCCGGGCGGTTGTTCGCGGGATCGCCGAAGTCCCCGGCTTGACGGCGGCAAGGCGTCCGCGACCATCCGTCTCCGCCGCCGATCGGACGTCGGGCCGCCCCGAGGCCCCGGCCCCGTCGGCAGGCACCTCGCCAGGGAATGCCTTTGACCACCCCCGCGCCTGTGAACAACCCCGCGGCCCCGAACCGAATGCAGCAGACCATGAGGACCGACCATGTCGCCTACCAGCGGGCCGCGAGGATCGCCGGACTCGGCCTGCTGCTGCAGGTCGCGATCGGTCTGGTGCTGCTGATATTCGGCCGGATCATCGGCGACAGCGCCATGTCGATCGCCTCCGCCTACGCCCTGCCGGGCGTGCTGGTGTGGGCGACGCTGGCGATCGTCTTCCACCAGCATCGCCTCGAGCGTCTCGAGACCATGGAGATCGAGGAGCTGGCGGCGGGCCGCGGCGAGGAGGCGGCGGCGCTCTTCGAGGCCGAGGCCGGCGAGAGCCGGGTGGCGGCGCGGCGCCTGGAGCTCATGCATCGCTGGCTGGTGCCGGGGGCGAGCCTGCTGCTCGCGGGGATCCTCGCCTTCCTCGCCTGGACGATCCTGCGGTGGTTCGCGGTGCAGGACGACCCGAACGTCGTCGTGAGCCCCTTCGGCGTGGGGGGGGTGTTGGGATGGCAGCTGGCGGTCGCGGTGGGCCTCGCCCTCGTGGCCTTCATCTTCTCCCGCTTCGTGGCGGGCATGGCCCAGCAGGCGGCGTGGCAGAACCTTCGGGGCGGCGCCGCGGCGATGGTGGGCAACGCCCTCGTCAGCCTCGCCATCGCGATCGGTCTCGTCTTCACGCTCCTGCAGCGTCCCGCGGTGATGGAGTCGATCGCCTACGGCATCGCGATCTTCCTCGCGGCGGCCGCGGGGGAGATCGTCCTCAACTTCATCCTGAACCTGTACCGCCCGCGACGCCACGGCGAGATCCCGCGGGCCGCGTTCGATTCGCGGGTGCTGAGCCTCTTCGCGACCCCCGACTCGATCGTGCGGAGCATCAACGAGGCGATCAACTACCAGTTCGGCTTCGACATCACGAGCTCCTGGGGCTACCAGCTGGTGCTGCGGAGCTTCCTCTGGCTGGCGGGCTTCGGCGTGGTGGTGCTGGTGCTGCTCTCGATGCTGGTGATCGTCGAGCCGGGGCGGCAGGCGGTGATCCTCGAGCGGGGGCGGCTCCGCGCGGAGGTCCATCGCGAAGGCCTGCTCTTCAAGCTGCCCTGGCCGCTCGAGCGGGCGGAGATCCACGACGTCGCCGCGATCCGGCAACTCTCCCTCTCGGGCGTGCTGCCGCCGGAGCAGCAGGTGAACCTCTGGGGCGATCCCGCCACCCTCGACCCGGAGCGGCGGCCCTACGTGGTCGCGGCGAGCTCCTACGCCGGCCAGGTCGAGGCGGCGATGCGGACCCTCGATCGCACCGCGGTGCCCGGCACCGGCGGGGGCGACGATGCGGAGGCCGCCGCGGTCGCCGGGCAGTTCGCGGTGGTCGACGCGGACGTGCTGCTTCGCTACCGCATCCGGGAGGACGGCCTCCTGAAGTGGCTGGCCTTCTGCAACGACCAGCGCTCCCGCCGCTCGCCGCTCGACATGCGGGAGCGGGCCCTGCGGGATCTCGCCCTTCGCGAACTCACCCAGTTCCTCTCGACGCAGCCGCTCAACCAGGTGCTCTCGCCGCGGGGCGATTCGCTCGTGACCGGGCTGCGGCAGCGGATCCAGCAGAGCTTCGACCGGCATGAGACCGGCGTCGAGGTGGTGTCGATCGCGGTCCCCCGCCTGCGGCCGCCCGGCGAGGAGGCGGGGCGGTTCGAGGAGCTCTCGATCGCGGTGCAGAACGCCCGGAAGATCGAGGAGCAGACCCGCTCGACCATCAGCGCCAACATGGCGCTGCTGATCGGCGACGCCGGACGCGCCGCGGAGGTGGCGGCGGCGGTGGGCCGCCTGAGGGAGATCGGCCGCCGCGAGGGCGAGGAGTCGGCGGCCTACCTGCAGGCGCAGGTCGAGGTGGAGCGGATGCTCCTCGACGCCCGGGCCCAGACCGCCAGCGCCATCAGCACCGCCCGGGCGCGGCGGTGGGAGCTGCACATGGACGCCCGCCGCAACGCCGAGCAGGTGCTTGGCGAGGCGCCGGCCTACCGGATCGCCCCGGAGCTCTACCGCGAGCGCCGCCTGATGCAGGCGATGGCGGATGCCCTCGCCCAGGTCCGCCTCCGCTTCGTGATCGGTGCGGATGCGGATCGCACCCGCGTCGACCTGCGGATGCTGCAGCCCGACTCCGGCCTCAATCTCGCCGACACGATCTCCGGCTCGGGGGAGGACAGCGATGGTTGACGCTCGCCCCCGTCCTGACCGACTCCGCCTTCGCCGCCTCCCCGGGATGCGCACGCCATGACCCAAGGAAGCAAGAGCTTCGCCATCATCCTCGGCCTGCTGATCGTGGCGGTGCTGGTGCTGTTCAACACCACCTTCACCGTCAACTTCCACGAGGTGGCCGTCAAGACCCGATTCGGGAAGCCGGCGGGCATCGTCGGCGAGGGTCTGCATCTCAAGCTGCCCTTCTTCATCGATCGGGTCGTCAAGCTCGACACCCGCCTGCAGCTGTCGGACTCGCCGCTCGAGACGGTGATGACCCGCGATGGGCAGCAGGTGGTGGTGCAGGCCTTCCTGCTGTGGAAGGTCGATCCCGCGGAGAGTTCGGTGCTCTCCTTCTACACCAGCTACGGAAGCGTGGAGGCGGCGGGCCGCGAGCTCGAGGTCCGTCTCCAAGGCGCGGTGCGGGCGATCGGCGGCTACGAGTTCCGCGAGCTGATCGGCGCCGACAGCCGCCTGCCGGAGGTCGAGGAGGCGATCCTGCGGGATCTTCGCCAGAACGCCGTCGTGGGCATCGAGCCGGTCTCGGTGGGCATCAGCCGCGTGGTGCTGCCGCCCAAGACCACCGTCGCGGTGCTCTCGCGGATGGCGGAGGTGCAGAACACCATCGCCAAGCTCGAGGAGGCCCGCGGCAACTCCGAGGCGGAGGCCCTCCGCAGCCAGGCGGCCGCGCAGGCGGACGTGATCCGCAACTTCGCCGAGCAGTGGGCGGCGAGGATCGAGGCGGTCGGCAACGAGGAGGCCACCCGCTACTACCAGGAGATGAAGGACGAGGCGGATCTCGCGATCTTCCTCGCGTGGATCGACACCCTGAAGGCGGGCCTCCGCGGCAGCACCACCTTCGTGACCGACACCACGCGGGCGCCGTTCCATCTGCTCGAGACCGATGCCCCGGTGGGCCCCGACGGCATTCCCCAGCCGCCGCGGGCGACCCCGGCGGCGGGAGCGGCGGCGCCATGAGCGGCCTGCCTTCCGATCCCGAGCTGCCCGAAGGCCTGCCCGAGGAGCTCGACGGCGATGGCGTCGCGGCACCGCGGCGGGCGGCCTCGGCCCGCTTCGAGGTGGAGGCGGCTCCCGGCGGCGCCGCCGCCCTGCGGGAGGCGATGGATCCGGCCAACCAGAGCCTCGCCGATGCCCTTCGCCTCAGCTACCGCCTGCTCCAGATCGGCATCGTGGCGCTGGTGGCCACCTTCCTGCTGTCCGGCTTCCAGCAGGTGCAGGACGGCTCCGCGGGCGTGAAGACCCTCTTCGGCGCGATCGAAGGGCAGCCCGGCGACGAGGCGCTCGCGCCGGGCCTGCATCCCTTCTGGCCCTACCCCGTCGGCGAGATCGTGACCGTCGAGCTGCGGCGGAGCGTCGATCTCGGCGATGCGTTCTGGCCGCGGTTCCGCAACGCGACCACCCTCGAGGAGGCCACCGACAACGCCGACGTGAATCGGCACCTCCAGCCGGGGGTCGACGGTTCGGTGATCACCGCCGACGGCGATCTCGGGCACCTGAAGGTCTCCGCGGAGTTCGTGGTCGACGACCCGGTCAGCCTGCTGCGGGTGCTGCCGCGGGAACGCCTGCCCGAGGTGGTGCGGCGGGCGGTGGAGCGGGGGGTCGTGGCCGCAGCGGCCCGCATGACCCTCGTCGAGCTCACCGAGCAGCGGGAGCAGCCGGTGGCGCTGATCCGCGAGGAGTCCCAGCGGATCCTCGACGAGATCGCCTGCGGCGTCCGCATCGCCACGGTCACGGTCCCGGAGCGGATCGCCCCGCTCGCGGTGCGGCGGAGCTTCGCGGAGGTGCAGGCGAGGCGGGAGCGGGCGAAGGTCATGGTCGAGCGGGCCCGCCAGCAGGTGGCCACGATCCTCACCGCGGCCGCGGGGCAGACCGCCTACCCGGAGCTGCTGCGGATGATCGGCGAGTACGAGGCGGCGCTGACCGTCGGCGACGACGACGGCGCCGACGCGATGCTGCTCGCGATCGGCGAGCGCCTCGAGCAGCCGGACGTGGGCGGCGAGGCCTCGATGATCGTCGCCCGCGCCGAGTCGCGGCTCTCCTCGCGGCGTTCCGCACTCGCCAAGGAGGTCCGCCGCCTCGAGGGCCTGCTTCCGGCCTACCGGGAGAACCCCCGTCAACTCGTGCGGCAGCTCTGGCTCGAGGCGGTCCGCGAGGTGCTCGACCAGCCGGAGGCGGAGATCTTCTCGATGCCGGAGGCCCTCGCGTCGCTCGACCTCGCGATCGAGAGCTCCCCGGAGATCATGCAGGCCCGCCGCCGCGCCGACCTCGCCCGCCGCCGCATGGAGGCGGACAAGCAGGGCTTCACCCTCGGGCCGTTCACGCTCGACAGCCGCACCATCATGATCGACCAGGCGGGCCGCCGCCTCCGGCGTGACGCCACCGGCGGCTTCGGCCGCGATTGATCGCCGCTCGGGCGATCCGCAGGAGACCTCGCCATGCCGACCGAGATCCGATCGACGAAGTCCGCCGAGCGTGCCCGGGAGCCGCGGGGCGAGGCGGTGGTGGAGGCGGTCGGCCTCGTGAAGATCTTCAGCGACTTCTGGATGCGGGCGAAGGCGCGGGCGGTCGACGGCATCGACTTCACGATCCATCGCGACGAGATCTTCGGCCTGCTCGGCCCCAACGGCTCCGGCAAGAGCACCACCATCAAGATGATCCTCGGGCTGCTGCGGAAGAGCCGCGGCCGCCTCACGGTCTTCGGCCGCGACCCCTCCGACGTCTCCATCAAGAAGCGGATCGGCTACCTCCCGGAGGAGTCGTACATGTACCGCTTCCTGAATGCCCGGGAGACGCTCGACTACTACGGCAAGCTCTTCGGCATCGACGGCCGCACGCGGCGACGGCGAACGGACGACCTCCTTGAGATGGTCGGCCTGGCGCAGGTGGCGCACCGCCCGGTCGGCGAGTTCTCCAAGGGCATGACCCGCCGTCTTGGTCTCGCGCAGGCGCTCATCAACGATCCCGAGTTCCTGATCCTCGACGAGCCGACGTCGGGACTCGACCCGATCGGCACGAAGCAGGTGAAGGACCTGCTGCTCGAGCTCGGTCGCCGCGGCAAGACGATCCTGCTGTCGTCGCACCTCCTGGCCGACGTCGAGGACGTGTGCGACCGCATGGTGATCCTCTACGGCGGGCGCATCCGCGCCGAGGGAACCGCGGAGGAGCTCCTGCGCGACACGCGGCGAACGGTGCTGGTCTCCGACCGACTCGAGCCGGAGACGATCGAGCAGCTCGACGCGGTGCTGTCCCGCGCGGCCGGGCACGGCTTCGAGCGCATCGAGGCGCCGCGGCAGCGCCTCGAGGACCTCTTCATGGAGATCGTGGAGCAG
>CAZQUA010000120.1:0-7197 GCA_964596455.1 uncultured Isosphaeraceae bacterium
CTCGCTTCGCTCGTCGGCTCCCCCGCACGCGGGGGAGCGGGCCGGGCAGGGCGACTCGCAACGCTCGCGTCGGTGCCGTACCCGCGTTCCCGCCTCGTCCTCCCGGTCGAGCCTTGGCCCTCCAACCCCTCCGCAGGTACCGTTCCCACGTCCGTGATGGCGTCGTGGGCGGCGCGGCGGACGACGCCTCGATGAATCCCTCCGACCCCCTTCTCTCCGGGACCGCCGCGACGATCGCCTGCCCGCACTGCGGCCACGCCTTCGACGCGATCTCCTGCCGCTTCATCGCCGAGAGCGACGAGAGCGGACTCGATCCGCTCGCCGGCGTCTCGCTGCCCGCCGCGGCGACGCTTCGCTTCCTGCCGAGCCGATTCGGCCGCGAGGGATTCCCGATCGATCCCGGCGGCGCCGCCTGCCGCCGTCCCGCCTGCCCCCGCTGCCGCGAGGAGATCCCCTTCGAGGCCCTCGCCGCCGCGATCGCCGCGAGCCGGCGGTCGACGCCTCCCGGCGAGGCGGATCCGATCGGCGACTCCGGCGGCGAACGCTTCGAGGGACTCGCGTGATCTTCGAACTCGTGCACACCTACGCGGCACGGGGCCTCCACGGCGAGCCCGCCGGCTTCGCCACCGTTGCCGCGACCGCGGGCCTTCCCTCCCCCGCCTTGGCGGCGGCGGAGTCGCTCTCGGGCTATCCGCTCGGACGCGACGATCGCCCCGCGACCGCGCTCCGCTCGATCGACGCCGGGGGCCGCCGCTACCTTCTTTACAGCCGGACGCGGCCCTGCCGACCGACGCCGCAGGGCCTTCCCAACCGCATCGCCCACCATCTGGTGATCGACCTCGGAACGCGGGACGCCCGCTTCGACCTCGCGGCCCTGGTGTCGCAGTGGCGGTTCCGGGACGAATGGAGCGGCCCGCCGATCGAGTGGCCCGCCCCGCCGGCGGTGCCGCCGGAGACGCTTCCGCCCATCCGCTGCGAGGCATGGGCCGAGGCCGCGGGCGATGCGGGATGGGCGGGCGTCGTCCTCGAGCGTCTCGATTCGATCGCGGATCGTCCGGTCGCGGTGCTGCTTGCCGGCCCGATCGATGCGCCTCGCCTCGCCGCCGAACTGCTTCGCCTGCTGCCGCCGGCCAAGCGGGCGTCGCTGACCTTCAGCGATCGGCCCGAGTCGGGCGGCCCGGCCGCGCCGGCGCGGCTGCACCTGTTCGACGAGGCGACGCTCGAACGCTTCGGCCCGGCCCCGCCGCCGGGGCCGGCGCTGCTCGACCTGCGCGATCGCCGCGAGGCCGGCGACTCCGCTGCCGCCCGCGCCGCCCGCGAGGGCAACGCGATCGCCGGCGGCATGGCGGCGGCCGAGGGCCCTCGCCTCGGCGGCGACGAGCGGCCGGCGGCCCTGCCCGAGGCGTCTCCCGCCGCGATCGGCCCCATCGAGGTCCGCCTCGACGAGGCCCCGCGGAGGCCGGCGGCGATGCTCGTCGTCCTCGCGGTCGTGGCGGCCGGCGCTGCGGCCGCGGCATGGCTGCTTCTCTCCGGCGGAGACTCCTCGCCATGAATCCCCTCGCGGATCTGCATCGGCGTCTGCTCCGCGAGATCGACGCGATCCGCGGCGAGTGCGACGAGTCGCTCCAGCAGCGCGTGGCCGCAGCCGCGGAGCGCCTCGGCGACCTCCTCCGCCGCTGCGATGGCCTGCTTGCGGCGGGCCTTCGCAGCGAGGCGATCGCCCTCTCCGAGGATGCCGGCGGCATCGTGCGGCAGGCGACCGAGCTCACCTCCCGCATCGCCGCGCATCCGTCGCTGCGGGCCGCCGCCCCGGCGATCGACCCCGCGGCGCTCGAGCGGGTCAACCTCGCCTACGTCGCCTTCGACTCGCAGGCGCCGGCGTGGCGGGAACTCCGCGGGGCCTCGCTCGCCGCGGCCGCCGGATGCGGCGACGCGGAGGACCGCCTCGCGGCGCTCGATCGCCTTCGCCGCCTCGATCCCCGCAATCCCGCGATCCCGCCCCAGGTCGACCTCGTCGAGTCGCTCGCGATCGCGGCGCTGGCCTCGCGGGCCGACGCCTGCGGCGACGATCTCGCCTCGCTCGCGAAGATCCTGGCGGCGGTGCAGGCGAGGCCGTGGGTCGCGCCGCTTCCCGCATCGCTCCGCCGCGATCTTCCCGAGCGGATCCGGCGCCTGCAGGCGAAGGCCGATGCGGACGCCGACGCCTCGCTCGCCCGGCGGATCCACGAGGCGTTCGCGGCGATGGACCGCGAGTCGCTCGAACGCCTCGAGGAGCTCTGGCGGCGGCGGGATGCCGTCCGCGGCGCCGATGCCCGGGCCCTCGTCGAGGGCGCGTTCGCCTGGCTCGAGGCGGCGAGGTCGCGGGAGTCGCTCGACCTCGAGGCCGCGCAGGCCGCCGCCGATCTCGAACTCGCCCTCGACGGGGACCTCCCGATCGGCGAGGTCGAGGCGATCGCCTCGCGGTCGGCCCGCACCGGACGCCCGCTGCCTGCGCGTCTCGAGATGCGGCTCGAGGCCCGCCGCGATCGGGAGAGCGAGGAGCGGCGCCGACGGCAGCGACGCCGCGGCATGCTCGCCGCCGCCGCGGTGCTGATCGCCGCAGGCCTCGCCGCCGCCGCCTTCGTCGAGCACTCCCGCAAGCGGGACCACGAGTCGCTCGCATCCCGCCTCGACGCCCTGCTCGCCGAGGGCGACCTCGCCGCCGCCGCCACGCTGCTCGAGGCGATCGAGGCGGAGCCGCCGCCGCGGCCCTGGGTCTTCACCGCCGCCGCGGCCTCGCTCGCCGCGGCGCAGGAGCGGGCCGCCACGCGGGTGGCGGAGGGCCTCGCCCGCGACGCGGTGCGGCGGGACCGGCTCGACGCGATCGCCGCGGCCGCCGCCGATCCGCAGGCCACCGATCCCCAACTCGAGGAGGCCCTGCGGGGCCTTGCCGCCGCCGCCGAGGGCGGCGAGGCCGCATCGCTTGCGGAGATCCGCGAGCTCGAGGCCCTGCTTCGCGGCCGCCTCGCCGACCGCCGCCTCGCCGAGTCCGCCCGCTTCCGCAGCCGCCTCGCCGAACGCGAGCGGGCCGCGGCGGCGATTCCGCAGCCGCCGCCGCAGGCGGACCCGGCGCAGATCGCCGCGGCGATCGCCGAGACCGAGTCGCTGCTCGCGCAGATGCGAGGCGACCTCGAGGCGGCGCGGATCGACGACGCCGAACGCTCCGCCGCGGACTCGCTGATCGATCGCCTCGAGGCAAGGCGCCTCGCGATGCTCCGACGCATCGAGTCGCGGAGCGCCTTCGAGGATCGCCTCGCGGCGATCGACCGTCTCGATGCGGACGAGGCCGCCTTCGCCGCGGCGCTGGGGGAGCTCCTCGCCACGCACGGCGACCTGCTCGCCGCCATGGGGACCCTCGACGAGTTCGAGGCCGCCGCCGACGCCGCCCAAGCGTCGCGGGCGGTCAAGGAGTGGCGCGAGGGCGTCTCCCGCCTCTGCCGGGTCTCGAGCCCCACGAGCGATCCGTGGCATCCCGCCGACCGAGACGGGGCGCGATCGATCGCCCGCTCGCTCGAGGAGCATCGGCGGTCCCATCGGGAGAGTCCCTACGCCGAGGCCGCCTCGCAGCTGCAGTCCCACGCCGCGGCCCTCGCGGAACTGCCCGACGGATCCGAGAACGAAGCCGCGCTGCTGCGGCGGCGCCTGCTCGCGAGCGGCTTCGCCGAGCTGCATCGGGTGCCTCTTGCCGGCGGCGGCTTCCTCTACCGCCGGACCTCCGGGAGCAGCGATCCCTTCGACCGGGCGATCCTCTCCGAGAGCGACCTTCGCGTCGCCCCGAACCTGCTGCCCCGATGGCCGTCGCCATCGGCCGCCGCCGCCGGCCCCATCGAGGAGACCATGCCCTCGGCGATGCTGAAGCGGTGGCTGCCTCGCCTCGAGGCCGCCGAGGCGAGCGATGCCGCGGCGACGCTGCTCGACCTGATCGCCGACGCCGCCGCCTCGGGCGATGCCGATCCGCTGCTGCAGCTGGCCTTCATCCGGATGCTCTGGGCCTCGCTGCAGGATCTGCCCGGCCCCGCCATCGACCGCGGCCGCGGATGGCTCGAGGACCTTCGCCTCGGCCGCCACGGCGACCTCGCCATCGACTGGGCCCGCCGCGGACCCGAAGGGCGGCAGTCGCTCGCGGAGCTTCGCCGCCGTGCCGCCCGCGCCCTCGCCGAGTCGCCCTCCGCCGCCGATGCCGCCGCGGACCGCCGGCGCTGGTGGCGGAGCCTCGTGGCACGCCTCGAGCCGATGATGCCGGCGGGGGTGATGCGTCCGGGGGGGACGCCGCCCGCCGCGTGGCGGGTGGCGGGAGCGGTCCGCCCCGGCGCCGAGGCGTGGGTGCTCGTGCGGGGCGGCGCGGGGCGAGGCTTCATGATGGCGCCGCTTCGCCTGCGCGACGGCGATCCGCTCGTCGATGGGCCGCCGCCTCCCGCGGCTCCGCTGCAGATCTTCGTCCGCTGAGGCTCGACCCCAAGGGACCCGCGATGGCCGCCGCTTCACCACCTCCACCGCCCTTCCATCCGTCCCCGCCGCCGGCGTCGGCGGCCTTCCTGCTGCGGTTCCGCCGCTGCGATCCCGAGGCGAGGCTGGGCCTTCCGGTGGGCCGCTTCACCAACCCCAGCGCCCTCTCCTCGCTGCTCGTCGCCCTCGCGATCATGGCCGCGGTCTACGGCGGCCTCTTCCCGCTCCGCGAGCGGCCCGGCTTCGATCTTGCGTGGCTCTACCTGACCGGCTTCGCGAGGATCCCGATCCCGATGGCGTTCCTGGCCTCCTGGGCGGTCTCGATCCTGCTGCTGAAGGCCCTCAAGATCCGGGCGCAGCGGCGGGCCCTGCGCCTGCGGTTCCTGCCGAGCGATCCCGGCTTCGTGCTCTCGAGCGCCACCGCCGAGCGGGTGATCGAGGCGATCGAGACGAGCGTCGAGGAGCCGCAGCGGTTCCTCTACCTCAACCGCGTGCTGCGGTCGCTCAAGAGCATCCGCAACGTGGGCCGGGTGGCCGACATCGACGAGATGCTCGCGAGCGGCGCCGATCAGGACGAGAGCGTCGTCGAGGGCGGCTACACCCTCGTCCGCGGCTTCGTCTGGGCGATCCCGGTGCTCGGCTTCATCGGGACGATCGTCGGCCTCACCGCGGCGATCGGCCGCTTCGGGGCGGTGCTCGGCGAGGCCGGCCTGCCGCTCGAGGCGATCACCGCCCGCCTGACCGAGGTGATCGCCGGCCTCGACACCGCCTTCGTCACCACCGGCGAAGGGCTCGTGGCGGCGCTGCTGATCCATCTGCTGCAGGTCTTCGTCCGCCGCGGCGACGAGTCGTTCCTCGACGAGGTCCGGGAGGCCTGCGCCACCGGCGTGGTCGCGCGGGTCCGCCTGCTCGAGCCGAGGGAGCGCTGAGCGGTGCGTCGCGGCGCCCGCGGCAACCCGGTCTCGTTCTTCTCCTTCCAGGACATCATGGTCTGCACGATCGGGGTGGTGATCCTCGTCACCCTGCTGCTGATCCTGCGGATCGGCGCCGAGGCCGCGGAGGCCTCCGCGGCGCTGCGGCAGGAGGACGGCGAGCGGGAGCGGACGAGCGCGATCGAGGCCGCCGACGCCGAGGCCGCCGAGCTGCGGCGGCGACTGGCCTCGCTCGAGGCCGCCGCCGCGGCCGACCCCAACGAGCGCCTCGCGCGGCAGCGGGCGACGCTTCGCGAACTCGACCGCGAACTGCGGCAGCTGCGGGAGGAGGCCGAGGCCGCCGAGCTCGCCCTCGCCGAGGCGGTCCGCGGCGCCGACCTCGACGCCACCTCCGCGATCGCCGAGGAGCTGCTTCGCCGCCGCGACCAGCTCGCCGAGGAGGTCGCCGCGATCGAGCGGCGGCAGCGGATCGTCTACCTGCTCGCCCGCGACGAGGCGTTCCCGCCCACCGTCGCGGAGCTCTCCGCCGAACGGGTGGTGGTCTCCTTCGACCAGGCCGCGGAGGCCTCCTTCGCCCTCGCCGCGAGCGACCCCCGCGAGACCGCCACGCGGCTGCTCGAGCTCTTCCGCAGCCGGCCGGACTGGCGGCAGCGGACCCTGCTCGTCGTGCTCAAGCCCTCCGGCCTGCCGCTCTACGCGGCCCTTCGCGAACTCGTCGCCGCGGACCCCCGCTTCGAGGAGGTCTCGATCGGCCTCGACCTGATCGGCGAGTCGCAGTGGACCTCCGACGCCTTCCCCTCGCCCCGCGCCGCCGAGGAGGACTCGCCATGAGACGCGCCGCCGAGGGCGAGGACAGCACCGACCTGCTGCTCGACGCGATCTGCAACATGTTCGGCCTGTTCATCTTCGTCGCGATGCTCGTGACGCTGCTCGTCTCGGTGCAGGGGCCGCGGATCGTCCGCGACGCCGAGCAGGCCACCCGCGAGGAGATCGCCGATCCCCGCCTCGCCCCCGCGCTGGCCGAGGCCGCGGCGCTGCGGTCGGCGATCGACCGCTTCGACGACGACGCCCTCCGCGAGGAGCAGTCCGCCGTCGCCGCCGGCGATGCCGCGGTGGCCGCCGCGGAGGCCGAACTCGCCCGCCGCCGCGAACTCGTCGAGACCTACCGCCGGCGACTCGACGCCGAGCAGGAGCTCGACCGCGGCCTCGCCGAGCAGCTGCCCCGCCTCGAGGTCGAGATCACCCGCCTCGAGGCGGAACTCTCCGCGGCGCGGGAGCAGAAGGACGTGAGCGTCCGCACCCCCCGCCGCCGCGAACTCGCCGACCGCGTGCCGGCGCAGGTGGTGATCGCCCGCGGCCGCGTCTTCGTCGTCAACGACTGGTCGGACCGCACCGCCCACCCCTGCGACAGTTGGTGCACCTGGAACCCCGCCGCCGTCGACGAGGCCCGGAGCGAGGCGATCGTGCACTACTGCTGGCGGGCCGGCGGGCAGCACATCGACCGGACCATCGCCCTCCGCGGCGGCATCCTGGTGACCGATTCCGGCCGCCTCTCGCAGAGCGGCGAGTGGAACCGCGCCCTCGCGGGCCTCGACCCGCGGCGGCACGTGATCTCCTTCAAGGTCGATCCGGACTCCTTCGACCGCTTCGGCGCCGTCCGCGCCGCGATCGCCCGCAAGGGGTTCCTCTACGACGTGAGCCCGGTGGTGATCGATCCGGTGATGGACCTCTACCGCGACACCATCCGCGAAGGCGCGACGACGGCGCAGTGACCGCGGCG
>CAZQUA010000121.1:0-7157 GCA_964596455.1 uncultured Isosphaeraceae bacterium
CCTAGGCGGTCTCGCGGCCCCGTCGCTCCGGCCCCGGCAGGCGTCCGATGTCGCCGCGGAACTCCGAGGCCCGCTGGTTCTCGCGACGGATGGCCTCGTAGACCTCCTTGCGGTGCACCGGAACCTCGGCGGGCGCCGAGAAGCCAAGGCGGACCCGATCGCCACGGATGTCCACCACGGTGATCTCGATCTCGTCGCCGATCATCACCGTCTGGTCCTTCTGGCGGGACAGCACGAGCATGCGGGGGATCTCCTTCGGTCTTCGTGCGGGGACTCAGGCGATTCCCGCCAGCGCCGGCTCGGAGAGCCGCACCAGTTCATGCTGCATCGGCCAGGGCGACTCCGCGGGGAGCCACTGCACGCCGCGGCCGGCAGCGGGATGGATCACGAGCGGACTGTGCAGATTGGCGGTCAGGCGATCGCCGCTGCGGGCGACGATCGCAAGCACCGCGGCATCCTCGCCTTCGGCAAGGCCGAGCGATCGCCGCAGTTCGTGCCCGAGCGGAACGCTGAAGTCGGGCACCCACAGACCCGGGTCGGTCACGAGGAACGCGACCTCCGGCACCTCCAGCGACTGCATCCACCAGAAGATCTCGCGGGCGTCGGCCCAGAGCAGGACGAACCGTCGCAGGCCGGCGAAGCCCGGGATGCCCCCGGGGAAGTCGAGCACGCGATCGGGGTCGATTCGAACCGTCCCGAAGCGGGAGGTCTGGACGAGCATGCAGTCGCTCCACTGGAGACGCGGAGACGCGGAGACGCCCACGGCGATCCGCTTCCGGCCCGAACCTTCGATCGGACCGATGCCCCCTTCGCACTTGAATGCTCGTCGCCTCCTCCGGACCTGCCGCGTGGCGTTCGGCCACGCCTGCAGCCGCCGGGGCCCCGGCCGCCCGCGGTCCGATCCCTAGAATCGCCGCTGCGATGCCTCCACCGGTCTCCCGCCGCTCCGTCCCCGTGCCGCTGGCACGAGGGGAATCCGACGGCGAGGCCGCCCGAGGCGTCCGGAGCGGCTTCGGAGCGGTGGTCCTCGTCCTGCTTGCCCTGCTTGCCGCCGTTGCCCTGCTCGCGAGCGTGACCGGCCCCCACGACTCCGGACGGGCGATCGAGGCGATGGCCGCACTCGCCGCAGGAGGCCTCCCGGCACTGCTCTGGCTTGCCGCCGCCGCGGGCCTCGGGCGAGTTGCTTCGCCCCTGCTGCTTCCCCGTGGCCGCTCCGCCGACGACGCTGGCGGCCTCGCCGCCATCGACCGCCTCCTGCTCGAGGTGGCGAGCGGCGTCTGCCTGCTGGCGGCCGCCGATGCGGCGTTGGGCCGCGTGGGCCTCGCCGAGCCGTGGCTGCTGTGGCCGCTGACGATCGTCCTCGCTGGAGCGGCGCTGTGGCGGCGGCGGGCCGGCACGCTTCTCGCCGCCTTCGCGATGCCCGGCCCCGGGGCGATCTGGACGCTCGTTGCGATCGTGCCGGCCGTGGCGGTGCTGCTGGTGGCGGCGGCGGCGGCGCCGGGTTGGCTCTGGTCGAGCGAGTTCGGCGGATACGACGCCCTCGCCTACCACCTCGAACTGCCCCGCCGCTGGATGGAGGCCGGCGGCATCGGGCCGATCGACGGCAACGTCTACGCCTTCCTGCCAAGCCATCTCGAAGCCGCCTTCCTGCACCTCATGGTGCTGCTTGGCGATCCGCTGGCGGCGGCGATCCCGTCGCAGTTCCTCCATGCATTGCTGGCGATCCTGACCGCGGCCACGCTCGGGAGGGCCGCGGCACGATCGCTCCCCGCGCGGGACGGACGCCCCGGCGGTGGCCTGCTCGCGGCGGGCATCTTCCTGGGCATCCCCTGGGTCGTCATCGTGGCCTCGCTCGCCTACAACGAGATGGCGGCGATGCTCCCGCTTGCGGCCGGGCTGCTGCGGCTGCTGCCCCCTGCCGAGCGGAACGGCCTCGAGGCCGACCCCGCACCGGAACCCTGGCGACTCGGCCTGCTGCTCGGCGTGCTGCTCGGCGGTGCCATCGGTGCCAAGGCGACCGCGGTGGGAAGCGTCGCGGCCCCGCTTGGCCTGCTGCTGCTCGCCGGCGGACCGACGCTCCCGCAGCGCTGGTTCACCCGCGTCCTCGCCGCCGCGATCGCGGCCTCCGCCGCGTTGCTCATGCTGCTGCCCTGGGCGATCGAGTCCACCGCGGCCTCGGGCAGTCCGCTCTTTCCGCTCTTCGCCGCGACCTTCCCAAGTCCCCTCTGGGATGCCGAGCAGGCGAGGATCTTCGCCGACGCCCATGGGCCGCCCTCAGCCTGGAGCGACCGCCTGCAGGCGGCATGGCAGGAGCTGCTGCGGATGGGACTGGGCCCCAACCCCGACCCCGCCGCGCCGTGGCGGCCGCAGTGGTCGCTGATGTGGTGGTTCACCGCTGCGGCGATCGCGGCGATGCTGGGCCGGGGCGATGCCCGTCCCATCGCCCTCCGCCTGCTCCTGGTCCTGGCGATGCAGCTGCTGTTCTGGTTCCTGTTCACGCATGCGAAGAGCCGCTTCATGCTGCCCGCGGCGGTGCCTGCAGCGATGGCGATGGCGATGGCGGCCACAGGACGGGGCTCCGCGGCGGATCGACTCGAGCGAGGCCTCGTCCGCCTCGCCCTGCTCGCCTGGTGCCTGCTGCCGGCGGCGATCTTCCTGCGGGAGCGGCCGATCGACGGCGTGCCGGCGCCTGCCGCCGCCACCGGGCAGGTGGCGGCGCTGAGCGGTTCGCTGCACGAGCGTCTCCGCAGCGATCCGCGACTCTCCCGCGAGGAGCGGGCAGCGGTGCTCGCCACGGCGCCGCCCTGGACCTTCCTCAACGACACCGGACTCTCGGGGCGGGACGGCCGCGTGCTGCTGCTTGGGGAGCGACGCACCTTCTACCTGCGGCGGCCCTTCTCGGCGGCCACCGTCTGGGAGCGGGGCGAGGTCTCGCGGCTCGCACGGACCCGTCCCGAGGCGTTCGCGGAGTGGCGGACGATCCTTGCCGAGCAGGGATTCACGCTGCTGCTCGTCGATCGGGGCATGATCGACCGCTGGTGGCGGGACGGATGGTGGGATCCCGAGCTGCCGCCGGAGACGATCGACCGCTTCCTCGCGACGCTTCCCTCGCTGCGGCGATTCCCCTACGGTCTCGAACTCTTCAGCCTCGAGCCGCGGGGCGACGCCCGCGAACCGCGATGAACCGATCCTCCTCTCCACGCCGGCGGCTCTGGCCGCACCGCCTGCTGCCGACGCTGCTCGCGGCGACGGCCGCGGTCGCCGCCTGCCGTTCGCCTTCGCGGCCGGCAGCCCCGCTGCCGCCGCCTTCACCGCCGCCGGCCGACCCCGCGGTCGCCTCCGACGGTACCTCGACGGTCCGCTGGTCGGAGCTTCGCGACGCGATGGCCGAGGCCGCCGGGGGCATCGCCCTCGAGGAGCATCTGCTCGACCGCGCCGTCGCGATGGAGGCGGTCCGCCGCGGCGTCGCCGCCGATGCCGAGGCGATCGCTGCGGAACGCCGCCTGCTGCAGGCGAGCCTCGCGGACGATCCCGACCGCGCCGAAGAGCTGCTGCAGCGGATCCGCGACCGGCAGGGCCTCGGCCCTCGGCGGTTCGAGGCCCTGCTGCGGCGGAACGCCCTGCTGCGGGCGATGGTCGCCGCCGAGGTCGAGATCGACGCGGCGGCCATGGAGCGGGTCTACGACGTCCGCCACGGACCGCGGCGGCGGTCGCGGCTGCTCGCGGCCGCCTCGCTTCCGGAGGCCTCCGCGGCCGCGGCGCGGCTCGCGGGCGGCGAGTCGTTCGCGGCGATCGCCTTCGAGCGATCGATCGATCCCAGCCGCGACTCCGGAGGCCTGCTGCCGGCCATCTCCCGGCTCGATCCCGCCTGGCCGGCGGCGTTCCGGGAGACGCTCTTCGCCACGCCGATCGGCGAGGTGTCGCCGCCGGTCCTCTCCGACCGCCACTGGCTGCTCGTGGAGGTGCTCGAGGAGCTGCCCGGCGACGGCACCGATCCCGAGGCGGTTCGCGAAGAGCTGCGTCGCCTCGCCCGCCTGCAGCAGGAGCGGGTGCTGATGGACCGCCTCGCTCGCGAGTTGGCGGCCCGGCTCTCGCCGCGGGTGCTCGACCCCGCGATCCAATCGAGCTGGGAGATGCTCCGCCGCGCCAACGGACGCTGAAGCCCGGCGGCGATCAGGGCTCGAGGCTGCCCCGGTCGGCGTCGTTGCCGGACCGCTTCATCGCGGCATAGATGATCGACTGCACCACCACCGACTCGCCGAGCAGGCGGCCCGCCCGCTCGCCGGCCTGATCGAGGGTCGCGAAGGAGTCGCCGTCGATCTCCGCCTCGAAGTCCCGCAGGGAGTTCTCGATGCCGAGCATCATCGACGCGATCACCGCCCACTCGTGGCGGCTGTCGGGCCACCAGCGGCTCGCCCGCGCCAACTCGGTGGGGACGGTGAACCGCCAGCCCTCGCCGGTCTCGACCATCGAGACGAGACCGCCGAGCGCCGGCTCGTCGTCCCAGACCACCGCCGCGGTGCCGTCGCCAAGGTCCTCCACCTCGATCCGCTCCCGCTGACGCTCGAGGAACCCGAAGGGATCGAGCAGCACCGCGGAGACCTGCGCCCCGATCTCGCCCCGCTCGGCAAGGCTTTGCAGGCTGCCGCCCTCGCGATCGAACGCCTGCGGGAACCGCTCCCGGAGCTTCCGGGAGACCCGCGCGAGCCGGCCGAGCAGATCGGAGAGCTTCTCCCGCACGTCCTCGATCGCGCTCGCCTCGGTGACGCCATCCTCGTAGCGGACCGGACGGGCGTCGAGATGGACGAGGGCGGGCAGCTGCTCGAGGCGTCCCTCGGCGACGAGACGCTGGGCGGTGTCGAGGGCGGCCCCCGGGGTGCCGGTCTCGAGATTCGCGCCGCAGCCGCCGATCGCTGCGAGCAGCGATGCCGCGGCGAGTCGATGGCGAAGGCAGGGTCGGGGCGAGGGCATGACGCGTGCTCCCCGCGGCGCGTCGAACGCCGCCGCCACGGCGGTTCCGCCGCGAACCCTATCATCCCCCGATGCCCACCGCCGTCAACGCCGGACTCGTGGTGAACGGGTCGCCCCGCCCCCTGCCGGCCGATCCCACCGTGTCCGGCCTGCTTGCGGAGCTCGGCCTCGCCGCGGCCCCCTGCGCCGTCGAGCTCAATCGCCTCGTGGTGCCCCGCCGCGACCACGCCGCCACGCCCCTCCGGGACGGCGACGTGGTCGAGATCGTCACCCTCGTGGGAGGCGGATGATGAACGTGCCCACCGCCGAATCGGGCACTGCCGAGACGCCGCCCGCCTCCGTCGCCGCGGTTCCCCCGCTTCGCATCGGCGGCTTCTCGCTCCGCAGCCGCCTCGTCGCCGGCACCGGCAAGTACGCCGACGACGAGACCATGCGGCGAGCCCTCGATGAGAGCGGCGCCGATGCGGTCACGGTCGCGGTGCGGCGGGAGCGGCTCGTCGATGCCCACGGGCGATCGCTGCTCGATCGCCTCGATCCGTCCCGCTTCACGATCCTTCCGAACACCGCGGGATGCTTCACCGCCGAGGACGCGGTGCGGGTCTCCCGCCTCGGGCGGGAGATCCTCGAGCAGATCGGCAACCCCGGGCGGGACTGGGTGAAGCTCGAAGTGCTCGGCGATCGCCGAACCCTGCTGCCCGATCCGGTGGGCACCCTCGAGGCCTGCCGCGAACTCGTCCGCGACGGCTTCACGGTGCTGTGCTACTCGAGCGACGATCCGATCGCGGCGGTCCGCCTCCGCGACGCGGGCGCTGCGAGCGTGATGCCCGCGGGAAGCCCCATCGGCTCGGGGCGGGGCATCGCCAATCCCTCGGCGATCTCCCTCGTGCTCGAGCTGCTCAAGGACCCCGCCTGCGGCGGCGATCCCGCGTATCCGGTGGTGGTGGACGCGGGCGTCGGCACCGCGAGCGACGTGGCCGTCGCGATGGAGCTTGGCGCCGACGGGGTGCTGCTCAACACCGGCATCGCCCACGCCAAGGATCCGGTCTCGATGGCCCGGGCGATGCGCCTCGCCTGCGAGAGCGGCTTCCTCGCCGCCCGCAGCGGACGGATCCCCCGGCGTCGCTACGCCTCCGCGTCGAGTCCCTGGGAGGGCGTGATCGCCCCGGATGCGATTCCCGGCGAGTGACCCCGCCCCCCGCGGCGGGCGGGTCAGTCGGGGTCGTACGCGAGCACCTGCGACACCGCGTTGGCGGCGTCGCAGATCGCCACCTTGGGGCGATGCGACGCCATCTCCTCGGCGCTCATCAGGCCGAACGACATGATCAGCACCCGATGCCCGAGGCCGGTGAGCAGCGCCGCGGCGCCGTTCACGCCGATCTCGCGGCTGCCGCGGGCGGCCTTGAGCACGTAGGTCTCGAAGCGGCTCCCGTTCTCGACGTCGCACACGAGGACCTTCTCGTTGGGCCGCAGGCCCACCGCGTCGAGCAGGTCGGCGTCGATCGAGATCGATCCCATGTACTCCCGGTCGCAGCGGGTGACCCGCGCGAAGTGGAGCTTCGCAAGCAGCGCCTGGCGGAGGATCGGCATCGAAGGGCTCTTCGCCGCGGCGGCCCTCAGGCGGCTTCCGGGGCGGGACGACGCCATGGTACGCGGGGCGCCTCCCGCCACAGCGTCTCGAGATCGTAGTACGCCCGCTGCCCGGGCTCGAAGAGGTGCACCACCACCTCGATGCAGTCGACGGCGAGCCAGGTGACCTCGGGGTCGCGGCTCTCGCGGAAGCGTGGGAAGCCGCTGGCTTCGCCGAGGTCGTCGACCTCCGCCGCGACCGCCTTCATCTGCCGTCCGCTCGTGCCCGAACCGAGCACCACGTAGTCGCAGACGTTGCTGAGGCCCCGCACGTCGAGGACGAGGACCTCCTCCATTCGCCGATCGTGCAGCAGCCGTGCCGCCTCGATCGCGAAGGCGCGGACCTTCTCGGGATCGGTCGAACTCGTCGACCGGCTCATCGGCGGCCTTCGATCACGAGAGGTTCAGCCACGCGGCGAAGACGGGATGGAACTTGACCACGACGCCCGCGAAGACGACCGACACCACGCTCACGAGCTTGATGAGGATGTTGAGCGAGGGGCCGGAGGTGTCCTTGAACGGGTCGCCCACGGTGTCGCCGACGACCGCGGCCTTGTGGC
>CAZQUA010000122.1:0-7079 GCA_964596455.1 uncultured Isosphaeraceae bacterium
TAGACGTGGCAGGTCGAGCAGGCGCACACGCCGCCGCAGGCGTGCTCGATGTTGATGCCATGCTCCACCGCGAGTTCGAGCAGGCTCTCGCCCTCCGACCCCATCAGCTCCCACTCCGCCTGCTCGGTGCTGGTCAGGCCCTCGGGGTCCTCGAGCACGAAGCGGACCGGAACGATCGGCGGGCCATGGACATGGTCGGAGTGACGAAGGTGCATCGGTGATCCTCGGAGGGGACTCGGCCGGGCGGCCGCGATGGATGGGGCCGGCATCTCGAGGGACGGAGTCCGAACGCCGCGACCGGCCCCGATGGCGGGTCGCGGTCCGCCCCCCGCAGGCAGATCGCCGTCCGGCGAAGGACTGCCCGAGGTCTCGGACCCGCCTTCGCCGGGACCTACTATACGCCCTTCTGCACGGCCGCCGATGCACGACCGCCGCGACGATCCCGCCTCCGATGCGCCCGATGCCCCGTGCCGACCGGGGCAGCGCGATGCCGTCGCCGTCCGCGTCCCGCTTCGACTTCCTGCGGGACCCGATCTGCGGGGCCTCACTTCCGACGCGTTCGTCGCCGCCGCACGCTCGCATGGCGGTTCGTCCCGCGACGCCCTCGAGGCCTATCGCCGCTTCTTCCGGAGCAACGATGCCGCGGCGATCGCCGCCCTCGGCCTGCCGGCGCCCGCGGCGCCGCCGATGTCGGCGACGCAGGTCGAGGGATTGACGGTCAAGTTCAGCCTCCGCTTCGAGGACGGCCTCGAGAGCGAGTCGGTGGTGATCCCGATGCGGCCCGCCGCGGGCGTGCCCTCGCGGACGCTCTGCGTCTCGAGCCAGGTCGGATGCGCCATGGGCTGCCGCTTCTGCGAGACCGCCCAGATGGGCCTGCTGCGGAACCTGACCGCCGCCGAGATCGTCGCCCAGTGGCAGGCCGCCCGCTTCGGGGCGCCGGATCCGCTGACCGGGGGCACCGGGCACGCCATCCGCAACATGGTGTTCATGGGCATGGGCGAGCCCACCGAGAACATCGACGAGGTGCTGCAGGCGATCCGGGTCCTCTGCGACCGCAACGGTCCGGGCATGGCCGCCTCCCGCATCGCGATCAGCACCGTCGGCCGCATCGAGGGCATCCGGCGGATCGGCGAGTTCATGCAGCAGCCCGGCTTCCGCGGCCTCGGCCTTGCGGTCAGCGTCAACGCCCCCAACGATCGCATCCGCGGCGAGATCATGCCCATCAACCGCGCCGAACCGATGGCCGCGCTTCGCGAGGCGATGCTCGCGTTCCCCAAGCGGCCGAGCGCCGCCCTGTGCATCGAGTACGTGCTGATCCCCGGGGTCAACGATGCGCCCGAGCACTGCGACGAGATCTGCGAGTACCTGCGGCCGCTGCGATGCAGCCTGAACCTGATCCCCTACAACCCGCGGCGGGGATCGCCGTGGCCGGCCCCGAGCGAGGATTCCGTGGACGCCTTCATGCGGCGGGCGATCGCCCACGGGCAGTTCGTGAAGCGGCGGGTCACCAAGGGACGCGGCGTGATGGCCGCGTGCGGGCAGCTTGGCAACCCCGAGCTTCGCCGCACGCCTCGCCACGCCCGCGGCGGACCCTCGCCCGCGACGGCCTGACCGGCCGAACCGGCGGAAGCGGCGAAACTTCGACAGTTGGCTGCAGGCGCGGCCCTCGCGGGCCGATGCCGATCCTTTCCGGTCGGGGGCCGGTGCCCCCGACGCGGCGTGGATTCCCTTCCGGCATCGTCGCCTCGCGTCGAACGCCCCGCAGCAGGCTCCCCCATGCACCACCCGCGGCCGTCCTCGCCCCCGCACTCCGACGACCCGAGCGTCGACGGAGCCCTTCGCCGCCATCTCGTGCGGACCGATCCCGACAGCGGCCTCGGCAATCGCCTGATGCTCGTCGAGGTGCTGCGAAGCCTGGCCTCGCCGCCGGAGCCGGCGGAGCTGGTGCACGGCCTTGTGGCAAGCCTCTCCGCTCTGCACCACGCGTTGCCGGCGGGGCGAGCCGACGATCGCTCCGCGACGCTCCGCGAGTTCGGGGCCTTCCTTCGCGAAGCCTCTCCGGAGGGCGCGATCGCCGCGAGCATCGGGGACGGCGTGGCCCTGGTGCTTCTTCCCCGCCGGAGTGCCGCGGCGGTGCAAGCCGCGGCCGCGAGGATCCGCGCCCTGTGGCTGCGGCGGGCGTGGCCCCTCCGTTCGGTGGCACGGCCGCTGCTGACGGTGCGGATCCAACCGGTCCCCACCGGCGCCTGCGAACACGTCTGGATGGACCGCCTCTGCCGCGAGGCGTCCGTCGGACGCGGCGGACGCGGCGCGGCCTGACCGCCTCCGCCGCCCCCGCCGCCGCCCCGCTCAACCCGCGCCAGCGGCCGTCGAGTCTCGCGGCGGCGCCTCCTCGGCTTCGCGATCCGGCGGCGCCGTCTGCGCCGAGACCATCTGCTGGTAGAGGCCGCTCCGCGCCAGCAGCTCCTCGTGGGTGCCTCGCTCCACGATCCGGCCGTGCCGCAGCACGAGGATCTGGTCGGCGTGCAGGATGGTCGAGAGGCGATGGGCGATCACGAAGCTCGTCCGTCCCCGAAGCAGCCGGCGAAGGCCCTGCTGGATGAGCCGCTCGCTCTCGGTGTCGAGATTGCTCGTCGCCTCGTCGAGGATCAGGATTCGGGGATCCGCCAGAATCGCCCGGGCGATCGCGATCCGCTGACGCTGCCCGCCGGAGAGGCGAACCCCCCGCTCCCCGATCTCGGTGCCGAAGCCCTTGGGCAAGCGATCGATGAACTCGAGGGCGTTCGCGACCGCCGCCGCCTCGCGGATCTCTTCCATCGAGGCGTGCCGCTGGCCGTAGGCGATGTTGTCCGCGACGGTGCCGTCGAAGAGGAACACCTCCTGCTCGACGATCCCGAGCAGGCGGCGGTAGGCGTCGAGGCGGATCTCGCGGAGATCCCGCCCGTCGAGGAGGATCGCACCGGCGTCGGGATCGAAGAACCTCGCCACGAGGTTGCAGAGCGTGGTCTTGCCGGCGCCGGACGCGCCCACGAGCGCGGTCATCGATCCTGCCGGCGCCAGGAACGACGCGTCGACGATCGCAGCCTCCTCGCCGTGGGGATAGCCGAAACGGACGCCCCGCACCTCGATCTCGCCCCGCACCGTGTGCGGGGACACCGCCGCGGCGGCGGGGCGATCGGGCAGCTCCCGCGGCTCCGCGAGGAGATCGAGCACGCGATCGAGCGCGGCGAGTTGCGTCTGGAAGTTGGTCGCGCTGCTCGCGAGGGCTTCGAGCGGACCGAGCAGCAGCACCAGGTAGGTCAGGAACATCACCAGGTCCCCGGCGGTGATGGTGCCGCGAAGGACCTCCATGCCGCCGTAGAGAAGCAGGCCCGCGGAGGCCGCGGGAATCAGCAGCTCCCAGAGCATCTCCACGCCCCGCGCCCACCACCACACCCGCAGCTCCTGCCGCGCCATGAAGTGGTTGCCCCGCACGAACCTCGCGCCTTCCGCGCGGTGGCGGCCGAAGCCCCGTACCACCCGCATCCCCGCGAACACCTCGGTGGCGGCGGCGTCGATCCGCTCCCGCTCGCGGCGGATCTCCCGGTACATCGGGCGGATCCGCCCGATCCAGGTGCGGTGGGTCGTCCAGACGGTGGGCAGCAGCACCAGCGAGCCCAGCAGCAGCCTCCAGTCGGTCGCCGCCAGGATCGCCAGGCTCCCCGCCAGTTGGATCACCGCCCGCCAGGGATTGAACAGCATGCTGAACACGAGCTCGGCCACGCTGCCGGCATCCTCCCGAAGCAGGCTCGCCACGCCGCCCGACTTGAGTTCATGGACCCGGTGCAGCGGCAGCCGCACCGCCTGCTCGAAGGCGTGGCGGCGAAGGTCGACCGCCATCCGCCGCGATGCCCGCGTGGCCTGCCACCGCCCGGCGATCCCCACCACCATCCGGACGGCGCTGACCGCGACCATGGCCACGCAGAGCGCCACAAGCAGCCGCTGTGGATTCGCGAGATCCCAGCGCTCCGGCAACCACGCCCGCCAAGCCTCCGGGAGGCCCTTGCCTGAGAAGACGAAGTCGATGGCGATCTTGGTCGCAGCCGGAGGAAGCAGGCCAAGCAGCGTGGCGGCGGTCAGGGCGGCGAGGGAGAAGGCCACCGCGGGGCGATGGGGGCCGAGCAGGCGAAGGAAGGCCCGCAGCAGCGTGCCGAAGCCCCGCTGCCGCGCGAGCGGGGCCTCACGGCCTTCCCGGGTGAGATGGACGCCCCGCCGCTTCCTCGCCCTCCGCGCATCCCGAAGTTCCTGCAGATGCTCCGCGTAGCGGCGGCGGCTCGATCGGATCCGAAGCATCGCCCGATGGTAGAGGAAGGCGATGCCGCGACGGCCGGGCGGTCGCATCCATCGCGAGTTCGAGCACCCGGCCCTCCGCGATCGCGAAGAGACGCGCTTCCTGCGAGGGCCGGAAGCGGACGCCGCGGGCAAAGGCCGTGAAGGCGGGAAGCACGAGCGACCGCCTCGCAAGGCGGAAGCAGGGCAGCAGCAGCCGACGGGCGCCGCGGGCGATCTCCGCCATCGGATGGAGATGGCCCCCGATCACGGCCGGCATCCGCCCCGGCTCGGGATCGTGCCGCAGCACCGCACGCCCGAGTCGAACGGAGGGGCCGAGGTCGTCGATCGCCCAGGCGCCGAGCACCCTCCCGGCCGCCCGATCGTGGTTCCCTCCCACCAGTCCCATCGCCACCGGGCAGCGGCGTCGCCACGCCGCGACCGTCTCCACCACCGCCTGCTGCGGGCCCCGGGCATCGTGCAGCAGGTCGCCGAGCACCAGGACCCGCGCCGGATCGAGTCGCCCGACGAGCGCTCCGAGGCGATCGAGGGTCTCCAGAAGCACGCCATCCGGGGCAGCGCCGCCGTGGCGTCGGGCGGACTCGCTGCGATCGAGATGCAGATCCGCCACGAGCAGCGAACCGCTCGCCTCGTCGAAGGCTGCCCGGGCCGCAAGCAGGCGGAGGCGGCAATCGCCGAAGTCGACCACCGCCTCGCCCGCAGGCTCGTCCAATGCCGCCGGCGGCACGCTCACGGACGGGCTCCCCGCCGCCGCGCGGCGGCGCGCGGCTTCGACGCCGTCAGGGCGTCCTCCCGCGCCGCGACGACCAGGGCCGCGTCCTCCACGCCCATCGCCGCGAGCTGCTCGAGCACGCCCTCGGTCGAGAGGGTGGTGCCGAGGCGGTCGGCGATCAGCGGCAGCGAGAGCGGGCCGGGCGAGGCGATCTCCACCAGTTCGATGGGTCCCGTCCCGAGACGCCGCAGCGTGTCGGCGAGACGCGTGCCCTCGCATTGCCGATCGAGCACCTCCGATCGGCTCTGCCGCAGCAGCAGGTTCTCCGGGTCGAACTGGCAGAAGACCTCGAAGAGCAGCGAGGCGTTGGCGAGGGTGCGGCGGGGCGAGGCCTCGCCGCCGAGGGGCCGCTGCGGCACGAGGCCGGAGATGCGGGCGATCTCGCGGAACTGCCGACGGCTCAGTTCGCCGAGGTTCACCGCCTCGACGAGATCCTCGGCGAGGCCGTCGACGGAGAAGAGCTGCGGGTCGAGCATGGAAGCGAAGTCGTAGGACTCGCCGCTCCACCAGCACACGCCGTAGTCGTTGAAGGACAGCGCAAACGCCCCCGGGCAGCGACGCCCCATCCGCAGGGCGAGCAGGACCGCCAGACCCTCGTGGACCAGCCTGCCGGCGAAGGGATGCAGCAGCAGGTGGCAGCCTCCGCGATGGCGGTGCAGCTCCGCGAGGATCGAGTCCGCGGCGGGAATCCGCGACCGCGCCGCCTGGGCCGCGAGTGCCGCCTCGGCCGCCTGCAGCTCGGGCGTGTCCCTTCGCCCCCGCCGGGCCTCGTCGAGGGTGCGGCGCAGCGCCGAGGCGAGCGTCGTCGAGATCGGCATCCTCGCACCGGCCCATCGCGGCGTGCTCGCCGCCGGGCCGCGGGCCTCCCGCACCACCGCCACGAGCTCCCGGAGCCGCACCAGCTCGAGCGAACGGCCCGCGAACAGGAACCGATCGCCGGCTCGAAGGCGGCTCACGAAGTCCTCCTCGATCGCCCCGAGCACCCCGCCGCCCTGCAGCCGCACCGTCACCGTCGGCTCGGCGGTGATGGTCCCGATGTTGAGGCGGTGGGTCGCGGCGATCCGCCGGTCCTCGACCCGAAGGCGTCCATCCCGTTCGCGGAGGCGATGGTGCTGCGGATAGGCCGCCAGCGTCGCCCCGCCCCGGGCGGCGAGATCGATGCACCAGTCGAAGTCCGGCCGCTCGAGTCCGCGGAAGCTCCACGCCGTGCGGACCTCTTCGAAGAGGCGGTCCGCCTCGAAGCCGCCGCCGAGTCCAGCGGTCACGAGATGCTGCACGAGGCAATCGAGCGGTTGCGAGAGTCCCGCCCGCGGCTCGATCTCGCCCCGAGCGACCGCATCCCGCGCTGCCGCGATCTCGACGAGCTCGATCGCGTGCGTCGGCACGCAGAGGATCCGGCAGGCGGCATCCGGCCGATGCCCGCTCCGTCCGGCCCGCTGCACGAGTCGTGCGATCCCTTTGGGGGAGCCCACCTGGACCACCTGCTCCACCGGCGCGAAGTCGACTCCGAGGTCGAGCGACGAGGTGCAGACCACCAGCCGCAGGGAACCGCCCTTCAGGCCGGCCTCGATCCGTTCCCGGATGGCCAGGTCGATCGAGCCGTGGTGCAGCGCGGTCGTCTCCGCCCATGCGGGCCTCGCCTCGAGGATCGCCGCGAACCACCGCTCCGCCTGGGAGCGGGTGTTGGTGAAGAGCAGCGTGGTCGCGGCCGGGTCGAGGCGGGCCAGCACCTCCTCGAGCATGCCGAGGCCGAGATGCCCCGCCCATGGCATCCGCCGCCCGACCGCCGGCAGCACCGCCTCGATCTCGATGGGCCGAGGCGTGCCGTCCCGCACGATGCGGAAGGACCGCCGGTCGCCGACCGCGGCGTAGGCGGCGGCATCGAGGTCGCCAACGGTCGCCGAGAGCGCCCAGGTCCGAAGGCCGGCCGAGAAGGTGCGGAGTCGGGAGAGGGCGAGCTCGACCTGCACCCCCCGCT
>CAZQUA010000123.1:0-1107 GCA_964596455.1 uncultured Isosphaeraceae bacterium
GCCTGCACGATCCCCGCTACCGGGGCCTCGTGTCGATCCTCGAGGTGCGGGTCTCCCCGGACCTCGCCGACGCGACCGTCTTCGTCTCGGTGCTGCCCGCCGCCGCCGGCCCGCTGGCCGTCGAAGCCCTGCGGCACGCCGCGGGGCACCTTGCGGGCGAGCTGCTCAAGCGAACCCGCCTGCGGCGGATCCCTCGCTTGCACTTCCGCCTCGACGAGCGGCTCAAGCAGGCCGCCTCGCTCGAGGCATCGATCCGTTCCGGGCTCGACAGCGATTCCGCCGCCGGCGTCCCCGACGAGCCGGCGGCGTCCGGACCAACAGGAGAGACCACGCCGTGAAGGGTGCACCCGGCAACGCCACCAAGCTGCAAGCGATCCTCAAGCGGCACGCCGCCGCCGCCCCGCCGCCGCCCCGCTTCGGTGCGGTGGAGCCGGGCGATCCCGTCGCGTTGCTCCTGCATGCGATGCTGCTGTGGGAGTCCACCACCGAGGCTGCGGACCGGGCGATGGCCCGGCTGGCCGAGCGCCTGATCGACTGGAACGAGCTGCGGGTCTGCCTCGTCGACGACACCGAGGAGATCATCGGGACGAGGTACCCCCTCGCGCGAGAGCGGTGCGCGGCGATCCGCCAGGCGCTCAACGCCATCTACAAGAAGCATCATCGCGTGGACCTCTCCCATCTCGCGGCGGGCGGCAAGCGGGAGGCCCGCGCCTACCTCGAGAGCCTTCCGGGGGTGCCTCCCGCGGTGGCCGCACGGGTGCTGCTGGCGGGCTTCGGAGGTGCGGCGATGCCGGTCGACGAGCGTCTGCGTCGCCGCCTCGTCGCCGCCGGCGTGGCCGCGGAGGAGGCGACCGCGAGCGATCTCGCGGCGTGGATCGCCAAGACGGTGGGCGCCGATCGCCTGCCCGAGACCATGCATGCCCTGCAGGCCTTCTCCGACGCAACGGCCGAGCCGGCCGCGAAGCCTGCCGCCAAGACGGCCGCGAAGCCGGCCGCAAAGCCCGCAGCGAAGCCTGCAGACAAGTCCGCGGCCAAGGCCGGAAAGGCCGAAGGCAAGACGGCAGCGGTGAAGTCGGAGGGCAGGCCCGCGGCACGGGCGGCGACGGC
>CAZQUA010000123.1:1207-7079 GCA_964596455.1 uncultured Isosphaeraceae bacterium
TGCCAAGGCCGGCTCGCGTGCGGGAGGCGGCCGCTGACCCCGGCTCGAGCGGTCGGTCGCCTTCCTGCGGAGAGGAGCGTCGCATGATGCGAGCGTGGCCGGCTTCGCCGGAACTCCGCGGGACGCGTGCGGCGCCGTCGCGGCCGCTGGTCATGCGGTCCATGCGATTCATGCGGTTCATGCTTTGCGTGCCGTGCATGCTCTTCATGGCGGCCGGTTGCGTCGGCGTGGGGGACCCGGTGGCGTCGCTCAATCGGGAGGCCATGCGGGAATCGCCCCGCCCGCCGCTGACGCCGCCTCGCCCGCCGCGAGGCATCGACCCGTCGGCGTTCGCGTTGCCGGCCGATCCCGCACCCGCCGCGATCTCGCTCGCGGAGGCGATCGAGGAAGTTCGCCCGAGCCTGCCCGCAATCGAGGCGATGCCGCCGCAGCGACCGGTCCCCGGCGATCCCCAGCAGGTCGCCGACGAGGCGGTGCGGGCCTATCTGCGAGGCCGCGCGGCGTTCGAGGAGGGCAACCTTCCTCGGGCCGTCGGCGAGTTCGAGCGGGCGTTCGTGCTCGATCCAAGATCGACGCGGATCCTGCGGCAGCTTGGTCGGGCGTACGCGGCCGCCGGCAATCCCGCCCGTTCGATCGACGCCTTCCGCCGCCTCCGCGCCATCGAGCCGCTCGATCCGGAGGCCCTCTTCTCGATCGGCCTCGCGGCGATCGAGACGGGCGATCCCCGTCTCGCCGCCGCGGCGCTCGCCCGCCTCGCGGAGGCGTCCCGCGACGATCCCTCGCTCGACGCGACGCCCGCGACGCTCGCCGCCGCCGACTTCGCCCTCTGCGAAGCGATGGGGCAGCTCGGCTTCGACGCCGCCTTCCTCGAATCGCTGCCGGCGGCGCTGGCCCATCCCCTCGAGTCGATGTCCGCCGATTCGATCGAGGCGTCCCGCGTCGCGGAGCTGCTTCGCCGCCGCGAACGCCTGCTGATGGCCGCAGGCGACGCCATGCTCCGCCGCGGCGATCCGGATGCGGCGGCGGCGAGATACCGCGAGGCCCTCGCAAGTCCGCTGACCGATCCACGGCCGCTCGTGGCGAGGCTGGTGCATGCCCGGCTTGTCGCCGGGCGCCCGGCGGGCGCGGCGGCGGAGCTGGCCGCAGTGCTCGCGACGCCGCCCTTCGGCGAAGGCGACGCGGAGGTGGAGCTGGCGCGGCATCTCATCGAGTCGGGCGTCGATCCGGCGCCGCTCGCCGCCGCGGTGGAGGCGATGCTCGCGGCGGATCCGACGCAGGGCCGACTGCTCAGGATCCGTGCGATCCTCGATCCCCCGGCGGGCCGGGCGGGCCTTCGCGAAGCGGCGGTGGAGCGGCAGGACGACCGCTGCCTCGACGACCTCGTGGCCGCGGCTCGCGAGGAGCGTCTCGCCGTCGCCGCCGCGACCGTCGCGGAGCTCGTGGCGGCCGAGGCCTCGCTGCTCGAGCCGGCGATCCGCCACTACGCCGCGGGCGGGGGCTCGTGGGCCGATCTTCGCGACGCCATCGACTCGCTGCCGCGATCGCCGCTGCGGGAGGCGATGGCGGCGCAGCTGCGGACGCAGCTGCGGGATCCCGCGGGCGCCTGGAAGCGACTCGAGGCGTCCGCGGCCGACGCGGACGATCCCGCGATCGTGCGGGCGAGGATCGCGGCGGCGGCGGCGCTTCGCGACGCATCGCTGCTCGCCGCGATCGAGCGGAGCCTGCCGCCGCAGGAGGAACTCCTCCGCGAGGCCCTCGTCGAGGCCTGCCTCGACGCGGGTGCCGGCGATCTCGCCTGGCGACTGGTGGCTTCGCGGGGCGACGAGGCGGACGGCGGCGGGGACCTCCCGCCGACGCAGCGGGGGCGACGCCTGCTGCAGCTCTCCCGCGCTGCGGCCGCGGAGGCCGCCGAGGCCGAGGGCGATCGGGCCGAACTCCTCCGGAGTCTCGCAGCGCGGAGCAGCGAGGCGGCGATCGCGGCGGATCCGGCCTCGGAAGCCGCGTGGGCGTGGCGGCTCTCGCTGCACGATCCTCGCGGCGGCATGCTCGGGGACGCCCAACTCCATGCCCGGCTCGTTGCCGAGGCGGTCAAGTCGCTGCAGGACCGGTCGCTGGCGGAGCGGATCCGGATCGATGAGGCGTTGTCGCAGGGCCGACCCGAGGAGGCGATGCGGCGGGCCGAGTCGCTGCTGCGGCGACGGCCGGCCGATCCCGAAGCGCTGCCGGCGGTGGCGGCCTGCGAGATCCGGCTCGGTCGGCAGCGGCCGCTGTTCGATCGCCTCTCCTCGCGCCTTGAGCGTCATGCCGCGGACCCGCAGTCGTGGGACCTCTGGGTGGCCGCCTCGGCGCGGGGCGGTGGCCTTGCCGAGGCCGAGTCGCGGCTGCAGTCGCTTGCGGCCGCGGATCCAGACCATCCCTTCGCGGAGTCGCTGCTCGCCTCGCTTCGGCGATCGTCGGGCCGCGCCGCGGAGGCGGATCTTCTCGCGGCCGCAGCGCTGGCGCGGCGTCCGCAGACGCCGGCGGTGACCCTCGAGCGGGCGACGCTCGCCATGCAGCGGGCCGCCCGCAGCCGCGGCGGCCCATCCCGTCCCGTCTCCGCAGCGTCGGCCGAGGCGATGCGGGAGGCGGTCGATCTCGTGGCGTCGCTGCCCGCGGAGGTGCCGAGCATGACCCGCGGGGAGCGTTGGCGGGCGTTGACGCTGCTGCTCGCATGCGAAGCGTCGATCGAGGGCCGGGATGCGGCGTTGCTGCGGTTGGCCGAGGCGGTGCTCGACGCCGATCCGGACTCGCCGATGCCCGTCCACGGCGCCGCCCTGCTCGCGGCGGCCTCGAGCGGCGTCGCGGACGAGGCGTTCGAGGCCATCGCGACACGGGCGATCGAGAGTCCCCAAGGCCGCGGCATCGACGACGCCGCGGCGGCCCGGTGGCTTGGAATCGCCGACCGCCTGTCGTCGGCCGGATTCCCGGCGGCGGCGGCGGATCTGCTCGCGTCGGCGGTGGAACAGCGGGCATGGCCGCCGGGCGAGGCGCGGCGGATCCTCAACGCCGCAGCGGTCGCCCTCGAGGCCCGGCGGGGCGGCTTCGCCGACGCCACCGCCGATCGCCTGTCGGCGCTCGCCGTGGAGGATCGCCTTCCCGCCGGGGGTCGCCTGCTTCGCGACGCCGCGGAGGCGGTCGATCGCTCCGAAGAGGAGGCGTTCCTCTTCGAGGCGTCGAACATCTACGGCCTCGTCGGCGACCGGGAGGGATCGCGGCGGCTGCTCGAGCGGCATCTCGAGGCGGCTCCCGACGACGCGATCGCGCTCAACAACCTCGGCTACGCCCGGATCGAAGCGGGCCTCGTCGATGCCGAGAGCGAAGCGATGCTCGAGCGGGCCCACGCGTTGCGGCCCGAGGATCCGCAGATCCTCGACAGCCTCGGATGGCTCCGCTACCGACAGGGGCGACTGGCCGACGGCCCGTGGGGCGAGGGAGCCGTCACGCTCCTTCGACGGGCGATCGAGCAGGGCGGCGAGGAGCCGAACCTCGAATCGCTCGACCATCTCGGCGACGCCCTCTGGGTGCAGGGCGAGACCGAGGAGGCGACCCGCCTGTGGCAGCGGGTGGTCGAGGCCGGCCTGCGGCGGTTCGACCGCGAGAGCACCCTGCGGGGCATCGAGAACTTCCAGCGGGCGGAGTTCGGCCTCGTGGTGGTTGATCCCGCGAGGTTCTACGCCGAGAATCTCGCGGCGCCGGTGGAACGGGCCCGCCTGAAGCTGCGGCAGCTCGCGGATCGCCAGGCCCCCTCGGTGGCGCCGTCGTCGCCGCCGCCCGCGGTGCCGCCGGCGGAAGCCGGTTCGGGGTGATTCGAGGAACGCGACGCGTCCGCCTCCGCGGGGGAGGGGCGTGGCGTCGGCAAGGGAGCGTCAGGCATGGCCGGACACAGCCACTGGGCCAACATCAAGCACAAGAAGGCGGCCCTCGACAAGAAGCGGGGCAAGGTGTGGTCCAAGTGCAGCCGCGCCATCCTCGTCGCCGCGCGGATGGGCGGCGGCGACCCCAAGTTCAACACGACCCTTCGCTACGCGATCGACGACGCCCGGGCGGCCAACATGCCTCGGGACACCATCGAGAAGCTGATCAAGCGGGCCACCGGCGAACTCGCCGGCGAGAGCTTCGAGGCGGTCCGCTACGAGGGCTACGGCCCCGGCGGCGTGGCGATCCTGCTCGACTGCCTCATCGCCAACGCCAACAAGACCGCCGCGGAGGTGCGGACGATCTTCGACAAGCACGGCGGCAACCTCGGGGTGCCCGGCTCGGTGGTGCACTCGTTCGTCCACAAGGGGCAGTTCCTCGTGGACGCCGCTGCGGTCGAGGAGGATCGCCTCATGGAGGTCGCCCTCGACGCCGGCGCCGAGGACGTGGCGGCCTCCGACGGGATCTTCGAGGTCACCTGCGCGCCGCCGGACTTCCTCTCCGTGCGGGAGCGGCTCGAAGCCGCGGGCGTTCCCTTCGAGCAGGCGGAGATCTGCTGGCTTCCCACGGTGCAGGTGGCGTGCGATGCCGCGACCGGGGCGAAGGTCGTCCGCCTGATCGATGCCCTCGAGGACCACGACGACATCCAGAAGGTCTGGACCAACGCCGACCTGCCCGACGAGACGGTCGAAGCCTGAGGCCGCCGCGGATCCCGGTCCGGGAACCGGGCCCGAGAGGGGGCGAGAGGGCGGGCCCGAGGCGGCGAAAGCGCCGGATTCACGCCTGCGGCGGGCGGCTTCGCCGATAGGGGCAACCGGAGGGCGAAGCAGCCTCGACCGAGGTTTCGGCTCGAGGCGTCGCCCGGTGCGAGGAGTGCTCTCGATGCGATCGATCCACTGCGGGGGGGCAAGATGCCTCCGCCTGGCCGTTCCCTTGCTGCTTGTCGCCCTCCTTGGCGGCTGCGCCAGCCGCTCCCGGACCTTCGACGAGCGGCCCCGCGAGCAGGTCTGGACCGCGATGGTCGCGGTCGCGGAGCGGCCCGACTACGCCGACTGGCGGGTCCTCGAGAACGAGGTCGCGGTCGAGCCGGAGGTCTCGCGGATCCTGATCTACCGCACCCTTCGGCGGGATCTCGTCACCCCCGGCATTCCGGTGCGGCGGCAGGACCGCTCGATGCAGATCGAGATCCGCCTGCTCGAGGGCGAGCCGCCGGAAGCCGTCTTCGCGAGCACCGTGGCCGCGCTGCCGGCTCGGGTGGACGAGGAGGCGAACCGCTACTTCAAGTCGGTGGCGGACCTGCTCGGCGAGCCGCCGCCGCTGCCGCCGCTGCGGCGGGTCTCCCCGCCGGTGTCGGAACCGCTCCGCGACTGAGGGCGGGGCGAGGGCCCGCCGCGGCCGGACCTGCGGGGCCGCATGGTCGACAGTCCCCGAGACTCCCACTACGCTTTGCGACCCGATTGGGAGAGGTGCCTGAGCGGTTGAAAGGGCCGGTCTCGAAAACCGGTGTGGGGCTCGTCCTCACCGTGGGTTCGAATCCCACCCTCTCCGTGCCGCGACCGAGCCGCCGCCGACAGGCGCGGCTCGTTTGCCTTTTCAAGGGTCCCGTCGGCCCCGCCGCCCCCGCCGCCCCCGCCGCGACGCCCCGGCGATCAGCACTCGATCTCGCGGACCTCCGGCGACACCGCGATCGCCGCGGCGGTGCGGGCGAGGATCTCCTCGACGCTCGTGCCGGGAGCCCGCTCGGTCAGCACGAACCGCCGCGTGGAGGCGTCCATCTCGAGCACCGCGAGGTCGGTGATCACCATGTCGACGCAGGCGATGCCCGTGAGGGGCAGGGTGCAGCGGGGGAGGATCTTCGGCTCGCCCTTCTTGTTGCAGTGGTCCATGGTGACGATGACCCGCCGCACGCCGGCCACGA
>CAZQUA010000124.1:0-7047 GCA_964596455.1 uncultured Isosphaeraceae bacterium
GCTGAGAGCCTGGTGGGGCGGATCATGGTGGTCTCGCGACGACGCGGCCAAGTGATCCGCGAGAGCGATCTCGCCCCGCTCGGATCCGGCGCCGCGATCGCCGAGCAGCTGCGTGCGGGCCAGCGAGCGATCACCTTGACGCTTCGCGACAGCGGCCCCGGCGTCGTGCTCTTCCCCGGCGCCATCGTCGACGTCCTGGCCACCATCGAGCGACCCCTCGCCGGTGCGGGCCGACGCGAGACCATCACCCGCACGGTGCTCGAGCGTTGCCGCGTCCTTGCGGTGAACGACGATGCGGTCGGGAGCCGGGCCGTCGATCCGGACGGTCGCCGCACCCCGGCTCGCCGCCTGACGGTGACCTTGGCGGTCTCGCCGGCCGAGGCGGCCCTGCTCGAACTCGCCAGCGCCCGCGGCACCATCGGCATCACCCTGCGGGCCGACGGCGACGTGTCCGAGGGCAGCCGTGCGGTGGCCACCACCGACGCCCTGCTCGGCTTCTTCGAGTCGGCCGACGAACTGCCCGCCGCGGCGTCGGACGATCCCGCCCCCGCGGCGATGCCGGCCCCGTCCCTCGCCGCTCCGGACTGGGAGGTGGTGGTGATCCGCGGCGAGGACGCCGAGCGGGTCTCGTTCCCCACGCGCCGCAACCGCTCGGATCGCTGACCCCCCGCTGCCGACCCCGCCCCTTCGCGAACCACGGACTCGACACCATGCGACCGTTCGCCCACGCCTTCGCCGCATCATCGATCGCGCTCGCCGCGATGCTTCTTCCCTCGCGAGCCGCCGCCCAGGACGACCGACCCTTCGTCGGCGAGGCCTTCGAGGTGCGGGCGGGGACCTCGATCCTCGTGACCGTTCCGAGCCGGATCGAACGGGTGATCGTGACCGATCCGGCGATCGCCGACGCCCAGCCGATCTCCGCCGAGGAGGCGTTGCTGCTCGGACGCTCGCCGGGCACCACCGACATCGTCTTCCGCCTCGAGAACGGCGAGTCGGTCTGGCGGCGGCTGCGGGTGGTGCTCGATGCCGACGATCTGCAGCAGCGTCTGCAGCGACTCTTCGGACTCGACCTCGCGGTCGAAGACACCGGCGGCACGATCGCGGTCCGGGGAACCGTCCCGGACCTCTCGACGGGGGCGATGCTGCGGGAGTTCATGGACAAGGCCGGGCATTCCTGGATCGACCTCACCCGCATCGCCGGCGTGCAGCAGGTGCAGCTGCGGGTGCGGATCGCCGAGGCGAGCCGCCAGGCCCTTCGGGAACTCGCCTTCGGCGCCGTCAGCGGCGGCGGAACCGCCTTCGGCGGCATCCAGTCCCCCGGCGGCACGAGTCCCTTCCAGCCGGTGTCGATCGCCCCGCTCGGCGGCGTCGCCAGTCCCGTCGACAACGCCCGGTTCGCGTTCGGCGCCAATGCGGTCTCGAGTGCCACGACCCTCTTCGGAGGCATTCCCGGTTCGAGCCTCGAGATCTTCCTGCGGGCCCTCGACGAGAACCGCTACGTCCGCCTGCTCGCCGAGCCCAATCTCGTCGCAGTCAGCGGCGAGGAGGCCACCTTCCTCGTCGGCGGGGAGTTCCCGATTCCCGTCGTGCAGGGGTCGGCCCTCGGGGGCGGCCAGACCGTGACGATCCAGTTCAAGGAGTTCGGGGTCCGCTTGACCTTCCGTCCCGAGGTGCTCGGGGACGGCCGCATCCGCCTCGAGGTGGCGCCGGAGGTCAGCGAGGTCAGCCAGATCGGGGCGTTGAACCAGGGCGGGTTCACGGTGCCGAGCGTGGTGGTCCGCCGTTCGAGCACGACCGTCGAACTCGGAAGCGGGCAGTCCTTCGCGATGGCGGGCCTGCTTCGCAGCAACGAGCAGGCGAGGATCTCGCGGGTGCCCTTCCTCGGCGACCTCCCCGTGCTTGGCGTGCTCTTCCGAAGCGTGCGGTACGAGGAGGAGCAGACCGAGCTGGTGGTGATGGTGACCGCCGAGCTCGTCGAGCCGATCTCCGACGGAGCCGCTCGCCCCTTGCCGGGCGACCTTCACGAGACGCCCGACGACTGGGAGCTCTTCATCGAGGGCTCCACCAACGGCACCGCCCAGATCGGAAGTCCCCTCGCCCGACTGAAGACCCTCGGCCTCGACGGCATCCGCGGTCCCGGCGCCTGGCGGCGGCCCGACGAGCCGCGGGTGCCCGCCGCGGATCCCCTGCCGGAGGTCCCCGCCGCCGCCGAGCCGGCCCCGGCGTCGGATGGCGGCGACGAGGCCGCCGCCTCGGAGGGTGCCGAGTCGCCATGAGTTCCGCCGCGACGCCCGCTTCCCCGAGCGATCTGCAGACGCTCATCCACGAGCGACTGCTCGCGACCTTCGACTTCGACGCCGCAAGCCGTCTCGGACGGGACGAGTTGCGGGAGGAGTGCCGTCGACGGACCGAGCGGATCCTCGACGATCTCGGAGGCCGGATGCCCGCGGACGAACGCTCGCAGATGGTGCGAGGCGTGCTCGACGAGGTCTTCGGGCTCGGCCCCCTCGAACCGCTGCTGGCCGATGCGGCGGTGTCCGACGTGCTGGTGGTCGCCCCGGACAAGGTCTTCGTGGAGCGGCATGGCCGCCTTGAGCCGACCGGCGTCCGGTTCCGGGATCCCGGCCACCTCCTCGGCGTGATCCAGCGGATCGTCCGCCAGGCCGGCCGACGCGTCGACGAGGGCAACCCCATGGTCGATGCCCGCCTGCCCGACGGCTCGCGGGTGAACGCGGTCATCCCGCCGCTGGCGATCGACGGGCCGCAGCTCAGCATCCGCCGGTTCCCCCACGACCGCCTCGGTCTCGGGGACCTTGTCCGCCTCGGCAGCTTGGCGCCCGCCACGGCCTCGCTGCTCGAGGCCGGCGTGGCGGGCCGCCTGAACATCGTCTTCTCCGGAGGAGCCGGCGCGGGAAAGACCACGCTGCTCAACGCCGTCTCCGCGGCGATCGCCCGCCACGAGCGGATCATCACCATCGAGGACGCCGCCGAGCTGAACCTCGCGGGAGACCATGTGGTCCGCCTCGAGACCCGCGAGGCGAACGTGGAAGGGGCGGGCGAGATCGGCCCCCGCGAGCTCGTCCGCAACGCCCTGCGGATGCGTCCGGACCGGATCATCGTGGGCGAGTGCCGTGGCCGCGAGGCGTTCGACATGATGCAGGCGATGAACACCGGCCACGAGGGGTCGATGACCACCCTGCACGCCAACGGCCCTCGCGATGCCCTGCATCGCCTCGAATCGATGCTCTCGATGAGCGGGTTCGACCTTCCGATCCGCATCCTCCGGGAGTACGTGGCGTCGGCGATCGACCTGGTGGTCCATCTCGCCCGCCTGCCCGATGGCCGTCGGGTCGTGAGCGAGGTCGTCGAGGTCGGCACGAGCGGCGACGAGGGCGTCCGCCTCGTCGTGCTGCACCGCTTCCGCCTCTCCGGCGTGAAGGAGGGACGCGCCGAGGGGCACTTCGAGGCGACCGGCGAGACGCCCGGATTCTGCGAGCGGCTTCGCGCTCGGGGCGTGACCATCGATCCGACGCTCTTCCGTCCCGGCACGCTCGCGACGGAGGCGACGGCGTGAGCCTGTTGGCGGTGCAGCTCGAGCTTCCCGCCCTTGCGGCGATCGGCGTGCTGGCCATCTGGTGGCTGGCCGTGGTTCGACCGGCAGTTCGCGGCAAGGGCGAAGCCGCTTTCCCGCCGCGTTCGCAGACGGGCGGCGGACTGCTGGTGCCGCTGGTGGGCCTCGGCGTCGCCGCCTCCATCTGGCACTTCACGGAACGAACCGGGCCCGCCGTGGCGGTCCTGGTGCTGTGGACGGGCTTCTTCGCCCTGCTGCGGGCACGCACCCGGGGCCGGATCGAGACCGAGGAGGAGCGGCACGCCCTCGAAGCGATCTCGACGGCGAGCCGGGTGCTCCGGGCGGGCATTCCGCTCTCGGGCATGCTGTCGATCCTCGCCGAGCAGGCGCAGGGCGAGGCGGGACGCACCTTTCGAGAGATCTCCCGGCGGGAGCGACTCGGCGAGGATCTCTCCGCCGCGGTCCGGCACACCCTGCTGGCCTCGCGGCAACCGTCCCTGCGGGCCTTCGGACTGGCCCTTGAAGTGCATCTCGCCGCCGGCGGCAACCTCGCCGAGGCGGGCGATCGCCTTGCGAAGTCGCTGCTCGAGCGGAGCTTCGTCCGCCGCCGGGCCAAGACGATCCTCGCCTACGGACGCCTCGCCGCCGGCCTGCTCACCGTGTTCCCGGTCATCGTGGTCGCGATGATGTCCGCGAGCGTCGCCGAGTACTGGCCGTTCCTGGTCGATCGCCCCGAGGGCAACCTGATGATGGGCTTGGCGGCCTTGCTGGTGGTCGCGGGCCTGGTGACCATCGAGCGGATCGGGCGGTTCGATCCGTCGAGCCGGGAGGCGGCGGCGTGAGCACGGAGCCCCTTCTCGCCGCCGCCGCGGTCTTCATCGCGGTCATGCTGCTCGGACGCATCCTCGCGTCGCGACGCGGTCGGGCCGCCGCTTCGGCGGGAGAGGCGGCACCGCCCCCGCCGCAGACGCTCCAGGATCGCCTCGCCGCCGCCGGCATCGCCTCCCGCGGAGGCGTCGCCGCCTTCGCGGCAGTCCAGGGCCTCGCCTGCGTCGCCGGTGCCTGGATCGGCACCGAGATGGCGAGTTCGATCGGACCCGATCCCATCAACGCCGCCATCGGAGCGTTCCTCGGCGTCATGCTGGCCGCGTTCCTGGGCTCGTCGTGGCTGGCGTCCCGCCGTGAGCGGCGGCGCCTCGAGATCGCCGCGGAGTTCCCGCTGATGCTCGACCTGCTGCGAGTCTGCCTGCAGGGAAGCATGGGCCTGCCCGCCGCATGGGCCGCGGTCCGGTCCGCCCTCGACGCCGACTCCGACGCCCTTGCCAAGGAGATGGGGCGGATCGACCTCGAGGTCGGCTTCGGCGGCCGCTGGAGCGATTCGCTGCGGGCCGCGGGGGATCGCACCGGCGTCGCGGAGTTCCGCTCGCTCGGTTCGATGCTCGAGCAGACCGCCCGATTCGGCGCGGAACTCTCCGCGGCCGTGGGCGGCCTTGCGGAGTCCCTCCGCCACTCGGAGATCCAGACCCTCGAGGAGCGGGCCCACCGCGCCTCGGTGAAGATGCTCGTGCCCCTTGCGGTGCTGATGCTGCCGGCCTCGATCCTGCTGATCGCCGGCCCCATGGTGATGATGTTGCTCAAGGCCCTTCAGGGCGATGGAACATGACGCCGCCTCGGGCGGCGGGGAGCCAATGCATGCGTGGCCCGACCCTACGGACGCTTTCCTCGACTCCCGCCTTCGCGGGGATGGCGGCGATCGCCCTCGCCGCATCCTGCTCCGCTCCCAAGCGGGGCGAGCCGGACCAGGTGCGGATCGGCGACGCCATGCAGCAGGCCGCCGATGCCTCCTTCGTCCGCGAGCCCTTCGACGATCAGGCCCGCCTCGCGGTCCTTCGGCAGCGGGCGATCTTCGACCATCACTTCGAGCCGTTCTCGACCCACCTCACGCCGCTCGGCGAGCGGGACCTGCAGATCCTCGCCGCGGCGATGCGGCGGGACGGGGGCCGGATCTCGCTGCCCCGAGGCAGCTGCAGCGAGTCGCTGCACGCGGCGCGGGTGCTGGCGGTCCGGGCGGCCCTCGAGGCCGATGGCATCGCCCCCGACCGCATCGAGCTCGATGAAGGCCCCATCGGCGGACGCGGCGTCGCCACCACCGAGGCGATCCTGATCCGCGTCCGGATCGAGCAGAACCCGCTGAAGATCCCCGACACCTCCTCGAGCGGCACCTCCTCCGCCTCGACCACCACCACGACCACCGGAGGCTCGCAGTGAGATCCCTTCGACTCCCCCGTGCCCACCGTTCCGTGCCGCTCGCCGCGGCGATCCTCTCGATCGCGGCCGCGGCGGCATGCTCCGGACCCGAGAAGGGCTCCGACGACTGGTTTGAGGGAGGCCCCCTGAAGCAGCCCTCGGCGGACACCCTTCAATTGGCGGCGCGAGTCCTTGCGTCGAAGGGCCAGACCGACCAGGCCGGCTTCCTGCTCGACCGCCTCCTGCAGGAGCACCCCGACCACCTCGGCACCTACACCGAGGGCGCCGAGGTCCTGCTGATCGAAGGACGCGTCGCGGAGGCCATCGCCTGGCTCGAGCGAGGTCTCGACCGATTCCCCGGGCAGCCGATCCTGCTGAACGACCGGGGCATGTGCCACCTGCTCGCGGCCAACCTCCCGGCAGCCCTTTCGGACTTCGAGGCCGCCTACGCCGCGGACCCTGCGGATGCGGACTTCGTGGCGAACCTCGCCTTGGCCAAGGCCCTCGCCGGCGACGAGCAGGAAGCGATCCGTCTCTGGGGCCGCGTGGTGCCGGCATCCACCGTGCAGGTGAACCTCTCGATCGCCCGATCGGCCCGCCCGCGGTTTGCCGCGGCCCGGTCCCCGGAGTGACCGGCGCCCCCCGCCCAGAGGTTCGCAGTTATGGGTGGGGCAAACACCTACATGCCCCGCGGGCATTCAAAAACTCCTTGACAGGGTCGGGATCCGGGATCAATCTACGGGGGTACGGCACGGTGCCGTCACAGGTGGCTTGAACAACCCTCCTTTCAAAGGAACGAAGACATGTCCAGCATCAAGACCCTTCTGGCGAACTTCCTCAAGGACGAGCGTGGTTCCCAGAACGCCGAGTACGTCATCATCGCGGGCGTGGTCGCCGGTGGCGCCGCCAACGGCGCGAAGCGCTTGAAGGACGCCCAGGACGCGAAGACGGATCTGCTCATCGAGAAGCTCAACGAGGATCCGGCGGGCGAGACCCCGGCCTGACCGAATCGACTCCCTCACGGGATTCACGCCAGAAGGGCCGACCTCCAGGTCGGCCCTTCTGCCATTTTGGACCGCACTTCGTGACGATCGCACCGCGTCTCCCCGGATCGCCCCGCCACCGTCGGACCGCGCGGTCCGCGAAGGAGCGTGATCGTCGGATGTCTCTCCGGTCGAGCATCGCGCTGCGATCCCCCCGCGGCGGTGGAGCGGCATGGGATCGCCGCT
>CAZQUA010000125.1:0-7033 GCA_964596455.1 uncultured Isosphaeraceae bacterium
CGCGGGCGATCGAGGCCGACGAGGCCCGCGAACTCGACCCGCTCGTCCGCCTGCCCGCGTCCACGCGTCAGGCGATCCTCGACCGCCTGGGGCCGCCGGAGTAGCCGCCGGGCCTCAGCGGGCGGCGGCGGACTTGGCGGCCGCGATCGCCTCGATCACCTGCGAGGGCGTGTAGGCGTCGCTCTTGAAGACCTCGCGGCCGTCGGGGGCGAGGACCACCAGCAGCGGGATCGTCAGGCGGCCGGACTCGCGGAGGCGGGCGTTGCCATCCTCGTTGTTGCCGGTGAGGTCGACCTTGATCGGCACCACCCCGGGGCCGTTCATCGCCGCTGCGACCGAGGGCAGGTAGAGCACGCTCGTCTCGAGAGCCTTGCAGTTGAGGCACCACTCCGCGGTGAAGTCGAGCACCACCGCGTTGCCCTCGCCAAGGGCCTCGGCGAGCCGCGCGGGCGTGTAGTAGGTCCAGTCGATCGGGCCCTCGTCGGTCATGCGGACCGAGACCGTCAGCGAGGCCGCGACGATGAGGCCGCCAAGGCTCGCGAAGACGATCCGCGGGAGGGCCGAGGTCGCGATCCGCAGCGTGCGGACGAGCAGCAGCCCGCCCGCGGCGGCGGCCACGAGGCCCACCACCCACCAGTAGGTGCGGGAGGGCGGCGTCGGCGGATCGACCATCAGGCCGCTCAGGCCCGAACCGGCGAAGTAGGCCGCCGCGGCGAGCAGCAGGAGCCCCATCACCTGCTTGATCAGGTCGCTCGCCGGCCCGGAGCGGGGCATCCGCTGCACCAGCGACGGGAACGCCGCCAGGACGAGGTAGGGCAGGGCCATGCCGGCGCCGACGCTGCCGAAGACCAGCAGCACCGTCGTGGTGGTGCCGGTCACCGCCCACACCACCGCCGATCCCATGAACGGCGCGGTGCAGGGCGTGGAGAGCACCGCGGTCATGACGCCGAAGCCGAACGAGCCCACGAGGGTGTCGTGGCGAGGCTCGATCAGGTAGAGCGACTGCGGCAGGCGGACGCTGAAGAGGCCCATCATGCCCACCGCGAGGATCGCGATGACCACGCCGACCGTGATCGTGAAGGCGGGCATCTGGAAGAGCTGGTTGGTCGCCGTGAAGCCGCTCACGCTCGCGACCGCGACGCCAAGGCCGAGCCAGAACGCGGTCACGCCGAGGGACATGGAGAGGCCGAGCAGGAAGCATCGCCCGCGGTTCCCCGCCGCCTGGCTGAGTCCCATGATCTTCAGGGGGATCACCGGCAGCACGCACGGGGTGAAGTTGAGGAGGAAGCCCCCCAACGCCGCGAGCAGCAGCAGCAGCAGGAAGCCGGCGCCGCGGATGTCCACCTCGATCTCGAGGCCGAACGCATCGAAGCGGACGATCTCCGGCGGGGCGTCGCCGCTGCGGATGCGGCCGAAGACCGCGGGATCGAAGGCCGCGAACACCGCGGCGGGGGCGTCGCTTGCGGCGGCGGCGGAGACCTCGACGCCGACGCTCGCGTTCACCGTCGCCGGCGCGATGCACTGCTGGTCGTCGCACGCCTGGAAGGTGATCTGGAGGCGGATGCTCCCTTCGCCCTCGGCCGCGTCGGGGGCGATGGTCAGCGGCAGGTAGGCGACGGCTTCGCCCTCGAAGACCGCGAAGGTCTGCGGCCCGTCGCCGAAGTCCGCGGAGACGCCGTGCACCTCCGGCCACTGGATGAAGGCGGGATGGGCGGCGACGCCCTCGGGCAGGCTCGCGATGCGGATCTCGGTGTGGATGGCGCCGTCGAAGCGGTCGTACCCGTCCGGCACGTTGCCGGCGTTGCTCCAGAGGTGCCACCCGGGCTTGATCGAGAGGACGACCGCCACCGGCAGGTCGCCGCCGGGGCGGACGCTGCCGCTTGCGGCGATCGCCTTGACCGTCACCACGTCGCGGGAGTCCCCGAAGCCATCCATCGCGGTCTGGGTCTGCCCGAACGAGGGAAGGCCGGGGACCTGCCCGGCGGCGGACGCGGCGGGCAGCCGCGGCACCGTCGCCACCAGGGCGGCGGCAAGGCGTCGCCGCCACCGGGCGGGCCTGCCGCGGCGGATCGGAGCGGAGTCGGAAGAAGCGGCAGGGGGGGTGGGTGCGGTCATGGGTGGGGCGATGGATGGGAGCGAGCAGGGTAGGAAGGGGCAGGGCGCTTCAAGGCCGCCGGAGGGCGGGTTCCGTCCGATCCGTCCGATCGGTCCGCCGGGCGCCGTGGGACGCCGGATCGGTTCGGGCACCGCCGGGTCGCCCCGGAGCCGCCCCGGATCGGCCCGGACGGGGAAGAGATCGGCCAGAGCGGCGCCGGTCCTCCCGCCGGAGTCCGCCGACGCGTTGACCGGATCCGCGAGGCGTCGATACACTTTCCCCTTCGCCGAACAGCGGGTTCGGCGGTCCTGTTCGCCGTCTCGTTCCGTTCCTTCCGAGATCCACCTCAGGCCGATCTTCGCGTCCGTGCGACCATCGGCCCATCTGGAAGAACAGCCATGCCGAGCAACGCTCCCGTGGACTCTTCGCTCCCGATGCCGGTGGTCGGGTTCTGGGCATGAGGCCCGGAATCGGCCAGCTCGCCTCCGCTTCGGCGGCCCGCTCCGTTCGGAGTCGGTCCGCGGCGGAGGATGCAGGGAGGCTTCGATGACCTGACCCTCCCTCGAGGCGGTCACGGTCGGGTGCCGGAAGGCCCGCATCCTGCGGGTGCACGGACTCGAGTCGGCGAGCCACGAGCGTCTGCGGACGCCCGTGGCTCGTGTTCTTGAAGCAGCCGACGGCTGCGTCGAGACCCTTCGGCCTCTGCTTGGCGATCCCGACCCCCGACCCCCGACAACCCGACCCCCGACAACTCGAACAACTTGGACATCCCATGAACTCGGAAACCCTTCGGATCCTCGACTCCATCGCCCGCGACCGGAACATCGATCGCGACCTGCTCGTGCGTGATCTCGAGCAGGCGATGGTGAGCGCCGCCCGCAAGCACTTCAACAGCCTCGACGCCGAGGAGTTCGGATGCGAGATCGATCGCCTCACCGGCGCGATCACCATCTGGCGCAACCGCCTCGACGGCACCCGCGAGGACATTCCGCTCGCGAGCCTCGGCCGCATCCCGGCCCAGACCGCGAAGCAGGTGATGATCCAGAAGTTCCGCGAGGACGAGCGGAACAGCCTGCTCGAGGAGTTCTCCAAGCGGCAGGGCGAGCTCGTCACCGGCACCGCGGCCCGCTACGAGGGCGGCGCGCTCGTCGTGCAGATCGACCGGGCCGAGGGCTTCATGCCCCGCTCGGAGCAGATCCCCGGCGAGCAGTTCCATCCCGGCGACCGCGTCCGCTGCCTGATCCTCGACGTCCGCGACGCGGGCCATCAGGTCAAGATCGTGATGAGCCGGGCGCATCCGGACTTCATCCGCCGGCTCTTCGAGACCGAGGTTCCCGAGGTCGCGGAGCGCATCATCGAACTGAAGGCGATGTCCCGCGAGCCGGGCTTCCGCACCAAGGTCGCGGTCAGCTCGATCGACTCCAAGGTCGACGCGGTCGGCGCGTGCGTCGGCGTGCGGGGCAGCCGCATCCGCAACATCGTCGACGAGCTCGGCGGCGAGAAGATCGACATCGTCCGCTGGAACGAGTCGAGCCAGATCCTCATCGCCAACGCCCTCAAGCCCGCCGAGGTCGAGGAGGTCAGCCTCTGCTTCGAGCTCGGTCGCGCGACGATCATCGTCCGCGAGGACCAGCTCTCGCTCGCCATCGGGCGCCGCGGCCAGAACGTTCGCCTCGCGGCGCGTCTCACCGGCTGGGACATCGACATCCTCACGCCGGTCGAGTTCGCGAAGGGCCTCGAGATCCTCGAGCAGACCGTGCGTCCGATCGAGGGCGTGACCGAGGAGATGCTCGACAAGATGGGGGCGCTGGGCATGATCAGCGTCTTCGACATCGAGGAGCTCGGCGCCGAGGTGCTGCAGGACGAGCTGGGGATGGACGAGGCGACCGCGGATCGCGTGGTGGAGATCTGCGGGGACAAGGCGAGGGTCGTCGAGGAGGAGCAGCAGCGCGAGAAGGAGGAGGCGGAGGCCCGCCGCGCCGCCGAGGAGGCCGCGGCCGCAGCGGTGCTCTCGGGGGGCGAGGGCGCGCCGGACGAGGCCGCCGAGGCCGCGGTGGAGTCGATCCTCGGCGGATCGCCCGCCGAGGCGGAGGAGGAGCAGCCCCCCGCGTCGTGACCGCGTGGGGCGTCCGCCGGTTCCCGCGGCGGCGCCGCGATCCGGCGTGGTTCGAGGTGGGTTCGGGTTCGTGACGAGTTGAACGGGGCGGCCTGGTCCGCCCGCGGAAACACCGCAGGAGTGCCCCTTGTCGAAGAAGGCCGCATTGAGAGTGCATCAGCTTGGCAAGGAGCTCGGCGTGAGCTCCAAGGAGATCGTCGCCAAGTGCCAGGCGGAGGAGATCCCCGACATCGTCAACCACATGTCGCAGGTCTCCGTCGGCCTCGCCCAGACGATCCGCGAGTGGTTCGGCGGCGCCGGCGGCGTGGCCACGGCGGTGGGCGCTGCGGAGGCGACCGAGGTCGCCGAGGCGCCGCCCGCGGCCCCGGTGGTGGAGACGGCCAAGCCGGCGATCCGCAAGCGGGCCGCTCGCAAGAAGGTCGTGGCGGAGCCCGCCGAGATCGAGCTGCCGTCGGAGCCGGAGACGCCCGCGATGGAAGTCGCGGCTGCGGCTGCGGCACCGGCACCGCCCGCGGCACCGGCTCCGCCGCCAACCAAGGAGCCGGCCGCGGCATCCCCGCCGCCCCCGGCGCCGGAGGCGGAGACGCCGCCTGCGGCTCCGACGCCGCCCGTTCCGGCGATCGCGCCCCCCACGGCGCCGCCGGTCATGAACGTGCCGAAGCGTCCGAAGGTCGTGGCTCCCGTCGGGCCGCAGGTCCAGCCCAAGCGGGTCGAGCTGAGCGGCCCCCGCGTCATCCGCATCGAGGAGCCGGAGGCCGTGCCGGCGCCGCGTCCGATGCGGCGGCCGCCCGCGGTGCCGGGAGCGACGCCGGTCACCGGGCGGGGCGTGCGTGGGCCCGGCGGACCTCCGGCCCCGGGGACCGACCGCGACGGCGATCGGAGCGGCAAGGGCCGAACCCCGCGGCGTCGCGACGCCGGTCGGTCCGGACGCGCCGGCACCGCCGACGAGGCCGGTCGCTTCGAGCCGTGGCGGGAGCAGGACCTCGCGGAGCGGGAGCGGCGTCTGCAGGGGGCCGGCGGCTTCTTCCGCAAGCACCGCCGCGATGCCCGTGACGCCGCGGCCCGCGGCGGCGGCGTGCGTCAGCCCACGGCGCGGGAGGTCGGCGGCGTGGTGGCGGTGTCCGAACCGCTCACCGTGCGGCAGCTCTCCGAGGCCACCGGCGTCAAGCAGGCCGAGATCCTCAAGAAGTTCGTCCTCATGGGCGTGCCGCTCACCGTGAACAGCGCCATCGACCCGGAGCGGGCGACCGAGGTGATGATGGACTTCGGCATCGAGCTGCAGGTCACCGAGAGCAAGTCCGCCGCGGAGCTCATCGAGGAGCGGTTCGCCGATCGCGAGCCGGTGGACGTGCAGCCGCGGGCGCCGGTGGTGGCGATCCTCGGGCACGTCGACCACGGCAAGACCTCGCTGCTCGACCGGATCCGCCACACCAACGTGGCCTCCGGCGAGGCCGGCGGGATCACCCAGGCGACCAGCGCCTTCCAGGTGCCGGTCACCGCGGGCAGCAAGGACCGCGTGATCACCTTCATCGACACCCCCGGCCACGAGGCCTTCACGGCGATGCGGGCCCGCGGCGCCAAGGTCACCGACATCGTGGTGCTTGTGGTCGCGGCGGACGACGGCGTGATGCCGCAGACCGTCGAGAGCATCAACCACGCCAAGGCCGCGGGGGTGCCGGTGGTGGTCGCGCTCAACAAGATCGACAAGCCCGAGGCGACCGACACCACCATTCAGCGGATCCTCGGCCAGCTCGCCGAGCAGGGCCTGAATCCGGTGGAGTGGGGCGGCGACACCGAGGTGGTGCGGACCAGCGCCACCCGCGGCGACGGCATCCAGGATCTCCTCGACATCCTCGACTACCTCGCGGACCTTCGGGAGCTGAAGGCCGACGTGGGCGGGCGTGCCGTGGGCACGGTGCTCGAGGCCCAGATGGCCGAAGGCCGCGGTGCGGTGGCCCGGATCCTCGTGCAGGAGGGCCGCCTTCGGAAGGGCGACTTCGTGGTGGTGGGCCGCGCCTTCGGCCGCATCCGCGACATCGTCGGCGACCGCGGCGAGCGCCTCGCCGAGGCGGGGCCCTCGACGCCGGTGGCGATCAGCGGCATCGACGAGCTGCCCGACGCCGGCGATCGCCTCTATTGCGTGGAGAGCCTCCGCGTGGCGGAGGACGCCGCGGAGGAGCGTCGCCGCCTCGACCGCGAGCGGGAGCTCGCGGCCCCCAAGATCACCCTCGACAACATCTTCGAGCGGATGCAGCAGGCCCAGCGGAAGGAGCTGCCGCTCGTGGTCAAGGCCGACGTGCAGGGCTCGGTCGAGACCCTGCGGGTGCTGCTCGGCCGCCTCGGCACCGACGAGGTCGCGGTGTCGGTCAAGCACATCGCCGTCGGCGGGATCAACGAGAGCGACGTCGCCCTCGCGGAGGCCACCGGCGCCGTCATCCTCGGCTTCAACGTCACCAGTTCGGCGAGGGCCCGCAATCTCGCGGAGGCCAAGGGGATCGACATCCGCCTCTACGAGGTCATCTACCACCTCACCGAGGACGTGACCAAGGCCGCCACCGGCCTGCTCGCCCCGGAGATCCGCCTCGAGGTGCTCGGCCACGCCGAGGTCCGCGCGGTCTTCAAGATCTCGAAGGTCGGCATGATCGCGGGCTGCTACGTCACCGACGGCGTCATCGAGCGGAACGCCCAGATCCGCGTCACCCGCGACGGCATCGTCGTCGAGAAGGACCGCCGGCTCGAACAGCTCAAGCGCTTCAAGGACGACGCCAAGGAGGTCCGCTCGGGCCAGGAGTGCGGCATGAAGATCGTCGGCTACGACGACA
>CAZQUA010000126.1:0-7018 GCA_964596455.1 uncultured Isosphaeraceae bacterium
CGGCGATGATCACGTCGCCGAGCATCGCGAAGCTCGCGGTGACGCCGCCGGTGGTGGGATCGGCGAGCACCGAGATGAAGAGGCCGCCGGCGTCGTCGAAGCGGGCCAGCGCCGCGGAGGTCTTGGCCATCTGCATCAGGGAGAAGCCGGACTCCTGCATGCGGGCGCCGCCGGAGCAGCTCACCGCCACGAGCGGCAGGTCGAGGTTGGTGGCATGCTCGATGGCACGGGCCATCTTCTCGCCGATCACCGACCCCATCGAACCGCCCATGAAGGTGAAGTCGAGGCAGGCCACCACCACCTTGCGGCCCTTGATGAAGCCGGCGCCGGTCTGGATGCCGTCGTTCTCGCCGGTCTTCCGCTGCGCCGCGGCGATGCGGTCGCGGTAGGACTGCAGGTCGGTGAACTGCAGCGGATCCATCGGCGCCATGTCGGCGTTCAGCGGCTCGAAGGTCCCGGGATCGAGCAGCTGGGCGATCCGCTCCCGGCCGGAGACCCGCCCGTGGTAGCCGCACTTGGCGCAGACCCGCAGGTTCGCCTCGAAGGCCTTGCGGAAGAGCGTCTCGCCGCAGCCGGGGCACCGCATCCAGAGGCCCTCGGGCACGCCCTTCTTGGCGGGCGCGGAGGCCTCGAGATCGATGGGGGCGTCGGCGGCGATGGGCGTGGTGTCCACGAAGGGCAGCTCCTCGGGAGGGGACGATAGCAGCCGCTCAGGCCCCGTCCCCGCGAATGGCGGCGATCGCCGCGGCGTAGTCGGGCGAGCCGAAGATCGCCGACGCGCTGACGAGCAGGTCGATCCCCGCATCGCGGCACGCCGCCGCGGTCCCGGCATGCACGCCCCCATCGACCTCGAGGCGTTGCGCCGGCCCGAGGCGGGCCGCGAGGCGGCGGGCCTTCGCGAGGACTCCCTCGATGAACGACTGGCCGGAGAAGCCCGGATGCACGCTCATCACCAGGACGAGATCCATCGACTCGAGGAACGGCTCGATCGCCTCGGCGGGCGTGCCGGGATTGATCGCGATCCCCGCGGAGAGACCCGCCTGGCGGATCTCCGCCGCGAGGGCCTCGGGATCGCCGCAGACCTCCGCATGGAAGGTCAGGTGATCGGCCCCCGCGTCTCGGAAGGGCCCCACGAAACGCTGCGGCTCGGCCACCATCAGGTGCACGTCGAGGAACGCGTCCGGGCAGTGGCGGCGGACCGCGGCGCAGACCGCCGGCCCCATCGAGAGGTTGGGCACGAAGTGCCCGTCCATCACGTCCACGTGCAGCAGGTCCGCCCCCGAGTCGATCGCGGCATGGCACTCCTCCGCGAGGCGGCCGAAGTCCGCGGAGAGGATCGACGCCGCGACGAGCGGACGCCGCGGGGGCGATCGCAGCAGCGTCGAGGCCATTCCGGCGGGATCAGCGGGACGAGGCGGTGCCGCGTTCGGCGGCGTCGCGGTAGTTGTCGAGCACCCGCTTGTAGGCGGCCTTGGCGGAGGGGGAGGCGAGCATCCATGCCTCCTGCTGCCGCTCGACGGCCTGGGCGAAGCGGCCGCGGGCGAAGTCGACCCTCGCCGCCGCCGCGAGCGACTCGGGGCGATCGCGGGCACCGCCCACCATCTTGTCGGCAAGGGTCTCGGCGAGATCGAGGTTGCGGGGCTCGATGTCGGGGTCGCTCACGATCGCGTTGACGAACTCCTCGAGGGTGGCCGGATCGGTCGCGAACCGCTCCGAGGCCGCAAGCAGGAACGCGTCCGCCGCCGGGGGATTCTTCTCGCCGGTCAGCATCAGCTCGTAGCGGCGGAGGATCACCGAGGAGAACACCCGCGGATCGAGTTCGATCACCTTGTCGAGGTGCCCGTAGGCGTCGCGGAAGTTCCGCTGCCGCGCCGACCGCTCCGCGGCCTCGAGCAGCGGCTTCGCCTTCCGTTCGAGGATCGGGTCGTACTTGCCGGCGAGCGCCGCCGGCAGGATCCGCTCGAGCTCCTTGTCCATCGGATGGCCGATCCAGAGGATCCGCCCGTCGCGGCCCACAAGGAAGGTGGTGGGGATGCCCTGCCGCCCGGCGGCCTGCATCCACGCCCCCTTGGTCTGATCGCTGTTGTCGACGGCGACGGCGTAGGACATCGCCGGCCCCTGCCGCTGCACGAAGTTGCGGACCGTGTCGGTCTTCTCGTCGCTGATGCCGATCACCACCAGGCCGTCGTCGGCATGGGCGGTGTGGAGGCGGTTGAGATGGGGGATGGCCCGGCGGCAGGGACCGCACCAAGTGGCCCAGAACTCCACGAGGTTGACCTTGCCGCTTTCGAGGCCGCCCACCTCCCCCTGCACCCAATCGCGGATCGAGAGGGCCGGAGCGGGATCGCCCACCTTCAGATTGACCTGCTGCCCGGAGGCGGACGCGACGATCGCGATCGCGGCGGCGGCGGAAGCGGCGGCGTGGAGGAGAGGCATGCGCAGGCTCCTTCGGAAACGGTCGTGCGGGGACGGTCGGGTTCGAAACGGGTCGAAACGCCGGGAACGCGAGCGTTCCCAGAGGAATATCGCGAAAGAGCGAGTATACCCCCGCGGGACCCGCGATCCCGACGCGGACTTCCGCGTTCAGGCCTCGTCGAGCACGGCGAGGGACTCGAACTCCCGGCCCTCGAGCATCTCCATGCTCGCTCCCCCGCCGGTGGAGACGTGGCTCATCGCCGACGCGATCCCGAACCGCTCGACCGCCGCCGCGGTGTCGCCGCCGCCCACCACCGTCACCGCCCCCCGGCGGGTGGCGGCGGCCACCGCCTCGCCCACCCCGCGGGTCCCCGCGTCGAAGGGAGGCATCTCGAACACGCCCATCGGCCCGTTCCAGACCACCGTGCCCGCCCCGGCGATCGCCTCGGCGAAGGCCCGGATCGACTCCGGCCCGATGTCGAGGCCCATGAGGCCTTCGGGAACCTCCCCCGTGGCAAGGGTCGCCTCGGCACCCGGACGCAGCTCCGCCGCACAGAGGTGGTCGCTCGGAAGCAGGATCGGATGGCCGAGCCGCTCCGACTGCTCGAGCACCGCGGCGGCCTCCGCCTCCATCGAGGCCTCGACGAGGCTCCGCCCCACGCCCACGCCGCGGGCCTTGAGCAGCGTGTAGGCCATCGCCCCGCCCACGATCAGCCGATCCACCCGCTCGAGCAGGAAGCGGATCGCCGCCAGCTTGTCGGAGACCTTGGCGCCGCCGAGGATCGCCACGAACGGCCTCGCCGGCTCCGCCACCACGCCCTGCAGGTACCGCAGCTCGTCCCGCAGCAGGAAGCCGGCGACCGCGGGCCGGGGCCGCATGGCCAGCGGCACCGCATGCATCGAGGCGTCGGTGCGATGGGAGGTGCCGAACGCGTCGTTGCAGTAGATCTCGCCGAGCGACGCGAGGGCGGCCGCGAAGGCGGGATCGCCCTTCTTCTCGCCCTTGTGGAAGCGGAGATTCTCGAGCAGCAGGACTTCGCCGTCCTGCAGCGTGCCCGCAAGGCCCGCCGCGGTCTCGATCCGCTCGTCCGGGGGGAATCGGACCGGCCTGCCGAGCAGTTCGCCGAGGCGATCCGCCACCGGACGCAGGCTGTGCTCCGCCTCGAAGCCCTTGCCCTCGGGTCGACCGAGATGGCTCATGAGGACCGCCCGGCCGCCGCGATCGAGGATCGACCGGATCGTCGGCAAGGCCGCCCGGATCCGCCGGTCGTCGGTGATGCGGCCATCCTCGAGGGGCACGTTGAAGTCGACCCGGGTCAGGACCGTGCGTCCGGCGACGTCGACCTCGGCAATCGATCGCTTGGGCATGGGGCGTGGCTCGATGCGGCTCCGAAACCTCTCCGTCCAGTCCGTCGAGGCAGTCGAGAGCGGCGGGGCGTGAAGCGGTGGCAGCAGTGGTGTGGCGAGAAGCGGGCGTCCGGCCGGACTCCGCCGCGGGGGAAGCGGCGATGATAGGAGTCCCCGAGGAGAGGCCTTCCCGCATGCCGGCCGACGCCCCGCACCCACCGCCGACCGCTCCGGCCGCCCCCGGCCCGGTCATCCTCGTCGTCGGCACGACCGCAAGCGGCAAGAGCGAGTTGGCGATGGCGATCGCCGAAGCCCTGCCTCGTGGCGGCGAGTGCCTCTCCGCCGACAGCATGCAGATCTACCGGGGCCTCGACCTCGGCACCGCCAAGCCGACGGCCGCGGACCGGCAGCGGGTGCCCCACCATCTGCTCGACCTCGCCGATCCGCACGAGCTCGAGCGGGACTTCACCGTCGCGGACTGGATCGCCGCGGCCCGCGAGGCGATCGCCGAGATCGATCGGCTCGGCCGCGTGCCGATCGTGGTCGGCGGGACCCATCTCTATCTGCAGGCTCTCCTGCAGGGACTGTTCGAGGGGCCCGCGATCGACCCGGGCCTTCGGCGGTCCCTCGAAGAGATGCCGCTCGCGACGCTTCGGGAGGAGCTGGTCCGCTGCGATCCCGAGGCCGCCGCGAGGATCCACCCCGCCGACCGCCGCCGGGCGGTCCGGGCGGTCGAGGTCCACCGCCAGACCGGGGTGCCGCTCTCCGCCTGGCAGACCCAGTGGGCCTCCCAAGGCACCGAAGTGGCGGCTCGGGCGATCGTGATCTCGATCGAGCGGCCGACTGCGATCGCGAACGGCCGGATCAACCGCCGGGTGCGGGCGATGCTCGAGGCAGGTTGGCTCGAGGAGGTCGAGGGCCTGCTCGCCCGCGGACCGCTCCATCGCCAGGCGGCCGAGGCGGTGGGCTACCGGGAGCTCGGCGAGGTGCTCGCCGGCCGGCGGAACCTCGCGGATGCCGCCGAGGCGATCAAGATCCGCACCCGCCGCTACGCCAAGCAGCAGCGGACCTGGCTCAAGCGGTTCATGGCCCGGCCCGGGACGATCCGCCTCGAGGCCGGCGAGCGGCCCGTGACGGGGGGAGACGACCCGCTGCTGGAGGAGGTCCGGGACCGGTTGGCGGCCGCATCCGGGGCCTCGGCGGGGTCGCCGTAAAAAAATTTTCGCGGCACCTTTGGGGGTTCCCGCCTTCGGCGGAGGGTCGGCAAAGGCGGCAAGCTGCCGAGCGAAGTCGATGAAAACCTGTTGACGGGCCGATGCCGGGACGGTTCCAATCCCGCCCCTTCACCGGTCGCTCGGCGGAATCGGATGCCGCCCCAGACCTCGATGCCGGGCTCGACGCCCCGGCCGCATCGCCGGAAACACCGCTTCATGGCCACCCGCAAGAAGTCCGCCGCCGCCGCCCCCAGCCGCCCCGCCGCCCGCTCGTCCCGGCGGCTCCCCGCCGCCGACGGGCGGCAGCTCGTGATCGTCGAGAGCCCCGCCAAGGCGAAGACGATCAACCGCTACCTCGGGCCCGGGTTCATGGTCCAGGCGTCGGTGGGCCACATCCGCGACCTGCCCGCCAAGGCCGAGAAGGGTTCCAAGGACCCCCTGCCCGGCGTCGACCTCGAGACCTTCGAGCCGACCTACGAGATCTCGCCCGCCAAGGCCAAGACGGTGGCGGCGCTGCGGAAGGCCTGCCGCGAGGCGAGCGAGGTCTGGTTCGCGACCGACCTCGACCGCGAGGGCGAGGCGATCGCCTGGCATCTCGCCGAGGTGCTCGGCATCGATCCCCGCACCGCGAAGCGGGTGATCTTCAACGCGATCACCAAGGAGGAGATCAAGCGGGCCTTCGATCATCCGCACGCGATCGACCTCGACAAGGTGAACGCCCAGCAGGCCCGCCGGATCCTCGACCGCATCGTCGGCTACCAGGTCTCGCCGCTGCTCTGGAAGAAGGTCGCCCGCGGACTCTCCGCAGGACGTGTGCAGTCGGTGGCGGTGCGGCTCGTGGTCGAGCGCGAACGCGAGATCGCCGAGTTCGTGCCCGACGAGTCGTGGCGGTTCACCGCGCGACTTGCGGCTCCCGACTTCGCGTCGAAGCTCGCGGCGCCCTTCGCCTCGCTCCTCGCCCGCGTCGACGACCGCGGCCGCGGCATCACGGTGAAGGATCGCCTGCAATGGCTCGCCGAGCATGCGGCGATCGAGGCGGATCTCGTCGAACTCGACGGGAAGCCGTTCGAGCTCGCCTGCACGAAGGACTCGATCCGCGATCTCTCCGCCGACGCGGCGCGAGTCGCCGAGCGCGTCGGCTTGCGGTCGGTTCGTGTCGAACGAGTCCCGAATCCCGGCGGCAAGGGCCCCGCCGAGATGCGGACCACGCTCTCGGGCGAACTCGATCCCGCAGCCCGCTACGCGGTCGAGAGCATCGAGAGCAAGCCGACCTCCGGCCGCACGCCGCCGCCCTTCATCACCTCGACGCTGCAGATGGCCGCCTCGAGCGAGCTCTCCTTCGGCACCGACCGCACCATGCGGATCGCCCAGCAGCTCTACCAGGGCGTGAAGGTCGCCGGCGAGGGCGAGGTGGGCCTCATCACCTACATGCGGACCGATTCGACGCACCTCGCTCCGGAGGCGATCGCCGCGGCCCGCGACTTCATCGGCGAGGCCTTCGGCGCCAAGTACCTTCCGGAGAAGCCGCGAGCCTTCGCCTCGAGCAACAAGGCCGCCCAGGAGGCCCACGAGGCGATCCGCCCCACCGACGTGCGACGCACCCCCGACTCGGTGCGGGACTCGCTGACCGAGGAGCAGTTCCGGCTCTACCGCCTCATCTGGAGCCGCTTCCTCGCCTGCCAGATGAACCCGCCGCAGTACCGCTCGACCACGATGCGGCTCGCCCGCACCGACCGGCCCGGGGCGGTGCTCAAGGCGACCGGCCGCGTGCTCGTCTTCGACGGGTCGCTGCGGGTCGGCGTGGGCGTCGCCGGCGACGAGCCGGAGCTTCCGGCGCTTCGGGAGGGCGACGCCCTCTCGCCCTTCTCGATCGCCCCCGAGCAGCTCTTCTCGAGCCCCCCGCCCCGCTACAGCGAGGCCTCGCTCGTGAAGAAGCTCGAGGAGGAGGGGATCGGCCGGCCCTCCACCTACGCCTCGATCATGAAGACGATCGTCGATCGGAACTACGTCGAACTCGTCGATCGCCGCTTCCACGCCACCGA
>CAZQUA010000127.1:0-6948 GCA_964596455.1 uncultured Isosphaeraceae bacterium
GCGTTGCGGGAGCTCGCCTTCGAGGAGGGCCCCGACTCCACCTGCTTCGTGGCGCTCACCTACATCCTCGAGCCGAGCATCCTCGGGGAGCAGAAGAGCAAGGCGGCGCAGCTCGGCATCAAGCGGCTCATGGAGGCCGGCGTGCAGCCGCAGATCGTGGCCTGCCGCGCCAAGAACCCCATCACCTCGAAGGTGATGGAGAAGATCTCGATGTTCTCCAACGTGCCGATGAAGCGGATCTTCTCGATGCACGACCGGGAGTCGATCTACACGATCCCCAACGCCATGCGGGAAGGCGGCCTCGACCGCGAGATCCTCTCCATCCTCCGCCTGCACGACCGCGTCGACCAGGCGCACGAGGATCGCGCCCGCGGGGCGTGGAACCAGTTCAGCACCCGCCTCGCCGCGCCCCGCCGCCGCCGCATCGTCCTGGGGATCACCGGCAAGTACGCCTCGCTGCGGGACGCCTACGCCTCGATCGACAAGGCCGTCGAGCACGCCGGGATCCAACTCTCCACAGAGATCTCGATCCGCTGGCTCGAGACCTCGGAGATCCGATCCGCCAAGGGCGCCGAGGCGGCGATGGAAGGCCTCGATGCGGTGATCGTGCCCGGCGGGTTCGGCTCCCGCGGCGTCGAGGGCAAGATCCTCTGCGTCGAGCAGGCCCGCACCCGCGGCATCCCCTACCTCGGCATCTGCCTCGGCTTCCAGGTCGCGGTGATCGAGTTCGCCCGCAACGCCCTCGGCCTCGCGGGGGCCCACAGCACCGAGTTCGACCCCGCCTCGCCGCATCCGGTGATCTCCGAACTGCCCGAGCAGAAGCGTCTCGAGGGGATCCTCGGCGGCACCATGCGCTTGGGCGGCCACGAGGTCCTGCTCGCGTCCGGCTCGCTCGCGAGCCACCTCTACGGCGGGCGGACCGAGGTGCGGGAGCGTTTCCGCCACCGCTACGAGGTGGACCCCCGCTTCATCGAGGCGATCGAGGCGGGCGGCCTGCGGTTCTCCGGCCGCCATCCCCGCCAGCCGATCATGCAGGTGCTCGAGCTTCCCGCGTCGATGCATCCCTTCTTCGTCGGCACCCAGTTCCATCCGGAACTGACGAGCCGCCCGCTCGCCCCGAACCCGCTCTTCATGGGACTCGTGGCGGCGGCGATCGATGCCGGGGGGGTCGGCGGCGGCGACGATGCGGACCTCGTCCGATGGCGGCGGCCGGCGGCGCCGGCGGCCGGCACCGCGCCCGCCTGAGCGGGCCCGCGAGGTCTCCCTCCAACCCTCCCCGCAGGCCTCGCAGCCGGGCCCGCAGTCGAAGCCGCCGGATCCGTCCGTGGGGGTCGGATCCCTCAAGGCGACCGGTCCGTCCGACGCCCCTTGGAACCGGTCGGACTCCCGCCTACTCTCCGCCGCCTCTCGCCGGGGCGGCGGGGCGTTCCCGCAGCCTTCGAGGAGTTCCTCCACGCCCGCCACCGCCGTGCTCAAGCACATCTACTGCCTCGAAGGGGACTGGTGGGGCGACCCGCGTCAGCCCTCCACCGTCCGCCCCATCTTCGAGCTGCTCGCGCAAGCCTACCCCTCGCTTCGCTACGTCCATCGGAGCATTGGAACCCGCGAGGAGTTCGACCACGCGCTCGATGGATGGACCCAGCGCAAGCATGCGGAGTTCTCGATCCTCTACCTCGCCTTCCACGGCAATCCCAACCTGCTCTTCGTCGGCGACCGGCGGCGGAGCAAGGGACGGGTGACCCTCGAGGCGGTGGCCGATCGGCTCGAAGGGCGATGCAAGGACCGCCTGATCCACTTCGGCAGCTGCAAGACCCTCCACTGCTCGCCGCGGAATCTCGGGACCTTCCTCAAGCGGACCAAGGCGTTGGCGGTCTCCGGCTACCGCACCGACATCAACTGGCTCCTCTCGGCGAGCTTCGAGGTCTATCTGCTCGGAGCGATGCAGGAGGGACTGCTGAACGTGCGGGGCGCGAGGGAGATCGTCGATCGGGTCCATCGCGTGTCTCGCCCGCTCGCGCGGCAGCTCGGCTTCCGCATGGTGATCCGCGAGCCCCGCACCTGACCCGACCTCCCCGCGGCGGCACGCCGGCCCCGTCGCTTGCCGCCCTCCGGAGCCGCGGCTACCCTCCCCACCCGTCCATCCGCCGATATAGCTCAGCCGGTTAGAGCGGAGGATTCATAAACCTCAGGTCGGTGGTTCGAGTCCACCTATCGGCATTGCCCCTCTCTCGCGCACGCCGCGCCGCTCGCGGCGAGGCGCCACAGCGAGGGTCGCACGCCCCCGTAGCTCAGTTGGATAGAGCGTGGGTTTCCTAAACTCAAGGTCACAGGTTCGAGCCCTGTCGGGGGCGTTGGCGGTGCCGCAGGCATGACCGACGCCGTCGGCGGTGCCGACTCGCCGATCGGCTCTGTTTCCCTTCCGTCTCCCTCCGCAACGGCGCCGCTCGGTCAGCAACGGCGGGCAGACCCGCCTCGGTTCACGGCTCGACCCGTCACGGACGCGGAACTTGGATCCGGGACGATCGCGTTCGGACCACGTGGGTCCGGGGCGTGCCGCCGGGCCGGTCTCAGTCGTCGCCGCCCGGATTGCGGCCCGCGGACCGATCGATCTTCGCTTGGATCAAGAAGAGCACGCCGAACCCGGCGCAGATGGCGACCCAGATGGCGTTGGCGATCAGGACAGGGATCATCGGCGAAGGTTCCTCGGGCGAAGATCGGGCGGGCGGTGACGAGCGACCTGAGAGAATCGACGAGGGTACCGTCGGCAAGGCGGCCGCGGCAAGTCGAGGAGATCCACTACGCATGCCCGAGATCGACGATCCGGCCCGGTCCGAGCCGCTGCTTCACGTCGTGCTCGACCGCCCGGAGATCCCCAACAACACCGGCAACATCGGCCGCACCGCGTTGGCGACCGGATGCCGCCTGCACCTCATCCATCCGCTCGGGTTCGAGCTGTCCGAGAAGGCGTGCCGCCGGGCCGGCCTCGACTACTGGCCGAGTCTGGACTGGTGCGAGCACCGCTCCTTCGAGGCCTATGCGGCGACGCGGCCGCGGCGTCTCTGGCTGTTCACGAGCAAGGCGACGCGGGCCCATTGGGATGCGGACTTCCAGCCGGGCGATCATCTGCTCTTCGGCCGCGAGACCGCCGGCTGCGACGAATCGGTGCACGCCTGGGTCGATGCGGCCTTCGGCGACGGCCACCGCCTCCGCCTGCCGATGGTGCCCCGCCCCGAGGCCCGCAGCCTCAACCTCGCGACCGCCGTCGCGGTGGGCATCTACGAAGCCCTGCGGCAACTGCATCGGACCGGGCCTCCGCGTCGGGAGACCTTTCCTCGCTGAGCCGCGTCCCGACGGGCCGGCCCCTTCCCGCGTTCCCGAGCGATTTCGCCACAACCCCGGCCGCGGGGAGCCCGTATCCTGATGCCGCCGCGGGAGCCGGGTCCGCCTCGGGCCTTGCCCTTGCCCGCTGCCGCCATCTCCGACCGGCTTCCTCTCCCGGATCCTTCCCGATGCGACATCGACCCCGCCCCGCCGATCGCCGCCTCGCCGCCATCCTCCGCGACGGGCCGCGTCGACGCGGCTTCACCATCACGGAACTGCTGGTGGTGATCGGGATCATCATCCTGCTGATCGGGATCCTGCTGCCGGCGCTCGCGAGGGTGAACCAGCGGGCCCGCGGCGCCAAGACCACCTCGATCATGGAGGAGTTCTCGAAGGCCTGCGAGACCTTCCGGCAGGAGTTCGGCTTCTACCCCGGACTCGTGCCCGAGGAGATCCTCGCGTCCGACCCGAGAATCAGCAGCACCGAGAACGCGCTGCTGCATCTGATGGGCGGCGGCATCCGCCCCGACGACCCGCTCTTCAACAACCCCCCCGCCGCCCCGGACGGAACCGCGTGGGAGACGATCTCCATCGGCAGCGGCGCGAACGCGTATCAGATCAAGGTCAACCGCTACTTCATCGGCCGCGGCCCCCGCGTCGGCGGCAAGGAGTACCCGCCGTTCTTCAGTCCCCGCGGCGACGAGATCGCGGCGGCGAGCGGGCAGGTCGATCCGGAGGGTGCGTTGGACTCCCTCAACCTCCCCGACCTCATCGACGCCTGGGGGCAGCCGATCCTCTACGTGCGGTCGATCCGGAACGTCGGCGAACTGGTCGGCAGCGTGAACCCCGGCCAATCCGCGAACCCGCCCCGCACGCAGTTCTACATCAACGGCATCTACCCCTACCTCAACTCCGAGCAGCTGGGCGAACTCGGCAAGAGCCAGCTCGACAGCATCATCCGGATCAACACCAGTCAGCGGAACGCGACCCTCGCCCAGATCATCCGGCATCCGGCGATGGGCACCGCGACCGCACCGCAGACCGGTTCGCCGAAGGGGCAGTTCGTGCTGATCTCCCCGGGCCCCGACGGGATCTTCTTCTCCCGCTACGACGGCCCCGGCACCCCCAACGCCCCGGTGACCAACATCGTCAGCGGCGCCAACGGCAAGCCGCAGGTCGTGGAGCAGTACGACGACCTGATGGTCTTCGGCGGCGGTTGACCGGCGAGCGGCGGGAGGGCCCGACTCAGCCGACGCTGACCGTCGGCTGCAGGTACTTCCCCTGCAGGCTGGCGATCGAGATCCGGCTCGCCACGGCGCGGCAGAGGTCGTCGATCGCGGGGCCGAGGTTTCGCGGCCCCTCCCAGTTGCCCAGCGGGGTCCCGAGATCGCAGTGCTCGCGGAGACTGGTGGTGATGGGGATCGACCCGAGGAAGGGCACCCCCATCGTCTGGGCCATCACCTCGGCGCCGCCCCGTCCGAAGAGGTCGTACTCCTTGCCGTCGTCGCCGACGAAGTAGCTCATGTTCTCGACGACCCCGAGCAGCTCGACGCCGAGCTGCTCGAACATCCGCACCGCCCGCCGGGCGTCGTCCTGGGCGACCCGCTGGGGCGTGCAGACCACCACCGCTCCGGTGAGCGGCAGCAGCTGGGACATGGTCAGCGAGACGTCTCCGGTGCCGGGCGGCAGATCGATGACGAGGTAGTCCAACGCCCCCCAGTCGGTCTGCGTGGCCAACTGCTTGAAGGCGCCGTGGGCCATGGGTCCCCGCCAGATCAGCGGCTTCTCGCTGTCCACGAGCTTGCCGATCGTCATCGCCTTGATGCCATGCACCTCGAAGGGCAGCAGCATGTTGCCCCTCGCCGCCGTGGGCACCTCGGAGAGGCCGAGCATCGTCGGCGCCGAGGGTCCATAGATGTCCGCATCGAGCAGGCCGACCTTGGCGCCGAGACGCGCGAGCCCCACCGCGAGCAGCGTGGAGACCGTCGACTTGCCCACGCCCCCCTTGCCGGCACCGACGGCGATGATCTGCCGCACGCTCGGAAGCGGGCTTCCCTGGGCCTGCACCTTCTCGTTGGGCCGCCGGACGTCGGCGGTGAACTCCACGACGACCTCCGGGGCCGGCTCGCCCCGCCGACTCGCCGCCGCCGCCACCGCCTGCTCGATGTCCGAGCGGATCCGGTCCTTCATGGGGCAGGCGGGCGTGGTCAGCTCGATGGTCAGTTCGACCCGGTGGTCGCCCGGCTCGATCCGCTTGACCATGCCGAGGGTCACGAGATCCTTGTGGAGATCGGGATCCTCCACGGTTCGGAGGGCGGCTTCGAGATCCTCGCGGGTCAGGGGCATGGGTATCTCCGTCGGCACGGGGCCGCAGGCAGGGCATCGCCGGATCGATCGACGGGCCCGGCGGGTCCGGCAGACCCGCACGGGCTCGAGACGGCCCGGGAACATCCGCCGTCATTCGCCTTCCGCTGCGGCCCTCCGCCGCGGAAGCGGTGACGCCTTCGCCCGGCGGCTCGACTCGGACGCCTCCAACCGGCGGCGACGCAGGGGAAAGCATGGATGATACGGAATGCCCGGCCGCGATCGCGACCGCCGGTTCCCCGTACGGCCGCGGTTCGGAACCGCGACGGCGCTCCGACAAAAGTTCGCACGCGGGCAGCGGCGAGGCAATGATCCCGCCGTGCCGCCCGTTGCCGGCGTCCGCCTTGAAGACGGAGACGACCCGTGTCCCATCGACCGCTCGCGCTTCCCACCCCCCATGCGATCGCCGCGGCGACGCTCGCCGGCATGCTGCTCCTCGGGTCGCCGATGGCGGCGGCCGCCTTCGATGAACCGAATCCCCCGTCCCGACGCGAGGTCCCGCAGCCGCGCGGGCCGCTCGGCGGTCCTCGGGTTTCACCCCCGCAGGAGCCTGTCGGCCGCGATCGGACGGCTCGGGAGCGTGGCGAGCGGCCGCAGCGGCCCGGCCGCGGCGAGGCCGCCATGCCGGGAGGCCGGGAGGTCGCGGAGATCCTCGCGGCCGTCCGCCGCAGCGAGCCGACTCCCGAGCAGCAGCAGGCGATCCGCGAACTGCTCGCAAGCACGCAGGCGGCCACCCGCACGCTCATGAAGGAGCTCGCCGGCGAGTTCCGGCAGTTGCTGTCGATCCGGCGGGAGCTGCTCGCGGCCGAGGCATCCGCCGAGCAACTCGCCGAGGTCGATGCCCGCATCGCAGAGCTGCGGGCGAAGATCGTCGATCCGAAGTCCTTCGAGAAGCAGGTGCTCGATCGCCTCGACCCGCCGCGGCAGGCGATCGTCCGAGAGACGCTCGAAGCTGCCCGGAAGGCCGACGCATCGGCACCCGGCCGCGGGGGGAAGGACGCCCGCGGCGGGCGGCCCGGTGCCGAACGGGATGCGAGCAAGGCCCGTCAGCGCCTTCGGGATCGGGTCGGCCCTCGCGAGCGGCGGGATCGGGGCGATCAGGCGCCGCCGCCTCGGGAGGACTCGGGCACGCCCTGACTCGGCGAGGCTCGTGCGATCCGGCGGCAACCGAGCCGCCGACCACGCTCGCCCCCCCCCGAGCACCGTCGGTCCCGCGGCGGCATCGGCGGCGGTTCGACGGCGTTCGGTCCCGGCGGACACGCT
>CAZQUA010000128.1:0-6917 GCA_964596455.1 uncultured Isosphaeraceae bacterium
GGCTCGACGCGATCGGCCGCGCCGAGAGCAGCGGCTTCTTCGAGGACGAACCGGCGGAGCTCGGACGCTACGGACTCGCCGGCGACGCCGACGAGATCCGGCTCGAACGCCGCGTCGGCGACGCCATCGAGTCCGAGGCGGTGCGGATCGGCGGGGCCATCGGCCCCGGTTCGAGCGATCGATTCGCGATCGTCGAAGGCCGCCCGGCGGTGGTCCTGCTCGGCGAAGGCGTCCGGGCGGCGCTGCTGCGGCCGGTGGTGTCGCTGATCGACGCCTCCGGCAGCGGCGTGCGGCCCGAGGACGTCCGCAGCGTGGAGATCCGCACCGACGCCGAGACCTTCCTGCTGCAGCGGACCCTCGAGGGCTTCGTGGCCTCCCGCCTCGGCGAGGGCGGCGAAGTGGTCGCGGAGGCGCCGGCGATCCGCGAGGTCGCGGAGTCGCTGCTCGGAAGCCTCTGCCTCGCCCGGGCTCCGGAGATCGCCGTGCAGGCGTTCCCCCACGAGATCGGGGTGGGGGTCGCGATCCTCCGCGGCTTCGACGGCGCGCCCCTCGATGCGGTGCGGATCGCGAGGGAACCCGAGAGCGGCCGCTACGCCCTCGAGAACGGCGACTCGGTGCTGCGGATCTTCCCCGCCTCCCTCGCCCTGCCCCTCGCGGGAAGGGAGCACGGCCTGCCGCCCCTCGACGGCTGAGGCCACGCCTCCGCCACGCTCGCGGCCGCGAAGGCTACCCTTCGCCCCGATCATGCCCTCCGAACGGACCATCCTGCACGTGGACATGGACGCCTTCTACGCGTCGGTCGAGCAGCGCGACCGTCCGGAGCTGCGGGGCAAGGCGGTGATCGTCGGCGGCAGCGGCGGGCGGGGCGTGGTCGCCGCCGCGAGCTACGAGGCCCGCGCCAAGGGCGTCTCCTCGGCGATGCCGATGGCCATGGCGATCCGCCGCTGCCCGGACGCGGTGCAGATCAAGCCGCGGATGCAGCGGTACCAGGAGGTCTCGCGGGAGATCCTCGCGATCCTCGAGGAGTTCAGTCCCCTCGTGGAGCCGGTCTCGATCGACGAGGCCTTCCTCGACGCGACCGGCTGCGAGCGGCTGCTCGGCGACGGCCCGACCATCGCCCGGGCCATCCGGCGAAAGGTGAAGGACCGCCTCGACCTGCCCTGCTCGGTGGGCGTGGGGCCGAGCAAGTTCTGTGCGAAGCTCGCCTCGGAGATGGCCAAGCCCGACGGCCTCGCGGTGCTCAAGGCCGACGGCCTCGCGGAGACGCTCGCGGAGTTCCCGATCGAGCGGATGTGGGGGATCGGCCCCGCCGGCGCCCTCAAGTTCCGGGCCGCGGGCTACCGCACCTTCGCCGACCTGCAGCGGGCGGACGAACGGGATCTCGCCAAGCGGTTCGGCGAGGGATCGGTGCGCCTCAAGTCCCTTGCGGCGGGCATCGACGACCGCGAGGTCACCGCCGACCGCGAGGCGAAGAGCGTCGGGCAGGAGCGGACCTTCGCCTCGGATCTCGAGGATCCGGAGCTGCAGCAGGCGGAGCTCCGCCGCTTCGCGGAGCAGATCGCGGAGCGCCTTCGCCGCCATGGCCGCATGGCGTGGGAGATCTCCGTCAAGATCCGCACCCCCGAGTACCGCACCTTCTCCCGCAGCCGCCGCCTCGAGGAGGGGGTCGACACCACCGGCAGCATCGGCGACGCCGCGTGCGGACTGCTGCAGGAGTTCCTGCGGGAGTTTGCGCGGGGTCGTCCGCAGCCGCTTCGCCTGCTCGGCGTGACCGCCTCCGCCCTGACCCCGCGGGAGGGCCCCGGGGCGCAGCGGCCGCTCTTCGAGGATCCGGTCCGCGAGCGGGATCGCCGCATCGACCGCGCCGCCGATTCGGTCAGGCACCGCTTCGGCAAGGGCGCGGTGCGGCGGGGCGGACCCGAGCCGCGAAGGGAGCGTTGAAGGCCCCCGCCCGCGGGGGACCGCTCGAGACTTCGGCGGCGGGCCGGCGTGCGGCGCCGTGCCGGCGGCTCACTCCCCCGCCACCTCGGTGAACTCCTCGCCGTGCCGCCGGACGAGGATCTCCACGCCGTCGGGGATCGCCGCGCGGAAGAGGTGCCCGTAGGGCTTCGTCGCGATCCGCGGATCGAGCACCGCCACCTGGCCCTCGTCCTCGCGGGAGCGGATCAGGCGGCCGATCCCCTGCTTGAACCGAAGCACCGCCCGCGGCAGGCTGTCCTCCATGAAGGGATTGCCGCCCCGCTCGCGGATGCGTTCGAGCCTCGCCTCGACGAGCGGCCGGTCGGGCACCTCGAAGGGCAGGCGGGTGATGATCACGTTGCGGAGCGTCCGCCCCCGCACGTCGACGCCCTCCCAGAAGCTCGCGGTCCCGAGCAGCACCGAGCGATCCGACTCGCGGAACCGGCGGAGCAGGCTGGAGCGACTCTCGCTGGGGCGATGGATCAGCAGCGGATGGCCCTGCTCCTCGAGGGTCGCCCGAATCCGCCCCGCGGCGGCTTCGAGCGAGGCGAAGCTCGTGAACAGCACGAACGCGCCCCCGTCGGTCCGGGCGATCTCCCGGAGGATCGCCGCGGCGAGGGACTCGAGATGCCGCGGCGCCTCGGGCGGGGGCACCGAGGCGTCGATCACCACCCGCATCTGCCGCGGGTAGTCGAAGGAGCTCCCGATCGCGAGGGTGCGGGCGGCGTCGCAGCCGAGGCGGGTCGCGGCGTGCTGGAAGTCCGATGCCCCCACCGCGAGGGTCGCGGAGGTCATCGTCACCGAGATCTCCTGGCCGAAGAGATGCTCCCGCAGGATCGGCGCGACCTCGACGACGGCGGCGGCGAGCGTGACGGGAGGCCGCCCGCCGCCGCGGGCCCGCCCCGGCTCGACCCAGTAGACGCAGCCGGCGAGGCGTTGCCCCAGCAGCGACTCGGCCTCCGCGGCGAGGTCCTCGCACCGCTGCGCGTAGGCGTTCAGCTCGAACTTCTCCGCCTCGTCGCTCTGCCGCTCCCGCATGATCCGAAGGTGGCCCGCGAGCGTCCGCAGCGGCGAGGAGAGGGTGTCCTCGACGATCTCCGCCGAGCGGATCCGGCCGTTGCCGCCGCCCTGCTCGCCATGCCAGCGATGCAGGCGGTCGAAGAGCAGCTCCGAGCCCTCCCGCACCCCATCGAGCAGGCGGACCGCCTCGTCGATCAGGCTCTCGCCCCCCGGCCAGCGGAGGCCCGCGAGGTAGCCCCGGGCGCTGCGTTCGTCGAGCAGGGTCCGCAGCAGGTGCCGCACCCGCCCCTCGGAGAGCCGCAGGCCGAAGTGCTCGGCGGCGATCTCCTCGAGGTGGTGGGCCTCGTCGAGGATCACGTGCTGGTAGGGCGGCAGGAAGCCGGTGCCGCGGGCCCGCAGCGCCAGGTCGCTGAAGAAGATCGCGTGGTTGCAGATCAGCAGATCGCCGTTCTCCATCCGCCGCCGCGCCGCCTGGTAGAAGCACTTGTCGTAGGTGGGGCAGCGGCGGCCCATGCAGTTGTGGCTGTCCGACTGCACGAGGTCCCACACCGACATCGGCGGCAGCTGCGGCAGGCTCGCGAGCGACCCGTCGCGGGTCTCGTAGGCCCAGTCCTCGAGGCGGTGCAGGGCGTGCTGCTCCTCCTCGTCCCGCAGCAGCCGCTCCTGCCGGCGGCTCGCGAGGGCCAGCCGCCGCAGGCTCGCGTAGTTGCCCCGCCCCTTCACGAGCACCGCGGTGAACTCGTCGGGAATCACCGCGTTGAGCAGCGGGATGTCCTTCTCGAGCAGCTGCTCCTGCAGGCTGATGGTGTGGGTGCAGATCACCACCCGCTCGCGACGCTCGATCACCCGACGGATCGCCGGGAGCAGGTAGGCGAAGCTCTTGCCGACGCCGGTGCCGGCCTCGACGAGCAGATGGCGGCCCTGCTCCATCGCCTCCTCGACCGCGACCGCCATCTCGAGCTGCTCGCGGCGGCTCTCGAAGCCGGGCAGCCGCCGAGCGATCGGTCCCGCCTCGGAGAGGTAGCCGGCGCTGTCGAGAGCCATGCGGTGACTCTAGCGGCTGCCCGCCGTTCGCCGGATGCGGCGGGAGGGGATCACTATCATGTCCGCCCCTGTCCCTCGCCCACCGCCGGAGCGTCCCGCATGAAGATCCACGAGTACCAGGCCCGCCAGCTGCTCCGCGACGCGGGAGCCCCCGTGCCCCCCGGCGCGGTCGTGGAGAGCGTTGCCGAGGCGGCGACCGAGTCCCGCCGCCTCTTCACCGGCGGGGTGGGGCGGGCCGTGGTCAAGGCGCAGGTGCACGCGGGCGGACGCGGCAAGGCGGGCTTCGTGAAGCTCGTGGCGAGCGAGGACGAGGCGGTCGCGGCGGCGGAGTTCATGCTGACCCATCGCATGAAGAGCCCGCAGACGCCGCCGGAGGGCCTCGAGGTGAAGCGGCTGCTCGTCGCCGAGGCGGTGGAGATCGCCAAGGAGTTCTACCTCGCGATCCTCGTCGACCGCGCCCGCCGGACCAACACCCTGATCGCCTCCGCCGAGGGCGGCGTCGAGATCGAGCGGATCGCCGAGGAGCGTCCCGAGGCGATCGTCACCGTGCCCACCCATCCCCATCTCGGCCTGCAGGCGTTCGAGGCGAGGCAGGTCGCCTTCCGTCTCGGCCTCTCCGGCAAGGCGGTCGGGCAGGCGGTCGATCTGATGCTTCGCCTCGACCGCCTGCTGCGGTCCACCGACGCCAACCTCGTCGAGATCAACCCCCTCGTGCTCACCCCGCCCGCCCCGGGCCATCCCGACGGCCGGATCATGGCGGTCGACGCCAAGTTCACCTTCGACGACAACGCCCTCTTCCGGCAGCGGGCGATCGCGGACCTCTTCGATCCCGCCGAGGAGAACCCCCTCGAGCTGCGGGCGATGGAGTTCGGCCTCAACTACATCGCCCTCGACGGCAGCATCGGCTGCCTCGTGAACGGCGCCGGCCTCGCCATGGCCACCATGGACATCATCAAGCTCCACGGCGGCGAGCCGGCGAACTTCCTCGACGTGGGCGGCAGCGCGAGCGAGCCGGCGGTCACCGAGGCGTTCCGCATCATCCTCGCGGACTCGCGGGTGAAGGGCGTGCTCGTCAACATCTTCGGCGGCATCATGCGCTGCGACGTCATCGCGAGGGCGATCGTCGCGGCCGCCAAGAGCGTGGGCTTCACGGTGCCGCTGACGGTCCGCCTCGAGGGCACCAACGTCGGCGAGGCGCGGCGGATCCTCGCGGAGGCCCGCGCCGACATCCCCTCGATGCAGACCGCCGACGACCTTGCCGACGCCGCGAGGCGGATCTGCGCCGCGGTCGCGGCGGGTTGAGCCGCGGGCGATGCTGATCCTCTTCGACATCGACGGCACCCTCCTGCAGACCCACGGCGCCGGCCTTCGGGCGATGGCCGCGGCCCTCGCGGACCTCCACGGCCCCGGCGAGTACGCCTTCGACGGCATCGACACCTCGGGCCGCCTCGACAGCCACATCTGGCGGGACCTCTGCCGGGTCCACGGCCTTCCGCAGGACGAGGCCTCGCACGACCGCTTCCGCCTTCGCTACGAGCACCATCTGGCGGACCGCTTCCGGGGCGAGGCGGTCTCGGTGGCGCTGCCGGGCACCCATGCCCTGGTGGACCGACTCCACGCCGAGTCCTCGCTCACCCTCGGCCTGCTCACCGGCAACTATCCCGCGACCGGCCGCCTGAAGGTCGAGCATGCCGGGTTCGATCCCTCGCGGTTCCCCATCGGCGCCTTTGCGGTCGACGGGCCGGATCGACGGGCCCTGCCGCCCGTGGCCATGCAGCGCTTCGCAGCGCACCGCGGCGAGGCGATCGATCCGCGGCGGGTGCTGATCATCGGCGACACGCCGCTCGACGTGGATTGCGCCCGCGCCAACGGCTGCCGCTGCCTCGCGGTCGCGACCGGCCGGCATCCCCACGCGGAACTCGCGTCGCTGCAGCCGGATCGGGTCGAGGCGGACCTCTCCGACACCGACGCCATCCTGCGGTGGATCCTCGGCTTGGGAACCGCCGCCCCCTGAGGCCCGCTGCGGCAACGCCCCCGACTTGTCGGGAAATCCGTTCTGCGGCGTGACTGACGCCGTTTGCGCAGTAGGTTCTATCTGGTTGGCGGCCCGCCCCGCGAGAGGCGGCGGGCCTGGAGAGCGTCATGCCCGACTTCGCCGAGAGCTGCAGCGACTTCTACGTCAACCAGAAGCTCTCGCTGAAGATGGACCTGCCCGAGAGCCGCGAGACGCTGCTCGAACTCTTCGACCGGATCCGCCGGGAGCATCCCGACCTCGATCGCCTCCGCCGGCTCGAGGGGGAGCTGGCTCTGGAGAGCCCCGAGGCCGAGGCGGACTTCCGCTGGGTGGCGATGCGGCAGACCTCGATCCGCAGCGGGGTGGTCAATCCGTCGAGCCTGGCCTCCGCCTACGCCCTGCATCGCCTGATCCTCGAGACCAGCCCCTACTACCTCTCGATCAGCCCGCTCGACATCGACTACCTCGAGCTGGTCTTCGGCTTCGACCTCGAGGCCGAGGCCAACCGCGACGAGGTGGTCTTCGACGCCCTGCTCCGCGACTCGCCCCTCGGGGCGGCGATCGATCCGGCGGGCGATCTCCTGATCGACTGCCAGCCGATCGTGGGCATCTCCCTCGACGAGGCCTGCCGCCTGCAGGCCTTCTTCGAGGTGCGAAGCCGCGGTTCGGCGGCGGAGGTCGCCAACGGGGAGTACGGCGCCGAGCCGATCAGCGTCTACCTCACGGTCCGGCGGCATGGCCCGGTCACCCGCATCGACGAACTCCCCCAGGCCCTGCTGGGCCTTGCCGAGCACGCGGAGCGACTCGCGGAGCATCGTGTGGTGCCCCACCTGGTGCTGCCGATCCGCCAGGCGATCCTGTCGCGGCCGTGATGGCCGCC
>CAZQUA010000129.1:0-6844 GCA_964596455.1 uncultured Isosphaeraceae bacterium
CGATCGGCGACGTGATCGGGCCCCCGTGGCTCGCCCACGTCGCGAGCGAGGAGGCGGTGGCATGCGTCGAGCGGATGCTCGGGCACCACACCCTCGGCATCGACTACGCGTCGATCCCGGGATGCACCTACTGCAATCCGCAGATCGCCTCGATCGGCATGACCGAGCGGGACGCCAAGGCGAAGGGCCTCGACTACACCGTCGGGGTCTACCAGCTCAAGAGCCACGGCAAGGCGATCGCCGTGGGCGCCACCGAGGGACTGGTCAAGATCGTCGCCTCGAAGCCCCACGGGGAGATCCTCGGCGCCCACATCTTTGGGGAGGATGCCTCGGAGCTGATCGCGGAGATGGGCCTCGCCAAGCGCCTCGAGGCCACCATCGAGGACATCATCTCGACGGTCCACGCCCATCCGACCATGGCCGAGAGCATCCACGAGGCGGCGCTGGCGACGGAGAAGCGGGCGATCCACGCCTGAGGCGGCGACGACCGCGTCAAGGGGAACCCGGCCGGGTCTTTGACGCTCCGCGGCGGCTGCCGCTAGCATCCGCGGCTTCGCCCTCGGAGACCGGACCACGCCCGTGCGAACCGCGCTGATCAGCGACGTCCACGCCAACCTTGCGGCCCTCGAGGCGGTGCTCGCCGAGATCGACCAGCAGGGCGTCGATCGGATCGTGAGCCTCGGCGACGTGGTCGGGTACGGCCCGGATCCGGTGGAGTGCGTGGACCTCGTGCGGACCCGCTGCGAGTGGTCGCTGATGGGCAACCACGACTTCGCGGTGCTCTACGAGCCCACCAACTTCAACGCGGCGGCGGAGCGGGCGGCCCTGTGGAGCCGCCGGCAGATCGAGCAGGGGACCGATTGCGAGTCGGAGGTGGGCCGCGAGCGGATGGACTTCCTCAACCGTCTGCGGGTCCGGGTGCGTCTCGAAGCGGGCATCCTCTGCGTGCATGGTTCGCCGCGGCGGCCGATCAACGAGTACCTCTTCCGCGACGACGCCGTGAACAACCCCGCCAAGATGCAGGCGGTCTTCGGCCGGATCGACCATTGCTGCCTCGTGGGGCACACCCATGTGCCGGGGGTCATGACCGACGATCCCGACTTCCTGTCGCCCGAGGCGGTGCAGGGCCGCTTCGCGGTGGAGGCGGACCGCAAGTGCATCGTCAATCCCGGCTCGGTGGGGCAGCCCCGCGACGGGGATCCGCGGGCGAGCTACGCGATCCTCGAGACCGGGGACGGCCTTCCGGTGGTCGAGTTCCGCCGGTGCGAGTACGACGTCGAGCGGACCGTCTCGCGGATCCGCGAGATCCCCGACCTCGACGAGTGGCTCGGAAACCGCCTGAGGGAAGGGCGCTAGGTCGCCGACGGCGGCCTCGGCAGCGCGAAGTCGGCGGCGTGCCTGGCCCGCCATCGCACCCATCGCACCCATCGGAAGGATCGAGATGACCCCGTCGCAGCGACGCCTCCTGATCATTCTCGCCGCAGCGGCGGGCGCCGCGGTGGTCTTCGCGCTCGTGGTGTCCGGGCGCCGCTCGCGGCCGCCGGCCTCGCCGGCCGGGGGCGATCCCGCCTTGGTCGATGCCGCCTCCGACACGGCGGCAGCGCCGGCCGAGCCGGCCGCTTCCGGCGAACCCGCGTCGGCGACGCCGGAGATCGCGAGGAGTTCGCCTCCCGCCGAAGAGGCCGATGCCCGCGGCACGGGGGCGGCCGAATCGTCCGCCGTGGAGGCGGCGCCGCTCGACGGCCTGGTGGCGGCGGTGCCCGAGGGGATCGCCCTCGCATCGGCAACGCCGACGCCGCTCGGGTCGCTCGATCCCGACGCCTTCCCCTACCGCATCGAGTTCGCCGCCGCCGGCGCCGGCATCGCGAGGATCGTCTTCAGCGAGTACTGGAACGACGCCTCGCAGCGGCGGGCGTTCGAGGCCCACGAGCGGGCCGTGCGGCGGGGCATCGGCGAGCCGCCGCCGCTGCCGCCGGATTCGGACCGCTACCAGTTCCGCACCCTCGGCTCGCTCGGCGGCTTTGAAGTGCCGCTGCTCGCGATGCGGCTGCTGGTGGTCGACGGGCAGGCGGTCAATCTCTTCGGCCCGGTCTGGGGCGAGGTGGAGCCGGGGGTCTTCCGCACCGAGATCCGCCGGGGCGACGGCGAGGCGATCCTCGAGGTCGAGCGGCGATTCGCCATCGACAGCGGCCCGGTCGACGGCTACCGCATGCGGCTCGAGCAGCGGGTCCGCAACCTCGCTTCGCAACCCCTCCGCGTCCGCTGGGAGCAGTACGGCCCGGGGGATCTCTCCTCCGACGCCGACAGCTACGTCGAGACCCGCCGCATCCACTTCGGCTACCTGCTGCCCCCGGATCGGGACCCGGCCCAGGCCACGGTCATGACCGGCGGGCAGATGCTCGACCGCAAGACGGTGCTCGACCGCCTCCGCGGCGGCGACAGCGGCCTCTGGCCCAATCCCGACGCGGAGGAGGGCCGCTTCGCGCCATCCTGGTTCGGCTCGACCAACCGCTACTTCAGCCTCGCGGTGTACGCGCCCTACGCCCCGCCGGCGGAGACCTCCCTCGCGATGGCCGGCAGCGTCGCCGAGGTCCGCGGGCAGATCGGCGGCGAGCGGGGGAGCGAGGTCCTCTTCACGGTGCTCTACGGGCCCGAGAAGGTCGTTCCTCCGGCGGGAACCGCCTCGTGGGACCTCGGCGTCTTCGCGGGCCCGCTCGAACGGAGCCTGCTCTTCCGCAACCAGCCGTTCGAGTCGCTCTACCTCGGCGGGCTCATCACCTACATCATGAGCTCCTGCTGCACGGTCTGCACGTTCGCATGGCTCGCGAACCTGCTGATCGGCCTGCTCACCTTCCTGCGGGAGTGGGTCGTCTTCGACTGGGCCCTCGCGATCATCGTGCTGGTGCTGCTCGTCCGCACCCTGCTGCACCCGCTGACCCGCCGCGCCCAGATCCAGATGACCCGGTTCGGCAAGATGATGGGGGCCCTCAAGCCGGAGCTCGATGCCCTGCAGAAGAAGTACCGCGAGGACCCCAAGAAGCTGCAGCAGGAGCAGCTGCGGCTCTATCGCGAGAAGGGCGTCAACCCCGCGGGCTGCCTCGGCGGCATGCTGCCGACCTTCCTGCAGATGCCGATCTGGATCGCCCTCTACGCGATGCTGTTCTTCGCCTTCGAGCTGCGGCAGACCCCGGCGTTCTTCGGGGTGTTCCAGCAGCTCGGCGGATGGAGCTTCCTCGGCGACCTGTCGGCGCAGGACCGCTTCATCGCCTTCTCGAATCCGATCGACCTGTGGCTCTTCACCGTCTCGGGCATCAACGTCCTGCCGCTGCTGATGGGCCTGGTCTTCTGGTTCCAGCAGAAGTACCTCTCGCCGCCGCCGTCGGCGGCGATGACCGAGGAGCAGAAGCAGCAGCAGAAGATCATGAAGGTCATGATGGTGGTGATGTTCCCGGTGATGCTCTACGCGGCGCCGAGCGGACTCACCCTCTACATCCTGACCTCGAGCTGCATCGGCATCGTCGAGGGCCGCATCGTGCGGCGGCGGATCGAGGAGATGGATGCCGCCGCCGCGCAGATCGATGGCGCCAAGGCCGACCTGCAGGGCGCTCGCGCCGCGAAGGCCGCCAAGCCCCGTGACCGCCTCGGCCGCCTCTACGCCGAGGCGCTCGAGCGGGCGCGGGAGCGGCAGGAGGCCAAGCGGCGGCCCAACAAGCGGTTCAAGGACCGCAAGTGACGCCGGAGCGGGTCTCGCCTCGGACTCGCCCCGGCGGCATGGCCGTCGCCGACACGATCGTCGCGATCGCCTCGCCGCCCGGGCCTGGCCTGCGGGGCCTCGTGCGGGCGAGCGGCGAGGGCTGCCTCGCCCTGCTCTCGCCGTCGGCGGGCCTGGTGGAGCATCCCCTCGGAGACGCGTCGGCCCGCCGCGGGGCAGCGGCGGTGCGTCTCCGCATTCCCTTCGCCGGCGTGCCCTGCTCGCTCCCGGCGGTGCTGCTGACGCTTCCCGCGCCGGGAAGCTTCACCGGCGAGGACTCCTTCGAACTCGCCCTGCCGGGTCATCCGGCGCTGCTCGAGGCGGCGATCGGTTCGCTCCGAGCCGCCGGTGCCGCCGTGGGCATCGCGGTCCGTCCCGCCGATCCCGGCGAGTTCACGCGGCGGGCGTTCGAACGGGGGCGGATCGACCTCTCGCAGGCGGAGGGGATCGCCTTGGCGATCGCGGCCGAAGGCGACGACGCCCTCGCGGCGGCAAGGCACCTGCGGGAGGGCCGCCTGCATCGCGAGGCGGAGGCGGTCGCGTCGGGCCTTGCCGATCTGCTCGCGCTCGTCGAGGCCGGGATCGACTTCGCCGACGAGGAGGATGTGGTGGCGATCCCGGCGGCCACGCTCTGCGACGAACTTGCCGCGATCGGGCTGCGGGTCGCGGGCCTTCTGCGGGGGGGTGCCGCCGCGGCGACCGACCCGCGTCCGGTGGTCGTCCTCTGCGGCCCTCCCAATGCCGGCAAGAGCGCCCTCTTCAACGCCCTGCTCGGACGCCGACGGAGCGTCGAGAGTCCGGTGGCGGGGACGACGAGGGATCGCCTCGCCGAGCCGCTGACCATCGGCCCCCCTGGCGAGCGGCAGGAGATCCTGCTCGTCGATGCCCCCGGCGAAGAGGCCGCCGACGGCCCGGAGATCGACCCCATCGAGGCGGAGATGCAGGCGGCGAGATCCGAAGCCGAGCGACACGCCGCCCTTCGCCTGCGATGCCATCCCGCCGATGCGGGGACCCCGCCGCCACCCGAGGGGCAGGACCTGCTCGTCGTCACCAAGGGCGATCTCGACGCGGCCGCGGCGATCCCGGCGGGGGCGGTCACGACCAGCGCCCGCACCGGCGAGGGCCTCGCGTCGCTGCGTGAGGCGATCGCGGGGCGCCTCGGTCGAGCGGCTGCCCCTGCCGCGGCGGGCGCCGTGTCGCTGCTCGAGCGGCACCGCCGCCATCTCGAGGCCTGCGCCGCGAGCATCGAGGAGGCCTCCGGACTGGCCGGAGCCGAGGCGTCCCCGGAGCTTGTCGCCGCGATCCTTCGCGAGGCGATGCTCGAGGCCGCGGCGATCTCCGGCCGGATCGAGCCGGAGGATCTGCTCGAGCGGATCTTCAGCCGATTCTGCATCGGCAAGTGAGGCGAGGTTGCCGCCCGCCGCGGTCGCCGCTAGCGTGCGACCCGCCTCCTGCCGGAGGCCAAGGAGGATCCTGAGCATGATGCGAATCGGAGTCGCCGCGGGCGTCCTGTGCTCCTCGATCGTCGCGGCGGGGGCAGGCTGCGCGGGGGACATGACCATGCGCCTCGCCAACGACCGCGACACCCTGCGGGAGATGGGGTCGGGGGAGACGGCGATTCCCGCGGCGGTGGTCCGGCAGTCCAAGGCGATCCTGATCCTGGACTCGGTGAACCTCGCCGCCGGCATCGGGTTCGAGGGCGGCGGGGGCACCCTGGTGCGGAATCTCGGCGGCGGACGCTGGTCGGCGCCGCTGGCGATGTCGCTGATCGCCGGAAGCGTCGGCCTCCAGATCGGGGGCGAGGGACGGCAGGTCGTGCTCGTCCTCAACGACGAGACCGTGGTCGATCGCATCCTCTCGCAGGAGGCCTATCCGCTCGCGGGGCTGGCGGCGGTCGCCGGCCCGCATGCGGCGCAGGCGAACTACGACAGCCTCCTCGCGCCGAGCGTCTACTCGTACGCGAGGACCGGCGGACTCTTCGTCGGAGCCATGATCGGCGGCCTCGGGATCACCATCGACGAGAAGCTCAACCGGAAGGTCTACGGCGACCGTTCGCCGCAGGAGATCCTCTCCGGCAGTGTGGCCACGCCGCCCGGAGGCATCGCCTTCGCATCGCAGCTCGACGCGATGGGCGGCATCCGCCCCTCGCTCGCGACGGAGCTCGCGGGCGACGCGCCGGAGTGATCCGGCCCCGAGACGACGCCATGGCCTTCGCCTGCAACATCGACCGGCGCGGACGCTCGATCCGGACGATCGCCGGCGCGGTCACGCTGCTTGTCGGCCTCGGCCTGCTCGCGGCGTTGCTGCTTGCGGGAGGCGGCGAGGCGGACGCGGCGGCCCCGCCGCCGGACGCCGCCGACGGCAGCATCGCGATGCTCATCGGAGGCATTGCGGCCTGCTGCGGCGGTGCGTTCATGCTCTTCGAGGGGCTCGTGGGCTGGTGCGCGGTGCGGGCCATGGGATTCCGAACGCCGGTGTGAGCGAGGAAGGGGACGAGGGATGCCAGCAGCGGCGATGCCGATCGACCGACGCACCTTCTTCACCGCCGACACCCACTTCGGGCACGAGGAGGCGATCGCCAAGTACGGCCGCCCCTTCGCGAGCACCGAGTCGATGGACCTCGCCCTCGTCGAGGCGATCAACCGCGAGGTCGGGCCCGGCGACCGCCTGATCCATCTCGGCGACTTCGCGGGGCCGATCGCCCCCAAGCGGGAGCGGATCGAGCATGCCGCGGCCATCCGCCGCCGCATCCGCTGCCGCGAGATCCATCTCGTCGCCGGCAACCACGATCCCGCCGAGAAGGACGCCTTCCGCGATCTCTTCGCGAGCGTCTCCCAGATCGTGTCGCTGAAGGGCTGGCCGGGCGGTCGGCACCGCCTCGTGCTGTGCCACTATCCCATGCGGACCTGGCAGGGCCGCGTCGGCGGGGCGATCCATCTCCACGGCCATGCCCACGCGGCGCTGGCGGCGCTCGGCCGCAGCTGCGACGTCGGCGTCGATGCCCACGGATTCCGGCCGCTCGCGGCGGTGCCGCTGCTCGAGTCGCTCGCGGCGCTGCCGATCGATCTCGAAGCCGCGGTGTGATGCCGATCG
>CAZQUA010000130.1:0-6075 GCA_964596455.1 uncultured Isosphaeraceae bacterium
CGACCTGTGGGAGATCCAACAGGGCATCGCGTCCGACCTCAACGGCAACGGCATGCCGGATTCATGCGACTGCCCCGCGGACTACGACGGCAGCGGCATCGTCGATGGTGCCGACATCGGCCTGCTGCTGCTGCAGTGGAACACGGCGAGCTCGGCGTTCGATCTGACCGGCGACGGAGTCGTCGATGGTGCCGACCTTGGGATTCTGCTGCTGCAGTGGGGCCTCTGCCCGTAGCGCGGGGCGTCTCGATCATTGCATCGCGGGGCGTTCGGCCGCGTGCTGAAGCTGCCGCTCTGCAGATCTGCGGCGGCGGTGCGGCCCTTCGCGGGGCGGCGTGCATGAACGGGCGTCCGCGGCATCGCCCGCAGGAGCAGGTCGCGCGTCCGATCACGCGATCCCGAAGAGATCCTGCGGCACCGGGCGGGCCCGGCCGCTGCGGTCGAGGCAGGCGAGCGTCGTCTCGGCGGAGGCGAGCAGTTCCCCATCACGCCGCAGCTCGTAGGCATGCTCGATCTTCACCGGGCCCGGAGCGACCAGGGTCGTGCGGAGGGTCAGCAGATCGTCGTAGCGGGCCGGTCGCCGGTAGCGGATCGAGAGGTGCACCACGGCGAGCAGGAGTCCCGCCGCCTCGAGGTCGCGATAGTTGCGGCCCGTCGATCGGAGCAGCTCGGTGCGTCCCATCTCCAACCAAGGCGCGTAGGCGCTGTGGTGGGCGACGCCCATCGGATCGCACTCTGCGTAGCGGACGCGAATCTCGATCGATGCGTGCATCGGTGGCAGCGTAGCGTGGGCGTGCGCCCCGCCGCGCCTAGCGAGCGGCCGCGGCGCCGGGCGACGCCGAGGCGGGCAACTCGAATCCCCGCTCCGCGAGCATCGCCCGGATCCGCTTCTTGTCGACCTTGCCGGTGCCGGTCAGCGGCACTCGCTCGAGGAGCAGGGCATCGGGCATCTGCCAGCGGGGCACCGCGGCTTCGAGGTGCGCGTGCAGCGACGCGAGATCGAGCGAGTGCTCGATCTCGAGCTCGACCACCGCCACCGGGCGCTCCTGCCAGCGGGGATGCGGCTGGGCCACCACCGCGGCGAGTCGCACCCCGGGGATCGCCAGGATCAGGCGTTCGATGGCGATCGAGCTGATCCATTCGCCGCCGCTCTTGATGAGGTCCTTCTCGCGGTCGCGGATCCAGATCCGCCCCCGCGAGTCGATGCTCGCGACGTCGCCGGTGGGCATCCAGCCCGCGGGCACGCCTTCGGCCGATTCCGGAGCCGCGCCGCCGAGCACCGTCGGGCCGCGCACGACGAGCAGGCCCACCGCCTCGCCATCGTGGGGAAGCGCGGCCCCGCGGTCGTCGAGGATCTCCGCCTCGAGTCCCGGCATGGGGCGGCCCGCGGCCAGCAGCTTGGCGCGTCGGGCCTGCGGCTCCGCCGCGAGGTCCTCCACCACGGCGATCTCGCGGCCGGAGGTGCCGACGGGATTGAGCTCGGTCATGCCCCAGCTGTGGATGAGTTCGACGTCGAGGCGACGGCGGAGGAAGTCGGCGAGCTCGAGGGTCGGAGCGCCGCCGCCGCAGAAGATCCGCCGCAGCTCCCGCAGCCGCCAGCGGTGCGGTTCGCGGCGGAGCTTCTCGGCGATCGAGAGCCACACCGTCGGCACCCCGATCGACAGCGTCACGCCCTCGGCCTCCATCAGGGGCAGCAGGTTGGCGGCGTCGAGCGATCGGCCCGGCAGCACCAGCGACGCACCGGTCATCGCGGCGGCGTAGGGAATGCCCCACGCGATCGCGTGGAAGAACTGCACGGCCGGCAGCACGGTGTCGGTGCCGCCGAGGGACATCGTGTCGACGAGGCCGAGGCCGAGCGTGTGCAGGTAGCAGGATCGGTGGGTGTAGACGACCTGCTTGGGGCGTCCGGTGGTGCCGCCGGTGAAGCAGATCGCGACCGGCTGCTCCTCGTCGAGATCGGGCCAGTCGAGGGTCTCCGGCCCCGCGGCCGCGAACTCCTCCCAACGGAGCCAGGCGGTCTCGGAGGTGGACCGCGGCAGGTCTCCGTCGCCGCCGCAGCAGACCAACCGCTTCACGCTCGAGAGGTGCCCGGAGCTGGCGAGGCGATGCAGCCGCTCGGTGAACTCCGCGTCGTGGAACAGGATGCGGTCGCCGGCGGCGGCGATGGTCCAGGCGAGGTCGTCGTCGGAAAGGCGAGGATTCGCCGGATGCAGCACGGCTCCCAGCAGCGGCACCGCCATCGACAGTTCGAGATGCGGGAGATCGTTCCAGAGGAGCGTGCCGACGCGGGTGCCGCCGCCGACGCCCGCCGACCGCAGGGCGGCGCCGAGCGCCGAGACTCGGCCGCGAAGCGATCGCCAGTCGAGGCGGACCGTCGGATCGCCCGCCACCACGACCGGCGAGTGCGGCGCAACCTCGGCGCCGCGGAAGAGCAGCGGACGCAGCGTGAGCGGATGCAGGCGGCGGGTCACTGCCGCAAGATACGGCGATCGTGGTGGGATGCGGCGGAAGTTGGCGGTTTCCCGTGCTCTTTGCGGCGAGCGCCGCCGCGTGGCCGCCGCTGCAGAGGCGGCGGGAGCGTCTCGATGCGGCGGCCTCCTCGGCCCTCGCGAGGCGGCTGACGAAGCGACATCGGGCGACGGCGGCCGGTCGCCTTCGAGCTCCGGACCGCTTGCGGGAAAGCGGTGCGGATCCGCGGCGCCGCGGGGGGCGTCAGGGACGCGAATCGGCGGCGGACCGCTCGGCGTCGCGGCGATCCCAGCGGCGATGCTGCCTCGCGATCGGCAATCCCCGATAGCGGCTGCGACAGCGGTAGCAGACCAGCCAGGTTCGCCCGAGCAGCAGGATGGCCACGTCCACCGCCAGCAGGACGACGAGTCCCGCGAGCACGCGGGGGTCGTCGGCGAGCCCGAGCAGCGCGAGCACGGTGCCCGCGAAGGCGAGGATCACCACGAACGGCGTCACCGAGGGCACGCTGCGGGCGCGGTAGAGGCCGCCGCTGCCGCATCGAGGGCAGCGTCGGAGGCGGCCGGCGTCGTCAAGCACCCCCTCCCATTCGAGAAAGACGTCCTCGCCGCCGTCGGGCGACCGGACCCGCGGGGGCCGGGCCGCAGGATCGATCTTCACCCGCACGATCCGTGGCGGATCGGCCGCGAGGCGGATCTCCGCGAGGAGACGGGGGGAGGGGTGCGCATCGCCCATCGCAGCGGGCCTCAACGGGCGGAGTGATCCTCGGGCCATCCGGTCGCATGGGCCTCGATCGCCTTCAGGACTTCGGCGAAGACCGACGCGGGATCCCCGCTGCTGTCCACGAGGCGGTACCGCTGCGGCCAGCGGCGAACCTGCTCGAGGAAGCCCTGCCGCACCCGGCGATGGAAGGCCTCGCCTCGCTGTTCGATCCGGTCGAGCAGGGGCGAGAGGCGGCTGGCGGCGGTCGCCTCGTCCACGTCGAGGACGACGGTCAAGTCGGCCGCGGCCCCCTCGGCGGCGATCGCGGCGACGCGGTCGATCTCGTCGAAGGACAGTCCGCCCGCCGTCCCCTGGTAGGCGAGGGTCGAGCTGGTGAAGCGATCCGAGAGCACCGTATGGCCGGCCGCGAGCGCCGGGCGGATCCGCTCGGCGCACAGTTGGGCGCGGCTCGCCATGTAGAGCAGCATCTCGCAGCGGAGGTCCATCTCGGTGCAGGCCGGATCGAGCAGGATCTCGCGGATCCGCTCGCCGATCGCCGTGCCGCCGGGCTCGCGGACCTCGACGACGGCAAGGCCCATCCGCTCGCACCAGTCCGCAAGGCGGGACAGCTGCGTCGACTTGCCGCAGCCGTCGGGCCCGTCGAGCACGAGAAACCGCCCGCGAAGGCGGCGGGTCCAGTCGTGCCCCATGTTGTCGTGCTCCATGTCCACGGCGCCGGCGGCCTGCGAGGCGTGCATGGCGTGGTTATCGCCCCGTCGGTCGCCTTCCGCAACCCGCCTCCGCGAGGTCTTGGCAATTGCGAGAGAGCCGGGCGTCGGCATGCCGATACCGACCGGATAACCGAGCGGGACGGCGCCACGCGGTCGGCGGCCCGTTTCCCGGCGACAGGAGAGACCTCATGCGATCACGATCCGTCTGCGGATCCGTTCCCTTCGCCTCCGCCGCCCTCGCCGCCGGCCTGCTGGCACCGGCGGCGGTGGCTCAGGACGGCATGACGCTGCAGGAGATGGCGGATCGCCTCCGGGCGCTCGAGGCTGCCAACGCCGGCCTGCAGGAGGAGGTTCGGGACCTCCGCAGCCAGAACGGGCAGCACTGGCTCAGCGAGGAGCGGGCCGCGGCGGTCCGCGGCATCGTGCAGGACGTGCTCGCCGACGCCGACGGACGGACGAGCTTCTCCCAGGCGGGGGCCACCGCGGGATACGCGGACGGCTTCTACATCTCCAGCGCCGACGGCGGCTTCACCATGAAGGCGAACCTGCTGCTGCAGACGCGGATGGTGTGGAGCCACATCCCCGACGGATCCGCGATCGCCGCCAACCGCAACTTCCCCAACAACCCCGACACCAAGCAGGACCGGTGGGGCTTCGACATCCCCAACGCCCAACTGACCCTGAGCGGCCGCCTGTTCGACTCGGAGATCGAGTACATGGTTCGGGGGGCCTTCACCAACGACGACACCTCGAGCTGGACCCAACAGGGCGCCGGACCGGGGAACGCCCAGCAGTTCCTCGGGACCTCCGGCAGCGGCAGCGGCCGCTTCGCGCTGCTCGACGCCTGGATGCGGCTCAACCTGACCCAGGACTGGTCGGCCCGGGCGGGCCAGTTCAAGCTGCCCTTCGACCGGGAGTTCCTCGTCTACGACGCCTATCTGCTCACCGCCGGGCGGTCGGTCCTCAGCGACCACTTCTCGCCCGGCTATTCGCAGGGACTCGAGCTCGAGTACTCCGGCGATTCGATGCGGTGGCGGATCGCCTTCAGCGACGGCGGCACCGACAACCTCGCCGGCCCCTACCTGAGGCTCATCGGCACCGATCCGCTCAACAGCGTCTGGTACCGCGAGCAGGCCAACTGGGCGATCACCAGCCGCGTCGAGTTCAAGCTCGACGGCCTGTGGCAGGACTTCCGGGAGATGACCAGCCCGCAGGGCGAGGAGTTCGGCCTGCTCGTCGGCGGTGCCGTCACCTACCAGCAGGGCCAGAACTGGTTCAGCCAGAACGCCGCCACCTCGGGGGCGAGCAACGGCTTCAACAACTGGCTCGGCCTGACCGCGGACGTGACCGCCAACTTCGGCGGTGCGAGCCTGTTCGGCTCCTTCTACTTCGCCTATCTCGAGTCCGGGTCCGCCACGATCCAGAACGCCGGCGGCATCCTGAGCGCTCCGGTCAACTTCAACGCCGACACCATCACCGCACTGGGCTTCCTGGTGCAGGGATCGCTCTACGTCGATCGCGACTGGGAGATCTACGGTCGCTTCGAGTACGGCAACAGCAACGGCCCGGCGGGCCTCGCCGGGAGCATCGCCGGCACCACGGGTCAGCCGTTCGACCTGAGCGGCTTCAACAACCCGGAGGATCTCTACCTGCTGACGGTGGGTTGGAACTACTACTTCAAGGGCCAGAACAGCAAGTGGACCACCGACTTCGGCGTGGCCCTCTCGCCGGTGAGCTACTTCTGGGCCACTCCCGAGCAGGGATTGCGGGCGAGCCGCAACTCCGGCGAGATGGTGGTCCGGACGCAGCTGCAGCTCTTCTTCTGATCTCCGCTCGCCCGACCCTGCGGAACACGCCGCCGTCCTCTCTCGGGGACGGCGGTGTTCCTATCGGGGCAGACGCGGCACGGACCGGTTCGGGGGCGGCGACCTGTAGAATCCCCGGCCCATGTCCTCCATCGGATCCGCCGCTGCCGCAGCCGCCGTCGATGCGCCCTCGCCGCTGGCGGTGGCGCGAATCGAGGTCGCGGTCCGCGAGTCCGCCGACGATGCCGCGGCGGCGGCGGTGCTGGCGTCGATCCGCGAGAGCGGCCTCGGTGCGGGCATCGCGGCGGTGCGACTCCGGAAGATCTATCTCCTCGAGGGTCGGTTCGCGGGGGCGGATCTCGAGCGGATCG
>CAZQUA010000130.1:6104-6779 GCA_964596455.1 uncultured Isosphaeraceae bacterium
TCCGGTGAGCGAATCGGCGCTGGTTGCGCCAACTCCCGGGGTTGCGCCATCCCCCGGGGCGGCATCGGCGTCGTGCGGGACCTCCGCGGCGGTCGAGGTGCATCCGCTGCCTGGGGTCACCGATCCCGCCGGCGATTCGGTGCGTCGGGCGATCCAGGAGCTGCTCGGCATCGAGGCGCAGGTGCGGACCGGCCGCCGCTACGAGGTCGACGGGATCTCGCCGGACGCGGCGGTCTCGATTGCGCGACGGCTGCTTGCCAACCCGGTGATCCAGGCGATCCATCCGGAGCGGTTCCATCCGCGGAGCTTCCCGCAGGGGAGTCTCCGGCCGACGGCGGTCGCCGAGGTGCGCCTGCGCGACCTCGACGACGACGCCTTGCAGCGTCTCTCCCGCGAGGGTCATCTCTTCCTGTCCCTCGATGAGATGCGGGCGATCCAATCGCACTTCCGCGGGATCGGCCGGGAGCCGCGGGCCATCGAGCTCGAGACGCTCGCCCAGACCTGGAGCGAGCACTGCGTGCACAAGACCCTCAAGAGCACGGTGCGGTACCGCGAGGCGCCAGGCGCCGATCCGCCGCTTGCCGGCGGCGGGGCCGCGGTGCGGCCGGGGCATCGCGTCGAGGCGGACGGGAGCGTGACGATCTCGAATCTCCTGAAGAGCACCGTGGCGGCGGC
>CAZQUA010000131.1:0-6748 GCA_964596455.1 uncultured Isosphaeraceae bacterium
GGGGCAGGGAATGGAGCGGGGCGGTCCGGGGTCCCGGGGGCCGGTCGAGGGGGGTCCTGAACTCGACTTGCTCGGGGACTTCCGCCGCCGCCGGTGGGGCGGATCCGTCGGCGGCAGCGGGATGCCGACCCGATCGAGTCACTAGACTGACCCGTCCGGGCTGCCTTCCGGTCGGCTCCCGGGGAACCCGATCTCTCGTTCGGAGAAGCGCTTGCAGGCACCGATGGTGGCGACGCTCGAGGCGGGATCCCTCGCGAGGAAACTCGCGGCCAAGGCCAAGGGCGGTTCGCTGCGGTTCGAGGAGATGCCCGAGTTCGCCAGCCGAGAGTTCGGCCTGCGGGGCATGTCGATCCCGGCGGAGATGCTCGAGGGGCGGTCGCGGGCCGAGTTCGAGCGGCTTCGCGACGCTGCGGACAAGGCGGCCTGCCCGTGCCTGCTGCTGACCGAGCACCGCGAACTTGCCATCGCCGGCGACGCTGCCGCATCGGGGGCGGAACGCCTTGGACGCCTTGGGCAGGCGGCGTCGAGCCTCGGATGCAGCAGTCTCGCGGTGCGACTTCATCTCGATGAGGACGGCGATCCCGATGCGTTGGCCGCGGGCCTTCGGGGCGGGATCGCCGCGATCGAGCGGTTCGAGCTGAACCTGCTGGTGATCCCCTCGGAATCCGGGCCGCTTTCCGAGGCCGCCGGGGTGATCGATCTGATCCGACGCGTGGGCGGATTCAAGATCGGATGCATGCCCACCTTCCGCCACGCCCTCGCCACCCGCGACCCGGAGACGACGCTCCGCAAGCTGGCCCCCTACGCCGCGGCGATCGAAGCCGATCTCGACGGCCTCGGCCTCGGCAAGAGCGGCGATGCGGCCGTCGGTCGGGTGCTGCTTCGCGAACTCGTCGAGGCGTTGCGGGCGGTGGGCTACGCGAACATGCTGTCGCTGTCGAGCCGCGCCGCCAACCCGATCGACCTGATCGCGAAGACCCATGGGTTCCTGCAGGAGCTGATGGCGGCGGTGCCGGAGCAGGAAGCGGCGAAGTGAGCGAGGCGTCGCGGGTGCTGGTGACGATCGACGGGCCCGCAGGATGCGGGAAGTCGAGCGTGGCGGGACGGCTGGCCCGCCGCCTCGGAGCCGCGGTGCTCGACACCGGCGCCATGTACCGAGCCGCGGCGCTGCTGGCGATTCGCTGCGGCCTCCGCCCCGACGAGGGCGACCGCATCGCCGCGCTGCTTCGCGAGCATGCGATCCGCTTCGACTGGTCCGCCGATCCGCCGCGGATCCTGCTCGATGGCGAGGCGGTCGAGCAGGAGATCCGCTCGCCGGAGGTGACCGCCGCGGCGGCGATCGTCGCCGGGCAGGTGCCGGTGCGGATGGCGATGGTGGCGGCGCAGCGGAGCGAGGCGGGGCGGCACCCTCGCCTCGTCTCGGAGGGCCGGGACCAGGGCTCCGTGGTCTTCCCGCACGCGGACGTGCGGTTCTTCCTCGATGCCCCGGTGGAGGAGCGGGCGCAGCGACGCGCCCGGCAGCTGCGGGCCGAAGGCCGCCCCGCCGACGAGACCGCGATCTGCGAGGCGATCCGCGAACGGGACCGTCTCGATCGGATCCGCACCGTGGGGCCGCTGGTGCGGCCGGCGGGCGCCATCGAGATCGACACCGGCTCGCTGACCCTCGACGAGGTGGTGGGACGCCTCGAAGCCGAGGTGCTGCGGGCGACCGGCGGTCCCGCGGACGGCTCGGCAGCGGTCGGCGAACCCTCGGCATGATCGCCTCGCTCGAGCTGAAGCGGCGGGTGCCGGGCCGCGCCGCGGCGGCGATCCTCTGGTTCGACCTGTGCCGGGGACTGGTCTCGCTGTCGCTTCGCCTGCTCTACCGCTTCCGGATCATCGATCGGGGGCGGATTCCCCGGCGGGGCCCGGTGCTCGTGGTCGCCAACCACGCCTCCTTCCTCGACCCCATGGTGGTCGGAAGCGTGATGAAGGACCGGCAGTTCTCGCCGCTCGCGAGGGAGAGCCTCTTCCGGTTCAAGCCGTTCGGATGGCTGCTGCGGAGCTTCGGCGTCATTCCCATCAACCGCGACGGCGCCGATGCCGCGGCGATGCGGACGGGGATCGGCGAGCTGCAGGCGGGCCGCTGCCTCGCGGTGTTCCCCGAGGGCACCCGATCCCGCGACGGATCGCTGGGGGAGTTCCGCCGCGGCGTGCTGCTGCTGCTGCGGAAGGTCCCCGTCGAGGTGGTGCCCATGGGCCTTGCGGGCACCCATGGGATCTGGCCGCCGGGCCGCAGCCGACCCCGATGCCGAGGCCGGATCGTGGCGGCGGTGGGCCGGCCGATTCCGGCGGCGGAGCTGCTCGCGACCTCGCCGGAGGAGGCCCTCGCCCGCCTTCGCCGCGAGATCGCCGGCGAGATGGCCCGGGCCGAGGCGGCGCTGCCTTCGAGGTTCCGCCGCGGCGGCTGATGGCGCCGCTCCGCGAGAGGGCGGCTCGTACGATGGGGGCGTGCCCTCGGCGAGACGCCACGAACCCCGCTCGATCCGCGACGAGGCCGCGCGGATCGCCGCGAAGCTCCGCCGCAGCGGTTTCGAGGCGTTCTTCGCCGGCGGCTGCGTCCGCGATCGCCTGCTTGGCCTCGAGCCTCGGGAGTACGACATCGCCACCGATGCGACGCCCGAGCAGGTGAAGGCGGTGTTTCCGCGGGCGATCGGCGTGGGGGAGGCCTTCGGGGTGATGCTGCTTCGCAGCGGCGGCACCGCGTTCGAGATCGCCACCTTCCGCACCGATGGGACCTATCGCGACGGCCGGCATCCCGAAGCGGTCCGGTTCGCCGGCGCGAAGGAGGACGCCTCGCGTCGCGACTTCACGATCAACGGCCTCTTCGAGGATCCCGCCGACGGGCGGGTGCTCGACTTCGTCGGCGGCGAGGAGGACCTTCGCCATCGCCTGCTGCGGGCGATCGGCGATCCGGCCTCGCGCCTCGCCGAGGACCGCCTGCGATCGCTGCGGGCGGTTCGCTTCGCGGCGAGGTACGGCCTGTCGGTCGATCCGGCGACGGCCGCGGCGATCGAGTCGCTCCGCGGCGATCTCCGGGGCGTGAGCCGCGAGCGCCTCGGGCAGGAGTTGCGGAAGCTGCTTGGCCACGCCTCGCGGGCGAGAGCCGTGCAACTGTGCGAGGCCTGGGGTCTCGACGCCGCCCTCCTCGGCGAGGCGAGCGGCGGCGGAGGCGGGCGGGAGGCGAGGCATCCTCGCGTGGCCGGCCTCGGCGACGAGGCCGATGCGATGACGGGTCTCGCGGCGTGGAGCCTCGATCGGGGATGGCGGGGCGAGCCGGCGGCGCTCGCGGCCTCGTTGCAGGGTCGGCTCGGCCTCAGCAACCGGGAGCGGGATCAGTTGGAGGCGGTGCTGGCCGTCGAGCGGATGCTTCGGGAGTCCTGGGACGACCTCGGCCTCGCCCGGCGGCGTCGGGTCGCCGCCGATCGGGCGTTCGAGGCGGCGATCGGGATCCTCGCCGGGGACGACTCTTCGCGGGCGGCGGAGATCCGAGCCGCGGTCGCGGCGTTTCCCGACGGCGGGCGGTCCCTGCCGGAGCGGTGGGTTGGGGGCAACGACCTGCTCGCGGCGGGGGTGGCGCCGGGACGGCGGTTCGGCGAGATCCTCGAGCAGGTCTTCGATGCCCAGCTCGAGGGCCGGGTCGCGACGCCGGAGCAGGCGATGCGGCTGGCGTCCGATCTTGCGGCGGCGGGCCGCGGCGGCCGTTCCTGCGAGGGTGGAGGGGCGGGCCGCGGCGATTCGGCCTCGCCGCCGGTGGACTCGCGCGGGGAGCGGTGACACAATGAAGAAGGCGACGCCCGGAAGCAGGGCCGGTCCTCGCTGCAGCACCGACGGCAACCACCGTCGCGGTTCCGCCGAATCCTGCCGCTTCGAAGCGGCGATTCGGCCGTCCCGCCGCCGGGTTCGCCCGTTCTCCGCCGCCCGTTCCGCTCCCCGACCTCCGACCCTTCCTGCCAGTCGTTCCGGTCCGATCACCGCTTCGTTCGAGAGACAGGAGTCGCCTCCCGTGAACACGCTCCCCGACGCCTCGGCCCGTCGCATCGTCCCCGTGCCCCGCCTGCTTGCGGCTGCGTCCGCGGGAGCGGTCGCCGTCGCGGCTTCGCTCGCCGTCGCCGACGACGCCCGTCTGCCGGTCATCTATCCGGTGCCGCTCAAGGGCCAGATGGGCACCGACATCCATCCCTCGATCTACGAGGAGGTCGTCGAGGACGCGAAGAAGGTCAAGCCGGACCTGATCGTCTTCATCCTCAACTCGGCGGACGTGAACGAGGTCTTCTATCTCTCCGACGACGACCGGGCGGAGTTCGGACTCGGCATGCTCGGCGAGTTCCGCGATCTGGTGATCGCCCTGCGGGACGACCTGCGGGAGTTCGACCAGGTGATGTGGGTGGAGGACTCGGTGGGCTTCGGCACGCTGATGGCCCTCTCCTGGCCGACCATGTACATGAAGCCGAAGGGCCGCCTGTGGGGCCTGCAGCGGGTGGCGGACATGGCCCGCGGATGGCAGGACCCGGACGTGGCCGCCAAGATGATGGCGGCGTGGACGGGCATCGGTCAGGGGTTCCTGCAGAAGGGCGGATATCCGCTCGAGCTCGGCGAGGCCATGATGCGTCCCGAGTACACCCTCTCGGCGAGTTTCAAGGGCCGCGCCGTCGACTGGAAGCTCGACACCACCGGGCACTGGGTCGTCGACGGGAGCGACGAGGCCACCACCAACCTGCGGGCGGAGCAGGCCGAGGACCTCGGCATCTGCGCGGGCCTTGCGGAGTCGCTCGACGACGTGGCGTTCCTGAGCGGCTGGCGGGAGTACGAGGTCGCCGACAGCGGGCAGCAGATCATCGACAAGTACCTCGAGGATTGGCGGCGGGTGCTCGACCGCACCATCCAGTGGCAGCGTGACGCCGAGCAGGCCCGCGGTTGGGCGCAGGGCGGCGATGCCGTGAAGTACCTCGGGCAGGTGCGGCAGAACTACGAGCGGATTCTTGCGGCCATGCGGCAGTATCCCGCCATCGAGATCCGTTGGCGGACCCAGTTCGGCCTCGACCGCCTGCGACTCGAGGTCGCCCTCGAGCAGCTGCGGGAGCAGCTTCGCGGCCTGCGGGGCGGTTCCCGCGGCGGCGTCGGAGGCGGCGGGACCGGCGGGCGATCGGGCGGTCGCGGCCTCGGCGGCGGCGGGGGCTGAGGTGGTCGGCAGAGGCGTTCCCGAGAGACCCGAGAGCGAGGTTCCTGCCGCGGTTCCCGCAGGAACTCCGACACGTCCCCAACGGCGCTGCCAGACGTGCAGCGCTCCCGCAAGAGATCGAGTGGATCAGGTAGGCCCCGGCGGCCTGGAGGTGCACGCAGCATGGTTCGCAACCGAAGCTCAGTCCTGAAGTCGGCGTCCGCAGCGATCGCCATGGCCATCGCCGCCTTGGTGGCAGCGCCGCCGGCGGCTTCCGCGGCGGGCCTCGACGACGCCGCCTCGGTCCGCTTCCCATCCGGACAGACCTGGCGGGGCAGCCTCGGCGACACCGTCGAAGTCGCCTTCGTCGAAGCGGGCGTGCCGCAGACGATCGTCGGCACGCTGCTCCGCGCGGATCGCCGACTCGTGCAGGTCGAGGGCGAGATCGCCGGACGCGTCGCGGTGAAGACGATTCTCGTCGGGGACGTGCGGTCGATGGTCTCGATCGGCGCGGCTTCGCCCTCGCCGGCGCCGTCCCCGGGCGATCGCCCGCGGACCCCGGCGACCGGCGGCGGCGGCCCCGCGGCGGCGCCGGCCGCCCCTTCCCCGTCGGCGAACAGCGAGTGGCCGGGCGTGTTCTACCTGCCGCTCTCGGGCACCCTCGGCATCGGCATGCGGCACGACGAGATCGAGGCGATCGGCCGCGAGGCCGACAAGTTCGGGCCGGGGCAGATCATCGTCCTGCACATCGACAGTCCCGGCGGCCTCGTCATCGAGGGCGACAAGGTCAGCGACACCATCAATCGCATCAAGAAGAACCACCGCGTGGTCGCCTGGATCAAGGAGGCGATCTCCGGCGGGGCGTTCACGGCGCTGCACTGCGACGAGAACTACTACATGAGCTACGGCGCCCTCGGGGCGATCACGATGTTCGCGGGGCAGACCGCGGCGAGCGGGCCGCAGCTGCAGGCGTGGCTGGAGCGATGCGGCGAGGTCGCCGAGGCCGGCGGCCGCAACCGCTGGGTGGTGCAGGCCATGATCCATGCCCCGCTGATGGTCTCCTACGACCGCGACGAGGAGACCGGCAAGATCACCTACTACAACACCATGGAGGGCAAGTACGTGCTCTCCGACGAGGTCAACAACCTGACCCTCAACGCGACCAACGCCCTGCACTCCGGCTACAGCCAGGGCACCGCGGATTCGGTCGAGGAGCTGGCGGCGCTGATGCAGCTTCCGGAGTGGAAGGAGGCGGCCGACGGTGTCGGGCGGCGGATCCACGACGACTGGCAGCGGACCGTCAAGCAGGCCCAGTCGGAGGTTCCGAAGCTCATCCAGCGGCTGAACTACCAAGGGTCCGGCAGCGGCGATCCCAGCGTCGTGCTCGGCTCGCAGATCCGCATCCTCGAGGAGTTGATCCGCTGGTACGACCGCTGCTACCCCGTGGTCGTCTACGAGATGAACCTTCCCCAGGACCCCGAGCCGCTGCGGCGGCAGCTGGTCGAGCTTCGCCGGCAGATGGCGCAGATGCGGCAGCGGCCGTGAGGT
>CAZQUA010000132.1:0-6738 GCA_964596455.1 uncultured Isosphaeraceae bacterium
GGAGCAGGATGGGCAGGGCGACTCGCGACGCTCGCGGCAAGCCGCAACCGAGTGAACCGGCACCCCCACCGCCTCGCTTCGCTCGTCGGCTCCCCCGCGAGCGGGGAGCAGGCCGTGCCGTCCGTGGCGCTTCGCACCCCTACACTCGCCGCATGTCCGCGACGCGAGGTCATCCATCGAACGACCGCTGCGATCCCGCGATGGTGGCGGCGTTGCGCACGCAGACTGCCACCGAGCGCCTCACGACGCTCGACGGCCTTTGGCGATCGGCACGCGCGTTCGTCCTGGCGGGCGTGCGGGCACAGCACCCGGATTGGTCCGAGGAGCAGGTTGTGGGCGAGGTGGCACGCCGGATGTCCCGCCTGCACGGTGGTGCCCGCTGATGGAGCCGACCGAACTGCTCGGTGTGGTCGGCGAGGTGCTCGACCGGATCGGCTGTGCACGGTTCACCACCGGCTCGATCGCGTCGATGGTGTACGGCGAGCCGCGCTTCACAAACGACATCGACATCGTCGTGCGCCTCGAGGAGCGGCAGGCACTCGAGGTCGCAGCGGCATTCACCGGCGACGCCTGGTACGTGAGCCCGGAGGCGGCCGTCGATGCGGTGCGACGCGGGGGGATGTTCAACCTCATCCATGTGGCGTCCGGACTCAAGGTCGATCTGATCGTCGCCGGCCGCGACGCCTACAACGACACGCGCTTCGACCGGGTCCGTGGCATTCGGATGCCCGATGGGAGAGTCGAGCCGTTCTCCTCGCCGGAGGACGTCATCCTGATGAAGCTCGTCTTCCTCCGGGAGGGCGGTTCCGACAAGCACCGGCGCGACATCGCCACCATGGTCGCGGTGCAGGGGGCCGGCTCGCTCGATTGGGAGTACATGGCGGCATGGTCGGATCGCCTTGGAGTGGCGGCGGAGTTCGGACGCCTGCGTCAAGAGGCCTGAGATGCTGCGTGAAGGCCGTTGCGGGCTCGGCAGGCGCCGCCCCTTTCGGCGTCGAGCCCACGCCTTCCCGTCGATCGCACCGTCTCCGCGCCGACCGACCCGCCCCCACGGACCGCATGCGGCCACCCCCGCCTCCGGGGTACGCTGCGACGCTTCGCCCCCCGTCGAGCCAGCGCCATGCCCCGATCCGCCCGGACGCGATCCTCCTCCACGCCATCCGCCCGCAATGCCCGCGCCGCCGGCGCCTCCGCCGCGGCGATGCGGGAGTCGCTCGAGACCCTCGCCCACGATCTCTGGTGGACCTGGAACGAGATCGGGCAGCGGCCCTTCGCGGCGATCGATCCGGTGCAGTGGGAGGCGAGCGGCCGGAATCCCCTCGCCATCCTTCGAGGCACGCCGCCGGAGGTGCTCGCGGAGCGTCTCGCCGAGCCCGCGATGCAGTCGCTCGTCGGCGAGGCGATGCGGGCGCTCCGCGGCTACCGCGAGGCGAGGACCTGGTTTGCCCGCACTCGCCGCCGCTCGCCGCTGCGGGTGGCCTACCTCTGCTCGGAGTTCGCCCTGCACGAGTCGATGCCGCAGTACTCCGGCGGCCTCGGCGTGCTTGCGGGCGACCATCTGAAGAGCGCCAGCGACCTCGGCGTGCCGCTCGTCGGCGTGGGCATCCTCTACCGGCACGGCTACTACGAGCAGCAGCTCCGCGGGGACGGCTCGACGCGGGTGCTGTATCCGCGGCAGGACCCGGCGGAGCTTCCGATCGAGGACACCGGCCTTCGCTTCCGCTGCCCCGTCAGCGGCCGCCTGCCGGAGGTGCGGATCTGGTCGCAGCGGATCGGACGTGTGCGCCTGCTGCTGCTCGACACCGACCTCGCCGGCAACGATCCCGCCGACCGGGCCCTCTCCGAGGGCCTCTACAAGGGTCCGCCGCAGCTTCGCCTCGAGCAGCAGGTGCTGCTTGGCGTGGGCGGCATGCTCGCGCTCGAGGCGGCCGGCGAGCGGCCGAGCGTGGTCCATCTGAACGAGGGCCACGCGGCGTTCGCGGGCCTCGCGATGCTCGCGAGGGCGATGGGCGACGGCCTCGGCGAGGCGGCGGCGATCGAGAAGGTCCGCAGGCAGTTCGTGTTCACGACCCACACGCCGGTGCCCGCCGGACATGACCGCTATCCGATCGGGATGGTCGAGCCGGCGTTGGCGGGCGTGCTGCCCGCCGGCGCCGCCGGGCGTCGCCTGCTCGAATCGCTCGGCCGCGAGGACCCCGCCGACCCGAAGGAGCCGCTCTGCATGACGGTGCTCGCGCTTCGCCTTTCGGGGTTCGCCAACGGCGTCTCGCGGCTGCACGGCGAGGTCAGCCGCCGGATGTGGGTGCGGGCCTTCGGCGCCACCGAGCGGGAGGCCGATGCGAAGGTGCCGATCGGCTCGATCACCAACGGCGTGCATGCGCCGACCTGGATGGATCCGCTCGCCCGCGGGCACTGGGCGAAGGCGAAGGTCTCGCTGCCGGCGGCCGCGCCCGATGCGAGGCCCCTCGCGGACGCCGCGTCGCGGGGCCGGGAAGACCTCGCCGGCCTGTGGGCCCTCCGCAACCGCCTGCGGGCCCGCCTCGTCCGCTTCGCGAGGGAACGCCTTCGCCAGCAGTCGCAGCGGCGGGGCGAGTCGCCCGACGAGGTCGAACGCGCCGCCTCGATGCTCCGCGAGGACGCCCTCACCATCGGCTTCGCGAGGCGCTTCGCGACCTACAAGCGGGCGGTGCTGGTGCTCTCGGACCTGCGGCGTCTCGCGAGGATCCTCGGCGATGCCGATCGCCCCGTGCAGATCCTCTTCGCCGGCAAGGCCCATCCCCGCGACGCGGGCGGTCAGGCCTACGCGCAGCAGGTCCACCAGGCCGCGGCGAAGCACGGCCTTGCGGGGCGACTCGTGCTGCTCGAGGAGTACGACATGGAGATCGGGCGGATGCTCGTCTCCGGCTGCGACCTCTGGCTCAACACCCCCGAGCCGCCCCATGAGGCGAGCGGCACGAGCGGCATGAAGGTGCCCCTCAACGGCGGCATCAACTGCTCGATCGCGGACGGCTGGTGGCCCGAGGCGGCCGACGGCCGCAACGGCTGGACGATTCCCGCGAGCCGCCACGCCGATCCCGATCGCCGCAACCGCGAGGACGCCCGCAGCCTCTACCGCCTGCTCGAGGAGGAGATCGTGCCGGCGTTCTTCGATCGCTCCAGGCAGGGCCTTCCCAAGGCGTGGCTGAAGCGGGCCCTGCGAAGCGCGGCCACCGTCGCCGGCACCTTCAGCAGCGACCGGATGGTCGGCGAGTACCTCGAGAAGGCCTACGAGCCGGCCGCACGAGGCTGACCCTCGCCGGTGCCGCGGCGTCGGAAGCGTCCCGGGGTCGGGGTGCGGCGGTCGGCGCCGTCGGGCCTTCCTATGATCGCCTCGCGACGGGCCCGCCCGCCACGAGCGGCTCGATCGACGCGGCCATCCGCCACCGGAGCGACGCCATGCCCCATCCTCGTCACCGCGGCGCGTGCGTGTCGGGCGTCCTCGCCCCGAAGCGCCTTGCGACGCTGCTTCTCGTGCCGCTCTTCGCCGCGAGCCTTTCCGCGGCGCCGCCCCTCGATGAGCCGCTCGACCCCGATCCGGGATGCGGTGCCCCGCCGGCCGGTTCCGCCGGAGCCCCCCGCCCGCCCGAGCCGCCGCCGCTGCCGGTCGCTCCCGCCTTCGACGCCGAGGGCCTGCTCGATCGCCTCGAGGCCGCGGGCCAGGCGATGCGGGAGTACGCCGCGGGCCTCACGCTGATCCGCTTCGACTCGCTCCTCGAGGAGTCGGAGACCCGCCTCGGCGAGGTGGTCCTCTCCCGGGGCGAGGATGGATCGTCGCGGATCGCGGTGCTCTTCGAAGAGATCATCGACGGCAGCGGCCACGGCGAGCGGTGGCGGCAGCACTGGATCTACGCCGACGGATGGCTCGTCGAGATGGACCACCGCCAGAAGCGGTGCGTGAAGCGGCAGCTGGTGGGCCCGGGCGAGTCGTTCGACCCGCTGAAGATCGGCGAGGGCCCGATCCCCCTGCCGATCGCCCAGAGCCGCCGCGAGGTGCTGGCCCGGTTCACGGCGATGGAGGCGCCGCCGCCGTCGCCCCCGCTGCTCGACCGCCTCGAGGGGTTCGTCTCGATCCGCCTCGTGCCGCGGCCGGAGACCGACCTCGCCGAGGACTTCGCCTGGGTCGACCTCTTCTACGACCAGGAGAGCCTCGCGCCGCTGGCGGTCCGCACCCTCAAGCGCAACGGCGATCGCGACACCGTCTGGCTTCGCCGCCCGCAGCTGAACCGCGGCTTCGGCGAGGCCCAGCAGGCCCTGCTTGCGATCGAGCCGCTCGATCCGGCGGAATGGCAGCTCGACGTGCGGCCGCTGCGGCCGGCGGGGGCGGAGCAGCCGTAGCGGCGTCGGAGGCAGCGCCACGGCGGCGAATCCGGCCACGACACGCTGGGGACAGCCCCTTGGTCACATCGGCGCCGTCGGTGTGGCAAGCGGGGTGACGATCGGCTCCGAATCCGACACTGCTGCGATCGGCGACGCGGGCCCGCTGGCTGCAGGGGCGGTGCCGGTCTGCATGCTGCGTGCGCCTCGGCCCATTCCATGCTCGATGAACTCGATCACGATGAAGACCACCATCGACACGAGATAGGTAAGGAGCGGCAGCAGCGATCCGTAGATGAGAAGCGTGACGCCTCCGGCGAGCCACAGGTATCCCATCGACGAGTCTTCCCGGAAGACGATGATCCCGACCGCACCACACCAGGCGAGCGCTGCGCCAAGGCAGCTTGCTATCCCAAAGGAGACCTGGGCCGCCTTCAGACCGCCCTTGACGACCGCGGCGACGATGGCGATCCCATCCTGCCCGATGGTGCTTCGATCGATCTTGTTCATGCCGAGGAGGGCTGGGTTCAGGAAGAAGCCGCCCGTCACCACCAGCAGCAGGCCGTTCAAGCCCATCAGCAAGTAACCCATCAGCAAGTAACCGCTCGCGGCAAAGTCGGCGAAGTCGAACCAATCAGGCGAATCGCTCACAATGAAGTAGACCTTGCGGAACTGCACCACCAGCAGGGTCGCGCCAACGGCGATGAGGATGATCGCGAGCGAGTCGAAGGCTGATGTGCGGCTGTACTCGTTGCGGGTCTGCTCGACCGCGGACGCGCCTTCGCGGGAGAATCGGGTCGCCACAAACTGCAGGAAGCACATGGCGAGCAGGCATGGAATCAGCCACCAGAGGATGAAGACCTCGCCGATCAACCACCATTGGGCGTCGACGATCGGCAGCATCGCCGCCAGCACCCCCAACAGGATCGAGATGGCCCCGATCTTCCGGAAGAACAGAGCGGTGCGATCAATCATCGGCCCGGTGACCACCCGCTTCAGAACGCCGATGGTGAGATCGACCAGCTTCGAAGGCAGGTACAGCAAGCCCTCGGGGGGATCCTGGCTGACCGGAGGTCGGATCGCGGTGGCGGGCGGGAGCCCCGCAGCCTCCGCCCCGCCGGCTGTTGCGGCGATGCTGCCTAGCGATACCCACTCCTCGCCGCCGACCTCGCATGCGAGTGTCGCAGGATCCAGCTCCTCCGTTGCCAGGCCCTGGTGGATGAGAGATGCGGGAAACGGCCCCTCGGGCTGCCCTGACGCGCCGAGAACCCAGTACTGCTTCATGGACGAAATCTCCACTGGAAGGGAGGGGACTAAGTTGAGCATGACAGTAACGAATCGCTGAGCGACCAGCACTGTTGCCCCGATCTGAAGCGGCTTCGATCCCTCGACCCCGGCCTCGTCCCCTCATCCCCGCCGCTTGTCGATCCATCCCTCCGCGAGGCGGAAGCAGCGGTGGATGCGGCGGTTGCGGAAGTCCTCGGGCACCGAGCGATGGCTGATCTCGGTGCCGCCGAAGCCGGCCGGCACCGCGTCCGGGGCGAGTTCGAAGCTTCGCGAGTTGGTCGAGAAGAAGATCTCGCCCTTCGGCGCCACGAACCGCGCGATCCACGCGAGCAGCTGCGGATGGTCGCGGTCGACCGAGAACGAGTCGGCCCTCATCCGCTTCGAGTTGGAGAAGGTCGGCGGGTCGCAGACCACGAGGTCGTAGCGGTCGTCGGACGACGCCGGGCCCGCCTCGAGCCACTGCAGGCAGTCGGCGTGGATCGCGCGATGGTCCGCGTCGAGGGCGAAGCCGTTCAGGGCGAGGTTGCGGCCGTACCAGTCGAGGTAGGTCCTCGACATGTCGACGGTCGTGGTCGCCGCCGCCCCGCCCGCCCGGGCGTGCACGCTGAAGGCGCCGGTGTAGGCGAAGAGGTTGAGGACTCGCTTGCCCTGCGACCGCTGCCGGACGGAAAGCCGCGTGGGGCGATGGTCGAGGAAGAGGCCCACGTCGAGGTAGTCGCTCAGGTTCACCTCGAACCGCAGGCCGTGCTCGGCGACGACCTTCGTCCGCCCCGCCTCGCCGACCCGCTCGTACTGCTCCCGCCCGCCCTCGTCGGCGACCTGCCGCCCGCGATGCTTCACGAACAGGCGCTCGCGGGGAATGTCGAGGCCCGCGAGGATCTCCGCCTCGCTGTCGCGGCGATGGTCGAGTTCCTGCTGGGGCGACTCGTCCTTCTTGCGGCGGAAGAGCCACGCCACCGCATCGCCAGCGCGGGCGAGGTCGATCGGCTCGCCGCTTGACGGATCGACGTCGGCGTACCAGTCGACGATCGCCGGGTACTCGGGCACGTCGCGCTCGTAGAGGCGGAAGCAGGAGATCCCCTGCCGCCGCCCCCACTT
>CAZQUA010000133.1:0-6693 GCA_964596455.1 uncultured Isosphaeraceae bacterium
CCTTCGTCCGCGGCGGCAAGATCGGCCTCTTCGGCGGCGCCGGCGTCGGCAAGACGGTGGTGATCCAGGAGATGATCGCCCGCGTGGCCCGCAACTTCGGCGGCTACTCGGTGTTCGCGGGCGTGGGCGAGCGGACCCGCGAGGGCAACGACCTCTGGCTGGAGATGCAGGAGGCGGAGTACACCGATGCCGAAGGCAAGACCGCCCACGTCATCGACAAGGTGGCGATGGTCTTCGGCCAGATGAACGAGCCGCCGGGGGCCCGCCTTCGCGTGGCCCTCACCGCGGTGACCATGGCCGAGGAGTTCCGCGACGTCTCCGGCAAGGAGACCCTGCTCTTCGTCGACAACGTGTTCCGCTTCACTCAGGCGGGCTCGGAGGTGTCGGCGCTGCTCGGCCGCATGCCCAGCGCCGTGGGCTACCAGCCGACCCTCTCGACGGAGATGGGCGCCCTGCAGGAGCGGATCACCTCGACCCGCGCCGGCGCCATCACCAGCGTGCAGGCGATCTACGTGCCCGCCGACGACTACACCGACCCCGCTCCCGCGACCACCTTCGCCCACCTCGACGCCTTCATCGCCCTCGAGCGGAAGATCGCCGAGAAGGGCATCTTCCCCGCGGTGGACCCGATCGCCTCGACCTCCCGCATCCTCGACCCCGAGGTCGTCGGAGAGCGGCACTACGCGGTCGCCCGGCAGGTCCAGCGGATCCTGCAGCGGTACCGCGACCTGCAGGACATCATCGCCATCCTCGGCGTGGACGAACTCTCCGAGGAGGACAAGCTGACCGTGGCCCGCGCCCGCAAGATCGAGCGGTTCCTCAGCCAGCCGTTCTACGTGGCGGAGGTGTTCACCGGCTTCCCCGGCGTGACCACCTCGATGGAGGACACCATCGACAGCTTCGAGCGCCTCTGCAACGGCGAGGGCGACGACCTGCCCGAGAGCGCCTTCATGTACGTGGGCACGCTCGAGGACGCCAAGAGCAAGGCCGCCAAGATGGCGATGGGCTGACCCGCCGCCGCCGCGGCGAAGGGGAAGGCGGGTCGGCGCCGCGGTGCGGCCCCGATGGGACACCTCGATGCCATCCGGCTCCTCCGGTCCCGTGATCGTGATCGGCGCCGGAGCGATCGGGCTGCTGTCGGCGTGGGAGCTCTCCTGCCGCGGCATCCCGTCGGTGGTGATCGACCGCGAGGCGCCCGCCGAGGGCGCCTCCTGCGGCAACGCCGGCCTCGTCAGCTACGGGCATCCGCCGCTCACCCGGCCGGGGGTCTCGTGGCGGGGCCTCCGCTGGATGCTCGACCGCCGCAGCCCGCTGCTCATCCGCCCCCGCTTCTCCGCGAGGTTCCTCGCGTGGATGTGGCGGTTCCATCGCCACTGCACCCGAGGGCACTTCGAGCGATGCATGGAGGTGCTTGCGGCGATGGGGCACCTCGGCGCCGCGAAGTTCGACGCGATCGTCGCCGAGAGCGGCATCGACTGCGGATGGCGCCGCGAGGGATGGCTCGACGTCTGCCTCGAGCCGCGATCGCTCGCCCGGGCGGGCGAGGAGGCGGCGATGCTCGAGTCGCTCGGCTTCCCGTCCGAGCCGCTCGACGGGGCAGCACTTCGCCGCCTCGAGCCGGCGTACCTCGACGCGGTCGCGGGGGCCCGCCGCTACGAGCTGGCCGCGACCCTCGACCCGCGCCGCCTCGTGCTGGGCCTCGTCGAGGCCCTCCGCAGCCGCGGCGGGGCCTTCGCGTTCGGCGAGACGGCGACGGGCTTCCTCGAGCGGGACGGACGCGTCGTCGGCGTCCGCACCGATGCCCGCGAGCATCTCGGCCGCGGCGTGCTGCTCGCCGCCGGCACCTGGTCGGACCATCTCGCCCGCCTTGCGGGCATCGACCTGCCCATGGAGGCCGCCCGCGGCTACCACCTCGAGTTCGAGGGCGTCGATCCCCTGCCCCAGCGCGGCGCGGTGCTGCACGAGCGGTTCGTCGCGGTCACGAGCTTCCATGGCCGCCTTCGCCTCGCGGGCACCCTCGAACTCGCGGGACTCTCGCGGCCTCCGATGCGGGACCGCCTCGAGCAGCTTCCCATCGCGGCCGCCGCGTACCTTCGCCCCTTCGCCGGCGCGGCGACGCCCTCGCGGGTGGCGACGTGGTCGGGCTACCGCCCCTGCCTCGCCGACGGCATGCCCGCGATCGGCGAGGTCCCGGGGCGGCCGGGACTCGTGCTTGCCACCGGCCACGCCATGATGGGCGTGACCCTCGGCCCGGCGACCGCCGCGATCGCCGCGGACCTGCTCACCGGCACGCCGCCGACGATCGAATCGCCGCTGCTGCGGCCGGATCGGTTCCGGCGGCGCCGATCATGACTCCGCCGCCGCGCCGCGGCGGAGGCGGCGGCGCAGGCGAAGGGCGTTCCCGACGACGCTGAGGTCGCTCGCCGCCATCGCCGCCGCCGCGTAGAGCGGGCCGTGCATGCCGAGCAGGCCCAGCGCCGCCACCGGAATCATGGTGGCGTTGTAGACGAAGGCGAAGAAGAGGTTCTGCCGGATGGTCCGCAGTCCGAGGCGGGCGATGCGGATGGTCTCGGGCACCGCCGCGAGGCGATCGCCCGGCACGACGATCCCCGCCGACTCGATCGCGATGGTGGTCCCCGAGGCGATCGCCACCCCGACCTCGGCCTCCGCGAGCGCCGCGGCATCGTTCATGCCGTCGCCGACCATCACCGTGCCCGGACCCGCCGAGGCCACGAAGGCCCGCTTGGCGGCGGGATCGGCATCGGCCTCGATCTCCTGCGGCGACAGTCCGATCCGGCGGCCGATCGCCTCGGCGCGGCGGCGACGGTCGCCGCTGAGCATGGCCACCTGCACGCCGAGTCGCCGCAACTCGCCGATCGCCGCAGCGGCGCCCTCGCGAGGCTCGTCCTCGATGGCGAAGCGGCCCCACCGCTCGCCGTCCACGATCACCTCGCAGGAGGCTTCGGGATCCCGCCGCACCTCGACCCGCCTGCCGCCCACGACGGCCCGGACGCCGAATCCCGGGGAAGCCTCGAACCCGACGGCCGGGGCGATCGCCACGCCCCGCGCCTCCGCGGCGGCGACGATCGCCCCCGCGAGGGGATGCTCGCTCGGACGCTCCGCCGCCGCCGCCATCGCGAGCAGCTCGACGACGCTTCGGCCCTCGTCGGCCTCGATCGCAACCACGCGGGGGCGGCCGATCGTCAGCGTCCCGGTCTTGTCGAAGATCACCCGCTTCGCCCGGCCCGCCCGCTCGAGGGCTGCCGCGTTCCGCACGAGGATCCCCCGCCTTGCCGCGTGGCCCGAGGCGACCATGACCGCGGTCGGGGTCGCAAGGCCGAGGGCGCAGGGGCAGGAGATGATCAGCACCGTCACCATCGCGATCGCCCCGCGGGCCGCGTCGCCCGCGAACCACCAGGCCGCGAAGGTGCCCGCAGCGATCGCGAGCACCGCGGGCACGAACACCGCGGAGACGCGATCGGCGAGCCGCTCGATGTCGGCGCGGCTCGAGCGGGCCTCCTCGACGAGGCGGGCGATCCGTGCGAGCGTGGTGGCACGGCCGTCGACCTCGGCCTCGACGAGCACGCTGCCGGTGGTGTTGACCGAGCCGGCGATCACCCGATCGCCGCACCGCCGCTCGACGGGGATCGGCTCGCCGCTCAGCAGGCTCTCGTCGAAGGCGGAGTCCCCCTCGACGATCCGTCCATCGATGGGCACCCGTCCGCCGGGGCGGATCCGCACCACGTCTCCGGGAAGCAGCAGGCTCGCGGGGATGGTCTCGTAGGCGTCCTCGCCGCTCCCCTCCGCGGATCCGATCCGCCGCTCCGCGGCCTCCGGCTGCAGGTCGAGGAGTTCCCGGATCGCTCCGCCCGCGGCCGCGCTCGCCCTCGCCTCGAGCCAGTGGCCGAGGGAGATCAGGCCGAGCAGGGCCGCGACCTCCGCGAAGTAGGTCGCCTGCCCCTCGAGCAGTCCGCGGGAGCGGCCGAAGAGCACCGCGAGGCTGAAGAGATAGGCCGCGGTCGCCCCGATCGAGATCAGGGTGTCCATGTTCGAGCGGCCCCGCCGCAACGCCGACCAGGCCGAGCGGTAGAAGCCGCCGCCCGCGAAGGCCAGCACCAGCGTTGCCGCGGCGGCGAGCACCGGCTCGATCCAGCGGGGATGCCCGAGCCCGTGCCCAAGGTGATGCAGGGACTCCATGGGCACCCAGAAGGCGATCGCCACGATCGCCCGCCGCCGCCAGGCGTCCCGCCTCGCCGCATCCCGATGCTCGATGCGGCTGCGGATCGCGGCGGGGTCCTCGGCCTCGGCCATGGGCGAGGCGGGAAAGCCCTCCGCGCCGATCCGGGCGGCGATCGCCGTGGCGTCGAGGCCGAGGCCCCGGACGAGGGCGCAGCCGCCGGCCACGTCGACCGCGGCGTCGCGGACGCCCGGAAGCGACTCGACCGCCCTCCGGACCGCCCCGGCGCAGCCGGCGCACTCCATGCCCTCCACGCGGATGCGGACGACCTCGGGCGGGGCGGTGCTCATGATCGAGGGATCGGATCGTTCGTCGGAGACGGGACCCGCGGCGGCGGCGGGGCAGGACCCGAACGGCCATCGGCCGCGGGGCGACGGGCGGAACCGAGGTTCGAGCGGCGTGGAACCCGGCGATCGCCGATACTACAGTCCTCGTTCCAGGAACCGTCCGGTCCCCCGATGCCCGCACCGACCAGTCCAGCCTCCGCCACGCGGGTGTCGCCTCCGGCGGCCTTCGTGGCCCTGCTGCTGCTCGCGGCATCGGCGGCCGCGGTCCCCCAGGCCGGCCGCGGCGATTCCTTCGGGACGATCGGCGCGACGATCGGCTCGCTGCTGCAGATGGTGGCGGCGGCCTCCCCCTCCGTCGACGCGGCGGATCGCGGCCGGCATCGCGAGACGCCTCGCGGGGTCGCCGCCGGCGTCCCGAGCATCCGCTCCGGCGAGCGAGGCTTCGGGGGCACGCGGTGGGCGGAACGCCTGCGGCAGCTCGCCAACACGCCGCCTCCGGCGGCCTGACCGGCCGCGGCGTCCGCTTCCCTTCCCCATCCCGACCCTGTCCTGCGGCGGATCCTCCGCCGCCTCGAGAGCCTTCCCATGGGCGTTCCCTTCTTCGGGCCGCTGGCCCGCCTCATCTTCGGCACCCGCAACGAGCGGATGGTCAAGCGCTACCTCGCGGAGGTGTCGCAGGTCAACGCGCTGGAGCCGCAGGTCCGTGCGATGACCGACGCGGAGCTGCGGGCGAAGACCGAGGAGTTCCGCCGCCGCTTCACCGCCGGCGAGTCGCAGTCCCGCCTCCGTCCCGAGGTGCTCGCGGTGGCGCGGGAGGCGATGGACCGCGCCGTCGGCATCCGCAACGTGCTCGATCCCGCGCAGGCCTTCGACGCCTCCCGCCTTCCCCCGGACGCGCGGGAGATCCTCGAGGGCCTGCGGAGCGAACTCGCCGGCAAGCCGGACCTGCCGCCCGAGGGCGAGCTCCGCGGCTGCAGCGGGCCCGTGCCCGCCTGGAGCGTGATCGAGATCCCCAATCGCCTGTACGAGGCGGTGCGGGAGCTGCTGCCGGAGTCCCGCCCCCCCTTCCGGGCCCGCCCCTTCGACGTGCAGATCGTCGGCGGCATCGTGCTCAGCGAGGGACGCATCGCCGAGATGAAGACCGGCGAGGGCAAGACGATCGTGGCGCCGCTCGCGGCCTACCTCGCGGCGATCCAGGGCCTCAAGGTCCACGTGGTCACCGTCAACGACTACCTCGTGCAGCGGGACCGCGACTGGACCTTCCCGTTCTTCCGCGCCCTCGGCATGACCGTGGGGGCGATCCACCCCTTCCACATGCAGCCGCCCGACCGCAAGGCGGTGGCGTACTCCTGCGAGGTGATCTATGGGACCACCGCGGAGTTCGGCTTCGACTACCTCCGCGACAACATGAAGATGCGGCGGGAGGAGCAGTTCCAGAAGCGGCACGACTTCGCGATCGTGGACGAGGTCGACTCGATCCTGATCGACGAGGCCCGCACGCCGCTGATCATCTCCGGCCCCGCCCATCCCCATCAGCCGCGGTACGACCTTGCCGACCGCCTCGCCCGCCACCTCGTCGAGAGGCAGCGGGAGTGGAACGCGGCCGACGAGGCCGTGCAGGCGTGCAAGGTGGCGGCGGCCAGCCTCGAGGGCGAGATCCGCAGCACCCGCGAACGCGGCGGCGTGCCGGAGCTTCGCAAGCGCCTCGAGGAGCGGCGCCGCGAACTTCCCGCCCTCGAACTCGCCCGCGACCGCTTCACCCGCTACTACGAGGTCGAGCTCGACAAGAAGCGGGCCACCCTCACCCACGAGGGCATCGAGGAGGCGCAGCGCACCGCGGCGATCGGCAGCTTCTACGTGGGCGACAACATCGACATGCCCCACCTGCTCGAGCAGGCGATCCGCGCCCACACCGTCTACGAGCGGGATCGCGACTACGTGGTGGGGCCGGACGACCGCGGCGAGGCCGCGGTGGTGATCGTCGACCAGAACACCGGACGCAAGATGGTCGGGCGGCAGTGGTCCGACGGACTGCATCAGGCGGTCGAGGCCAAGGAAGGGGTCCGCATCCGGGAAGAGACCCAGACGATGGCCACGATCACCGTGCAGAACTACTTCAAGATGCACAAGCGCCTCGCGGGCATGACCGGCACCGCCGACACCGAGGCC
>CAZQUA010000134.1:0-6621 GCA_964596455.1 uncultured Isosphaeraceae bacterium
TCCACCCAGTCCGACCAGCCGCTCGGGGTGATCCGCCGGGGCATCACGAGGCTGTCGACGAGGACCATCGCCATCAGCGAGCGGACCGACGCCTCCGCGAGATCCTCGACCTCGCGGGGGGTCAGTTCGGGAAGCGACGCCGCGATGTTGTCGATCGCCCGCTTGCGGTGCCGTCTCGAGAGGCGGAAGTACAGCGAGCCGAGGCTGCCGGCGGTGTCGAGGTTCGCCGCGCTGTCGGCGCAGGGCAGGAGTCCGCCGAAGAACCGCAACGCCAGATACTGGACCCAGTTGGAGAGACCCGCCGCGGCCACCGGATCACTCCTCGACCCGACGCCCCGGCGGCACCCGCCGCGGCGCCATCGGCCTCACCGCCGCACCGAACCGGTGAGCACCTCGAAGCGGTTCCAGTTCAGCACCGGGATCTGGGCTTCGCTCGCGGTCCGGAAGAGCTGCTGGTACCGCTCGTACTCGTCGGACGCATCGAGGCGGGCCTGGATCTGCGCCGCGCTGGCGTTGGGCGGAATCGGCCCCGGCGGCGGCGGCTGCACGCCGAGCACGAGGAAGTCGAGATCGCCGGTGAGATCGGTGCCGTCGAGCACCGAGCCGCCCCAGTCCTGCACCCGCTGCCGGACGAACTCCGCCTCGGAGAGGGTCGCCCGCCCGTCGCCGTCGACGTCGAACTTGCCGAAGACGAGGAACTTGAAGTTGAAGTCCGGGTCGTAGACGGCATTGGCCACCACGTCGCCGCGGATGACCGGGCTGCCGGGGGTCTCGCGGACGATGCGGGCGGTGCTGGTGTTCTCGTCCACCTTGATGACCTGCAGCGACGCCTTGCCGCGGCTGTAGGTGCCGGTGGAGGGATCGGGGGCGATGCTGTTGGCGTCGCGGAAGACCTCGAAGGTCATGCCCGGCACGATGCGATGGCGGCTGCCGCGATCGATGAAGACCTGCCGGTCGGTGCCGAGCACGTCGAGGATGCGGCCGTCGACGAGTTCCGCGGGGCTCTGCGGCTTGATGCGGATCGCATCCACCACCGAACTGAGCTCGCCCACCCGGGTGCGAAGCACCGCGTTGTCCTGGTTGAGCTGGTCGATCTGGCCCTCGAGGTCCCGGATCCGCTGGGCGTAGCGGGCCTCGAGCTGCTCGCGGGAGCCGCTGATGTCGCTGACCGCGGAGGCGGTCTGGCGGCGATGGTCCTCGACGGCGGCGGCGAGGCCGGCGATCCGGGCTTCGGCGGCCGAGAGGGCCTCGCGAGCGCCCTGCTCCGCAGAATCGAGCGCCGACTTCAGGCGGCGATTCTCCTCGCCGGCCGAGGACAGGCGGCCCTGCAGCTGCTCGACGTCGCTCTGGCGGCTGCGGAGCTGGCTTCGAAGATCGTCCATCGTCGCACGGACGGACTGGGCTTCGCCCACGCCGAGCGTCCGCCGCATGCCGTCGAGGGTCGCCGAGGGATCGCCGACGACGAACGCGGACATCTCGGACTGCCGCTGCTGCATCGCCCCGAAGACCGATCGGTTCATCCCGGAGGCTTCGGCAAGCAGCGTCCGGGTGGTGTCGCGGTTGCGTTCCTCGTCGCTGGCGAACTGGCGAAGGTTCGCCTCCGCCGCCCGCTGGGCGTCGAGGGCCTTGGACTGCCCTGCGTAGAAGACGATGCTCAGCACCAGCAACGCCACCGTGGCGGTCACGAAGATCACCAGGGACACCAGCATCCCGCCGCCGCTACCTCGCGTTGCCATGCGAGCGTCCTCGTCCATGCCGGCGGGCCGTCCGCCGTTCCGGGCCGCGGCGGCGCCGCCGACGAGGCGGTCCGCCCCCGCAGCCGAAGGGGTCAGTGTCGGAGGGGTTCGCGAGTCCGTCAAGGGCGGCGGGGGCCGCTTCCTCGGGAACGCCTCGGGCGGCCGCTCAGGATCGGACCACCCGCATCGCCTCGGCGATCGTGGTGATGCCCTGCGCGACCTTGGCGAAGGCGTCGTCCCGAAGCAGGTCGAGCTGCCCCGCGGTGGTGGCGGCGGCGGCGATCCGCGAGGTCGCGGTGCGGCCGAGGATGAGATCGCGGACCGTCTCGTCGAGGCTCAGCAGTTCGTAGACGCCGAGGCGTCCCCGGTAGCCGCTCTGGCGGCATTCCCGGCAGCCGCGGCCCTCGCGGACGACGCGGCGCTCGTCGAGGCGGAGGCCCTCCGGCACCTCGGAGGCCTCGAGGGGCCGCTCCGCGGCGCAGGCGGGGCAGATGCGTCGGACGAGACGCTGCGCCATGACGCCTTCGACGGAGCTCGCCACGAGAAACGGCTCGATGCCCATGTCCACCAGCCGCGTGACCGCGCCGGGGGCGTCGTTGGTGTGCAGCGTCGAGAACACGAGATGGCCCGTCAGCGACGCCTGCACCGCGGCCTGGGCGGTCTCGAAGTCGCGGATCTCGCCGATCATGATGATGTCGGGGTCGTGCCGCAGCACCGAGCGGAGGCCGGCGGCGAAGTCGAGGCCCACCTGGTGGTTGACCTGGATCTGGTTGACGCCGGGCACGTGGTACTCCACGGGATCCTCGACGGTGATCGCCTTCACGGCGTCCGAGACGATCCGCCCGAGGCTCGCGTAGAGGGTCGTGGACTTGCCCGAGCCGGTCGGGCCGGTGACGAGCAGGATGCCGTGGGGCCGGCCGATCAGGGCGTCCCAGCGGTCGCGGACCCGCGGGGGCATGCCGAGCTCCTCGAGTCCCATCAGCACCGCGGACTTGTTGAGGATCCGCAGCACCACGCCCTCGCCGGAGAGCATCGGGATCACCGAGACGCGAAGGTCGAACTCGCCGCCCTTGTGCCGCAGGCTGATGCGGCCGTCCTGCGGCCGCCGCTTCTCGGCGATGTTCAGGTTCGCCATGATCTTCAGGCGGCTGGTGATCGCGTTGCGGAAGCGGTTGATGGTGGCGGGCACGCCTGCCTCCGCGAGCACGCCGTCGATGCGGTAGCGGATCGCGAGGCGGTCCTCGTAGGGCTCGATGTGGATGTCGGTGGCCCGCTCGCGGATCGCCTCGAGCAGCAGGTCGTTGACGAGGCGGATGACGCTCGCCTCCTGCGCGAGTTCGACCTCGTCGCCTCCCGCCTCCTCCGCCGGTCCCGCGGGCGCGCTCTCCGCGGCGAGGGCGTCGAGGGTGTCGCCGGCCACGCCGTAGCGGGCGCGGATGAACTTGTCGATCTCCCGCTCCTCGGCGAGCACGAGCTCGATGGGCACGCCGGTGAGCAGCTTGAGCTCGTCGAACGCGCTCAGTTCGAAGGGGTCGCAGGTCGCGATCTGCAGGGCGTTCTCGGTGCGGCGGATGGGGACGCACCGCTGCTTGAAGACGAGCTTGGGCGGCAGCATCCGCAGGGTCGCGTCGTCGACCTCGATCGCGGAGAGATCCACGATCGGCATGCCGAACTGCTGCCCGATCGCCTCGAGGACCTCCTGCGACCGCACGAAGCCGAGGCGGACGAGGGCGTGGTCGAGGCGTTCGCCGGTCTGCTGCTGCTCGCCGATCGCGGTGGCGAGCTGGGCGTCGGAGATCAGGCCGCGGTCAAGCAGCAGCGTTCCGATGCCCATCGACGGTGGCCTCCTGTGCCCGATCGGCCCGCGATCCATGGCGGCCTCCCGAGCGAGGACGCCGGGGCGATCATTGGCGCTCCGAGGGCGTTCCGCAAAGCCGCGATGCCGGTCTCGGGGCGACTTCGCCCGCGGCCGAGGCACCGCCGGCCGCGTCAGGCCTCCGTCGGAGGCGGCGCCTCGCGGCCCCGCAGCAGGGCCACGCAGGCGGCGTGCCCATGCAACCAAGGGCGTCCGCCGACCGGGGCGATCTCGGCGGCGGCGTGGAAGCCCGCGAGCGGCAGCGGCCCGAGACGCCGCTGCAGCAGCGAGGCGTCGTGGTGGGGCTCCCCGAAGAGGCGGCGTCCGCGGCTGGTGCAGGCAAAGAGCAGGGCCGCATGGGGCCGCTGGTCGAGCTGCTCGGCGTCGAGCAGCAGGTCGAGGTCGGCCCGGGCGGTCGCGGCGTCGGCGACGTGGAACTGGATGGTGCGGCCGACGCGGATCCGGTCGTTCAGCAGCAGTTCGCCGCTCTTGGTGTTGCCCGCGACGACGGTGCGGATCAGGAAGTCGCCCCGCCCGAAGCGGTCCCGATGCTCGTCGGCGGCCACGCCCACGAGCAGGCCCCGCCGAAGCTGGGACTGCAGGACCTTGCCAAGCTCCATCGCCACCTCGCGGGCCGCCTCGAGGGCGGGGCGTCCGCCGAGGCCGCGGATCGCGTGGCCCTCCGCGGCGGTCACCACGAAGGGGCGGCCGATCGGGCGGCATCCTTGGCTGACGATCGGATCGACCCGCAGGTCGCCGTGCAGGGCGAGTCCCACGGCGCCGTCGACGTGCACGCCCTCGTCGAGCAGCAGGATGTTGCCGCCCGGCTGGCTCGAGCCGCTCGCAAGGCCGCCAAGCAGCGGGACCGGCGGGCCGCCGCCTCCCGCCGAGGCGATCTTGGCGAAGCGGTCGAGCAGCGGGGGGACGCTGATGGAGAAGGGATCGGCGAACAGCAGGACGCCGGCCGGCGGGGGGCGATCGCCCGCCGCGAGGCCCATCCGCCGCAGCAGGCGGTCGCCCGGCATCCGCTCGGCGGCCCCCTCGGCGGGATCGAAGCGGATCGGCGTGGCGGAGACGCCGGGCAGGTGGATCGACAGCGCCGCAAGGCCCGGGCCGTCCTCGACCTCTTCGCTCGTCCCGATCACGCTCTCGGCGGTGGTGCCGACGAGGGCCGTCGGGGTCAGGTCGTGCCGAAGGCGACCGGCCGCCTCCGGCAGGGCGGCCCGGTGGTGAAAGGTGGCGAAGAGCAGCAGGATCCCCCCGGTGGGGACTCCGACCTCGTCGAACCGCTCGGCGATCTCGTGGGCGGCGGTCCGGGTGTCGGGGTGGCGGGAAAGCGCCGAGGCGGCGAGGGTGGCCGACTGGGGAGTCACGGACGATCCTTCGGGCGCCGAGGCTCCCAAGCAAGGCGGCGGCGGCGGGTTTCGGGGCCTCCGCCACGGGGCCGGGGACCGGCGGTCCGGGGACCGCCATCCGGGCCGTCCGCCGCCCAACCCTCCGGAGCGGACTTGCATTCGGGCGGGAGACCCTCATAATCCCCGATTCGCCTCTTCCCGCGGCGACGGCGCGGTTCGCCGCCGCTGCGGAAGGCGGCCCCCGATCCGCCCGTTCCGACCCGGAGATCCCGCTCGTGCCGAACACCGAATCCGCCAAGAAGCGGGTCCGCCAGACCGCCCGCCGCCAGGCCCTGAACAACTGGCGGAAGCGTCGGATCAAGGAGCAGGTGAAGGCCTTCCTGCGGGCGGTGCAGGAGCGGAATCTCGAAGCGGCCGAGGCGGAGTATCGCAAGGTGGTGTCGATCCTCGACAAGATCGCGACCACCAGCACCCTGCATCGCAACACCGCGGCGAGGCGGAAGAGCCGCCTCGCCCGCCGCCTCAATGGTCTGAAGGTCGCCGCGGCGGCGTGAGCCGGCACCGCATGGCGGAGGCCGCGGCAGGCGGGTCGCTCCGCGATGCGGCCGCTGCCTTCGATGGCCTTCCGCCGGCGGCATCGCCCGCGGCGACGGCGTGGCGGCGATGAGGCGTCCGGCCTGGATCGAGCCGCTCGAGGCCTACGGCGAACGCTCGCGGGAACCGCTCACGATCCTCGCGTTCCTGCTGCCGGCGGTGCTCTTCTACGAGGGCCGTCTGCTCTTCGCGTCGGCGGCGGGCGGCGAACGCCTCGTCAACAAGGCGCAGCATGAGATCTTCCGGGTGCTGGCGGAGCTGGGCCTCGGCCCGGTGGGACTGGCGTTGCCCGGCATCGCCCTGGTGCTGGTGCTGCTTCTCTGGCACCTGCTGCTTCGGAAGCCGTGGCGGGTCGATCCGCCGACGCTCCTCTGGATGGCGGCGGAATCGGCGGCGATGGCGGTGCCGCTGCTGGTGCTGGCGAAGCTCCTGGCGGCGGCGGTGCCCGCGGCGGCCACGGCGGGCGGGGTGGGCGAACTCGATCTGGGGGGACGCATCGCGGTGAGCCTCGGGGCGGGCCTCTACGAGGAACTCCTCTTCCGGCTGCTGCTGCTCGCGGCGCTGCACACGGTGCTCGTGGACCTGCTGCGGATGCCCGATCGGGCCGGCACCGCCGTGGCGGTGGCGATCGCAGCGATCCTCTTTGCCGCCTACCACCCGCTCGGCGAGGGCGGGGAAGCATGGCGTCGGGGCGCCTTCTTCCTGCTCGCCGGCCTGTGGCTCGGACTGCTGATGGTCTGGCGGGGCTTCGGGATCACCGTCGGGGCCCATGCCCTCTACGACATCGTGGTGCTGACCGCGTTCGACGGGTAGCGGGGGCACGGCCGCCGGCGAGCGAGCGGCGGGCGCCGCCGCGTGCCGCGGCGGTCAGGTGCGGGCGGCGTCCGAGACGGTGAGTTCGACCTTCGCGGTCCGAGGCCGGTCGTCCTCGTGGCCGGCCTGCTGATGGAGTCGCTCCGCGCGGAGGGTCGACCAGTCGGTGATCCGCCGATCGGGGCTCTCCGGGCCGTCGTGGACCCGCAGCAGGTCGTACTCGTTGTTCCGCTGCGCCGGGATGAAGCCCGCATCGCGGATCAGGCGG
>CAZQUA010000135.1:0-6599 GCA_964596455.1 uncultured Isosphaeraceae bacterium
TTTTGGCCCCAGAATTTCTCTAAGTGCCCGGGTGGCCAAAATACCAGTAAATTGCTGATTCCGGCCGGGGCGTCGCGGCCTCGCGCCGCGGATCGGCGCAGATCCGGCAGGGACTCTCGTCGGCGAGGTTCCAGCAGAACTCGCAGTGCCGGACGAGCCGCTTCAGGTCCGCGATGGCCGCGGCGAGCCGCTCCGCCTCCGCCGGTTCGGCCTTCAGCACGTGGAAGGCCAGGCGCTCGGCGCTGCGGCGACCGATGCCGGGGAGCTTCGAGAACTCCCCGATGAGGCGGATCATCGACTCGGGATAGGCACGGTCCGCGGGCGACTCGAAGGGCATGGCGACGCTCCAGTCTCGCGAGGGGAGTCAGCGGCCGGGGAGCACTCCCGGCGGCAGCGGCACGCCGCTCTCGGCAAGGGCCGCCTGCATCTCCTCGGCGGCGGCGAGCTGCGCCTTCGCGAGTCCGTCGTTGACGGCCTCGCGGATCGCTTCGGCGGCGGAGGCCGCGTCGCCCGCGGGCGGCGCGATCGCCTCGACCCGCATGCCGCCCGAGACCACCGCCCGCGCGGATCCGCAGCGGGAGGTGCCCTCGACGCGGATCGCCTCCACCCGCCGCTTGGCCTCCTCGGCCGCAGCCCGCATCTTCGGCAGCGCCGCGAGCATCGGGCCGAGACCCGCGAGCGATCGCAAGCCCTCGAACATGGCTCAGTCCTCCTTCGCCGAGTCGTCCTCGGACGCCGGCACCGTCTCTCGGCCCCAAGGCAGCGCCGGGCCGGCGGCGACGACCTTCGCATCGAAGAGGTCGATCGCCCGCCGCACCACCGGATGGCTCTCGAGGCCGGTCGCCGGCGGCGAGGGCGACGCGGACTCGTCGCGTCGCGGCGACGCGAGGCGGATCGCGATTCGCTTCGCCGCCCCGCCGAGCACGCCCTCGAGCAGCTGCCGAAGCGGCTCGGGCCGCTCGACGATCCAGGCGGCGGCCGCCGCGGGCCCGGCGGCCTCGAGCAGCAGCACCTCGCCGTCGAAGCTCAGCGGCTCGACGGTGTCGAGCATCGCCGCAAGGCGGGGCGAGGCCGCCGCGGCGCGGACCTTGGACCAGACCTGCGACAGGCCCATCGCCGGCATCGGCTCGACGATCGCGGCGGACGGCGTCGCCCGCGGGGCGGGCGTCGCCTCGCGGCCTCCGCGATCCACGGCGGGCGGGGCAGGCGCGGCGGACGGTGCGGGCGGGGGCGCGGCGATCGCGGCCGCGCTCCCCGATCGTTCGCGGCGGACTGGCTCCGGCCGGACTGGCTCCGGCCGGACTGGCTCCGGCCGAACTGGCTCAAGGCGAGCGTTCGCCCCGCCCTGCGGGGCCGGCGCTTTTGGGGAGCGGCCCGCTGGCGGCGGAGCCGGCCGCGCCGCGAGCAACGCCGCGGCGTCGGCGAACCGCTCCGCGAGGCACATCCGGACGAGGGCCGCGTCGAGCAGCGCCCGCGGTGCCGACGAACTCCGCAGCGAACGCCCCACCGCGTCGCAGAGGGCGATCATCGAGGCGGCCGCCGCCTCGTCGAAGCGGGCCGCGAGCGAGGCGAGCGCCTCCCGCCGCGACGCCGCGGCGTCGAGAAGGTCCGCCTCGGCGCCGCAGACCCGGGCCACCAGCACCTCGCGAAGGCGCTCCGCGACGCTGTCGAGCAGGCGCTCCGCGGAGAGGCCGCGGTCGACGAGTTCGTTGGCGTGCCGCAGCGTGTCCGCGGCGCGGCCCTCGCCGATCGCGGCGAGCAGGTCGTCGATCACCGCCTCGTCGGGCAGGCCGAAGAGCTCCTCGAGCTGCGCGGCGGTCAGGCGGCCGGAGGCGCCGGAGACGAGGCGGTCGAGCAGGCTGAGGGCATCCCGCATCGAGCCGTTCGCCATGCGGGCGACCCGCTGCAGCGCCTCCGGTTCGGCCTCGAGGCCCTCCCGGCCGACGACCTCCCGCAGATGCGACGCGATCCGCGAGGCGGGGATCGCCCGGAAGTCGAAGCGCTGGCAGCGGCTCTGGATGGTCGCGGGCACCTGATGCGGCTCGGTCGTGCAGAGGATGAACTTCACGTGCCGCGGCGGCTCCTCCATGGTCTTCAGCAGGGCGTTGAAGGCCTGGGAGGTGAGCATGTGCACCTCGTCGATGATGTAGATCCGGTAGGGCCCCCGCATCGGGGCGATGCCGGCGTTGGCGATCAGGTCGCGGGCGTTGTCGATGCCGCGGTTGCTGGCGGCGTCGATCTCGATCACGTCGGTGTCGCGTCCCTGCAGGATCGCATCGCCCACCGCGTCCCGCTGGGAGAGCTCCGCGGTGGCGTTGAGGGCCTTGGCGAAGATCCTCGCGAGGCTGGTCTTGCCGACGCCCCGCGTGCCGCAGAAGAGGTAGGCGTGCGCGGTGCGGTTGCTCGCGATGGCGTTCTGCAGGGTCCGGGCGATCGCCTCCTGCCCGACGAGCTCGTCGAAGTCGCGGGAGCGGTAGCGTCGGGCGAGGACTTCGTAGGGAGCGGACTCGGCCATCTCGATCTCCGCGGACGCCGGAGCCGGCAGGCGGCCCCGGCGGGCCCGACGGCGGGAAGACGGCCAGGCGACCGTCGGCCCGGACGACGCCGCTTATGGCTGCTGCGGTCAGGCTCTGACCAGGTTCACGGGCCGCCCGTCCAGCGGGCCCGGCCGTCTTCTCGCCGTCGGGACGGGGATGGTAGCGGCGCGGCGGATCGGCGGTGCGGAGGACGCCGCTAGGCGCGAGGATTCCGGCCGGGCGTCGGCCCGCCTCGCCGCGGCGGACGGTCGGGGCGGCCGGTGGTCCGCGGCTGCTCGGTCGCCGCCCGGGCCATGTCCCGCGCGAGCGCCTCGTCGCCCCGCGGCGCCGCGGGCTCCTCGGCGTCCTCGGCGAGGCGGGAGAAGATCAGGCGTCCCGCGGCGGTCTGCACCGCGTTGGTGACGACGGCGGCGACGCTCTGCCCGATCCGCTCCGCCGCCGACTCCACCACCACCATGGTGCCGTCGGCGAGATAGCCCACCCCCTGCCCGGGATTCTCGCCCGCCTTGACGATCTCGATGGAGATCCGATCGCCGGTCGCGAGGCCGCCCCGCAGCACGCCCGCGAGATCGTTGAGGTTGAGGGAGGGAATGCCCTTGATCTCCGCGACCTTCCCGAGGTTCGAGTCGATCGTCAGGATCCGGTACTCCTCGAGGCGGGCGAGCTCGATCAGCTTGTGGTCGACGGAGAGGCCCTCGACGGAGCGGTCCTCGATGGAGACGTCGAGGTGGGGGTTGGCCTGCAGGCGGCTCATGGTGTCGAGGCCCCGGCGGCCGCGGCTTCGCCGCAGGCGGTCGCCGCTGTCGGCAAGCGTCTGCAGCTCGTCGAGCACGAACTGCGGCACGATCATCGGGGCGTCGAGGAAGCCGGTGCGTCCGAGCTCGTCGATCCGCCCGTCCACGAGGACCGAGGTGTCCACGAGCAGCGGCCGGGTCCCGCGGGTCTTCCGCGAGAACTCCACGTAGGGGATCACCAGGCGAAGGTCGTCCTTGGTGGAGAGCACCACCGAGACCGAGAGGTAGCACAGCACGATGCCGATGAGGCCCTTGGCGAGTTCGATGTAGATCCCCACCGGCCCCTTCTGCAGCTCCCACGCCCGCGCCACCGTGTCGATGAGCACGCCGATCGCCAGCGCGCCGATCAGGCCGAAGCAGATGCCGAGGTACACCGCGACCACCGAGGCGAGCCGCTTGTTGGGGGTGATCGCGTCGATCAGCACGATCACCATCGCCAGCGCCGCCGCCGCCATCAGCAGGCCCACGAGGGTGCCGCGGTCGAACTCGCCCGGCTCGCTGCGGCTCGCGAGGGTGAGCAGCGTCACCGCGACCATCAGCACCATGAAGATCAGGCGGATCGCGAGGATCAGCAGGCGGTGCGACCGCGGCCCCGGCCGCCCGGCGATCCGCAGAGGCGGATCGCCCTCCGGGTTCGGCGCGGCCGCGGAACGAAGCACCTTGGGCAAGAGCGGCATCTCGGCTCCGGGGAAGGGGGCGGGGGCGACCCCATGGTACGGGCGGCGAGATCAGGACTTGCCGTCGGCGGCGTCCTCGGCATCCTCGGCGGCAGCGGCGTCGCGGCGGACGACCGCGGTGCGGCTGAGCACCTCGCCGATCCCGCGGCCGTTGGCATCGAGCAGGGTGAAGATCGCCAGCACCGGGGCGTAGAGCAGCACGCCCTTGAGGAGGTTCCGAAGCAGCGTCGCCCGCAGCGTGGGCGGCTCGCCATCGCCTCCCCGCACGGTGGCGCCGACGAGACGCTTGCCGGGGGTGCCGCCGCCGAGGGCCTCCCAGGCGGTGCACCAGAGGACGGTGAGGCCGATCGCCGCCGCGGAGGGAATCGCCCGCTCCGCGTCGAGGCTCCAGGCCGGCAGCAACGCGAGGTCGGCCGGCCCGACCCCGAACCAGGCCATCGCCAGGAGCGTGCCCGGCAGCGCGTCGATCGCAAGCGCCGCCACGCGGGGCAGCGGCGGCAACGGCCTCCAGGGAGGCGGCAGGGTCCAGAGATCGGGATCCTTCAGCGGCCGGAAGAGCACCAGCGCCAGCACCGCCGTCACCGCGAGCATGCCCAGCAGCGGCAGGTGCAGCCAGGTCCCCATGCCCAGGCTCGGCGGAGACGGCGTCTGCCACTCCGACGCCTCGCCGCTGATCGGATCGATGCGGCGGATCCGCACCCCATCGCGGCCCGCCTCGAGCAGGCGGGGGCCGTTGGCGGTGCCCGCCAGCAGGAACGGCCCGGAGGGCGGCGGAAGCTCCGCCAGCCGAAGCGAGGCCTGCGGCCGCGGATAGATCAGCTCGAACCGTCCCATCTCGGGACGGATCGCCAGGAGCGTTGCGCCATCGGCGGCGGCGGCCGCCGCGATCTGCGCCGGCGGCACCGCCCAGCGGCGAGTCGGCGGAGCCTCGCCGTCGCTCCCGCCGATCGGCGTCGCGATGGTGATCGATGGATCGGCGGGATCCTCGCCGAGCAGCAGCAGTCCGCCGCCGGGATGCTCCGCCGCGGCGAAGGCGAAGGGAACGCCTCCGCCCTCGGGCGGCGGCACCTCCTGCCAGCGTCCCCCCCGCTCGAGCCGCAGCAGCGTGCGGGCGTCGGCATCGCCTCCCCGCGCGGGCGGGGCCGTCAGCAACGCCCACGGCCCTCGCAGGTCGGCGGCGAAGTCGAGCAGCCGCCCCCGCCCCGGCAGGCTCGGCAGCAGCACCGGGCCCTCGCGAGGCCAGGAGTAGTCGAGTCCCGAGGCAGGATTCCTCGCGGTCTCGAGCGTGACCACCTCGCGACGCGGCGTGGTGCCCGCACGCGGCGCCAGCACCACCCACGCCCGGCGGTCCGCAGCCGCGATCGCCTCCACCTCGCCGTCGAGGACGGTTGCGACCCGCACCGTCGGCGGATCGCGGTCGCTTGCGAGATGCAGGACCTGCGTCCGCCTCGCCTTCTCCGGATCCGGGACCGCCAGCCAGATCTCGCGGCCCGCCGCGGCGCCCGGCACCGCGTCGAATGCGGCCCGCTCCGCGGCAAGGGCCGACGCCTCCATCGGGGGCAGCATCGGCAGCAGCATCGGCAGCAGCATCGACGCGGCGATCGGCGGCCGGCCCCGCAAGCGGCCCCGCCGCCTCACGGCGTCGCCTCGACGATCTCCTCGACCGGCATCGCCTGCAGCAGGCGGGAGAACTCGAAGAGCTGCGGCTTGACGCGGCGGCCGAGGCCGCTCGGGCGATCGAGGCGAAGCTGCACCGTCACCATCTTCCCGTCGAGACCTTCCGCCGACAGGTCGAGATGCGTGGCGATCCGCGGCCAGTCGCCCTCGGAGCGTCCGGGCACCTCGACGGCGGCATGCTCGGAGAGGCCGCTGCGGAGAAGCGGGCCGCCCGCACCGCGGATCTCCACGGCCTCGAGGTCGCAGCGGCCGCGGTCGAACCATCGGGCGACGCGGAGCGGCCCGCCCGGCGAGGCGATCGTCTCCTCGAGCCGCCACGCGGACCGCGGCTGGTCCCAGGCCGGTTCGCCGCCGGGCGGCGGCAGCTCCAGGCCCGCGAGGATCCTCAGCAGCTGCGGCGAGGCCAGCAGCGGCATCAACGCCGCATCGCCGGCGGCATCCGAGCCCCCCCGCTCGCTCGCGCCCACCGCGCCGGTGTAGGCGGTCGAGGGCTGCTGCTGCGGGAAGAACGCCCACCAGCGGGAGCCGTCCGACCCGAACCACGCGAGGGTGTCGGTCACGCCGAGCTTCAGGCGGAGGGCCGTCCGCAGCGGCCGCTCCGCGAGCCAGAGCAGGTCGAGCTGCTCCCGCTGCGGCACGCCTGCGGCATCGGGCAGTCGCAGGATGGCGACGCCGGCGCTCTCGAACCGCTGCATGGCCGCGAGGCGACCGCTCGCCTCGGCGATGCGGTCCGCCGCCGCCCGACGCTCCTCCGGGTCGGGTGCCGACACCGCGGCCCGCGGCGGCACGCCGCAGCAGCCGGCGAGGCCCACGGCGAGGGCGAACCCCGCCGCTAGGCGATCCCACGATGCCCCGGTCGACTCAACGCTTCGCGGCATCGCCATCCACCGCCGCCTCGGCCGCCTCGGCCGCAT
>CAZQUA010000136.1:0-6570 GCA_964596455.1 uncultured Isosphaeraceae bacterium
ACGTTTCGCGCTCAAGCCAGAGTGCGTCGCGTGCCCTTGGTTCGCGCGAGTGGCGGAACTCCTTCCCTGAACGCGAAGCCGTTCAGGGGAGGTGCCGAGCGAAGCGAGGCGGAGGGGCCGCAACCAGGTCGGCCAGTGCGACGTGCCGGCGGGCCTGACCGGTGTGATCGCAGTGTCGGCGGGCGATTGGCACAGCGTGGCCCTCAAGTCCGACGGCACCGTGGTGGCGTGGGGCGACGATCGTCAGGGCCAGTCCACGGTCCGAAGCGTCCTGCAGAACCCGGCGACCGCGAACGTGGTGCAGGTCTCGGGCGGCCGGACGTCGAGCGTGGCGCTCAAGGCCGATGGCACGATCGTCTACTGGGGCACCACACCCAACGGCTCGGGCACGACGCCGTCGGGGGTGGCCAACGTGATGGCGATCGCCGCGGGCGGACTCGCTTGGCGATCACCACTCCCCGGCGTAGTGCACCGAGTACGGCCCGGCGTCCCGAACCGCCAGATCATGCAGTCGCCTGGCGATCTGCCGCAGATGCAGGGCGTCGTGGGCGGCCCAGGACGCGAGCAGCATGCCCGCCGCGAGCGGGCCATGGATGGGATGGATGCGGGCGAGGCTCCAGTCCCCGCTTGCGAGGACCGAGTCGAGCCAAGCCATGTTGGACGCCCTCGCCTCCGCGAACGCGGCGAGCACCTCCTCGGGGTCCCGCTCGTTGTAGCGGCGAATCGAAGCCACCTCGGCCAGATCGAGCGGCGGCCAGGCCTTGGCGGGATCCCGCAGCGTCGACTCGGCGCGAGGGCGGAAGTCCTCCCGCTCCTCGTCGAGCAGATGCGCTGCGATCTCGAGGATCGACCATCGCTCGGCATCCGGCTTCCATCGAAGGTCCGCGGCGGCGGGAACCGCGGCCGCGGCGGCGAGCACGCTTGGGAAGCGACCGAGGCGATGCCGCAGCGGCGCGGGGGCGAAGGCAGCGTCGGCGTTCGACTCGGGCATGGCGGAAGGGTATCGACCCCGAGACCCCTGCCGCCGGCGCCTGCGGAGCGGTGCGGCCTCGCCGCGACCGGGGGCCCCACGCGGTCTCACGGCTCCGCCGGCAGCGTCGCTCTCCATCGCGCGGCGTTCTCGCCATGGCCCCCATCCGGCTCGGCGAGATGCCATCCGTCGAGGGCTTCGACGAGGCGGCGCCGCGCCTCGACCGAACGCGGATGGGGCGGGCCCAACGCGGCCTCGAGCAGGGCGGCAGCCTCTTCGAGGGTGGCGACGGCCTCTGCGAAGCGGCCTAGATCGATGAGGGTGCGGCCGCGGTAGGTCAGGAAGACGCCGATGTTCCAGTGGTTCTCCGGAAGCGTGCCGCGGGCGCGGCCGATCGCGTCGTCGAGCGTCGCGAGCGACTCGTCGAGGCGATCGAGGGAACGGTAGAGGCCGCCGAGGTTGGCCAGCGCCACGATCGTGGTCCTCGCCTCGGGGCCGTTGTTGCGCTCGGTCGCGGCGAGGCCCTCCTCGAAGATCGGCAACGCCTCCTCGTATCGGCCGAGGTCGTTGAGCACCACGCCGAGGTTCCGCCGGGCCGAGACGGTCCGCGGATGCTCGACGCCGTAGGCCTCGACGAGGCGGGGGTAGACGCCCTCGAGCACCGCGAGGGCCTCCTCGGGCTGGTCGGCCGCGAGCAGCAGGCCGCCGAAGTTCACCTCGACGGTCAGGCGAAGCAGGTCGTCCGGCGGCAGGGACTCGGCGGCGAGCCGCATCGCGTCCCGCAGAAGCGACTCCGACTCCTCGAGACGCTGCAGCTGGCGGTGGCTGAGGGCCAGGTTCTGGATCGCCCGGATCGTGTCGGGATGGCGATCGCCCAGCTGCTGCCGACGCTTGGCGACGACCTCGCCCTCGATGGACGCGGCCTCCTCGGGCATGCCGGCCTGGCGGAGCAGCGTCGCGTGGTCGCCGAGGACGATGAGGGTGCGGGGATGGTCGCCGCCGAGCTGCGTGGTCATCTCCGACAGCATCGCCTCGCTGGCCTCGACGGCCTCGCGGTTGCGGCCGAGATCGGACAGGAGGTTGACGGCGCGAAGGCGCAGGATGAACCGGATCGAATCCCGCCGGAGGCGTTCGTTCACGCCGCGCAGGTCCCCGGACTCGATCGCGGCGAGCAGGGACTGCCGCAGCGCGAGGGCCTCCTCGAGGCGGCCGAGCTGCTCGAGCAGGTCGGCGCGGGCGTCGGCCACCAGCAGGTCGCGGTCGATTCCGGCGGCATCGGACTCCGCATCGAGTCCGTCGAGGATCGCCAACGCCTCGTCGTGGCGGCCGTTCCCGAGCGACGCCGCCAACGCCCTGCCGAGCGAGCTTCGCAGCGGATCGGAGGTCGGCAGGATCCGCTGGCCGAGCGTCCACCAGTCGGCGAGCTCCTCCACGAACTCCGCGGAGCGGCCCAACCGGACCGCCGCCTCGTGCTGATTGACGGCCGCGGCCAGCACCGACCGGTGGGCGGGACCTTCGCTCGCCTCGAACACCGCTCGTGCCTGCGAGGCCGCCTCGAGGGCATCCTCGAGCAGGCCCAGCGCCAGGCAGGTCTCCGACACCGCCATGAGCAGGCGGCCCGCCACCGCCGGCTGATCGTCGAACTCGGACCGGATCGTCGAGGGCATGCCCTCGAGAAGGCCCAGGCCGATCGAACGCCTCGCAAGATCGGTGAAGTCGACGGCCGCGAGCGCGGCCTCGAGCGTTTGCCGCCGCGGCGCATCGTCGAGGGGCACCTGCGACCGCACCGCCTCCCGCAGATCGACGCCGAGGCGTTCCACGTCGATCGCCGCAAGGCTCGCTTCCTGGAACGCGGCGACGCGGGCCAGCTCCTCCCGCCGTGTCGCCTCCGCCTGCAGCGCCGCCTCGGCCCTCGCCCGCTCGCGGGCCTCGCCGGAGAGGGCCGCCTCGGCGCGGGATCGCTCGGTCGCCTCGGCGGCGAGGGCGTTCTCCGCTCGGGCCCGCTGCCGCGCCTCGGAGACCGCGAAGGAGCCGCTGACCGCGGTCGCGGCGGCGAGCGCCGCGACGGAGACCGCTGCCGCCGCAACGATCGCCTTGTGCCGCCGGGTGAAGGCCCGGAACTGGTAGGCCGCGCTCGGCGGCGCCGCCGCCACCGGCTGACCCGCGAGCAGGCGATCGAACTCCTCCTTCAGCTCGCCCGCGGAGGGGTACCGCGATGCCGGATCGACGGCGATCGCCCGTCCCACCACCCACTCGATCTCGCCGCGAAGGCGGCGGGCCAGCCGCGGCTCCCGGCAGGCGGCGGAGAGGCGAGGAATCGTCGGCCGAGCCGCCGCGAGCAGGCGATCGGCCAGCGGCGTGCCCCGCGGCAACTCGATCGCGGATCGCCCCGCAAGCACCCGGAAGGCCACCAGGCCGAGCGCATACACGTCGCTGCGGGTGTCGAGGCGTTCGGACTCGAGCGACGCCGCCTCGGGACTCATGTACTCGGGCGTGCCGATCACCTGTCCGGCGCGGGTCGCCCCATCGCCGTCCGCACCCGTGTCGATCACCTTGGCGATGCCGAAGTCGACCACCTGCACCCGCGGGCCCGACTCGGTCTCGGCGATGAGGATGTTCGCCGGCTTCAGGTCCCGATGCAGCACGCCCTGGCGATGCGCCGCCGCGACGGCGTCGGCGAGATCCCGCAGCACCGCGAGGCGAATCGCGAGGTCCGGCGACGCCTCGTCGGCCCAGCGGTCGATGGTGCGGCCGGCGACGAGATCCATCGCAAACCACGGCAGGCCGCTCGGGGTCACGCCGGCTTCGAGCAGGCGGACGATGCCGGGGTGCCGCAGACGCACCAGCACCTGGCGCTCCCGCTCGAAACGCGAGATGGCCCCGGCGCCCCGATCGATCCCCACGAGCACCTTCAGGGCCACGTCGCGCTCGACCGGCTCCCGCTGCACGGCGCGGAAGACCTCGCCGAAGCCGCCGCTGCCGATCGACTCGACCAGCCGGAACGGCCCCACCTGCTCGCCCGGCCCCGGCGGCGGCTCGAGCGAAGCCGCGAGCAGCCGGGTGGCGGACCGATCGTCAAGCGGCGTCCCGCTCTCGATCGCAAGCCTGCGTTCGAACGCCTGCCGGATCTGCACTCCCCAACTGGCCGTGTCCGTCGGTTCTTCCATGCGTGGCCCCATGCGTGCGGCAGGCCGATCGGCGGGAGCGAGCGGCTGCCGTCGATCATCGTCTCGTCCCGACGGCCATCCGCAACCGCGGGTCCGCATCGTCGCCTTGCCGCCGTCGACCGTCTCCTCGCCCGGATCCGGCGAGTCACCCGGACCGGACTTGATCCCATGCTAGGTGTGCCATAGTGTGACGACCGCGCTGCTGGTCTCGTGCCCCCCTGCCCTTTGCGTCGTCCCCTGCCGGATCATGCCATGCCCGTCGCCGCCCTGCTGCTTCTTCAGCTGCTTGCTTCCGGCCTCGACGATGCCCCGCCAGCCAACGCCGCCGATCTCTACCGGCAGGCGATCGCGACCTGGCAGACGCTCGCCGAGGAGGATCGCACCATCGTCGCCGAGGCGTTCGGCGATGCCGGGCCGCTCGTCGGCGGCGACCCGGCCCTTGCCGCCGCGCTCGCCCGCGTCGCCCCGGCGATCGACCTGTTCATGGCGGCGAGCCGCATCGAGGCGTGCGACTGGGGACTCGACCGCGGCGAGGGCTTCGCCATGGGCTTGCCGCATCTCGGGCCGATGCGGGCGATCTCCCGCGCCGCCGCCCTCGCAGCCGTCGAGGGGTTCGTGGCGGGCCGATGCGATGCCGCGTGCGACGCGATCGAGGCGGTCTCCCGCAGCCAGCGGCACCTCGCCGCCGACCCCCTGATGGTCGAGTCGCTCGTGAGCGGCAGCGTGCTCTCGATCGCCGGCGCCGCCATCGATGCGGCGATCGATGCCGGGGCCATCGATGCCGTCTCCGCCGCACGCCTCGGCGAGGCGATGCCGGCATCCGCCATCGAGGCGATGGGAGCGGCCCGAACCTTCCGCAACGAGTTCGAGATGCTGTCGCAGGAGCTCCGTCGCATGGCCGCGGCCGACGCCCCCGACCCGGACGAAATCGTCTCCGATCATGCCGCCGCCGCCATCCGATCGTTCGCCGAAGGCGACCCGGCGGCGTTCGAGGGGACGATCGAACGGGTCCGCGGATTCTCCGAGCGGGCCGCGGAAGCGATGGCCGATCCCGACGCGGCATCGCGGAGCGGGAAGCTCGAGGCGATCGATGCCGAGATCGAGGCCCTCCGCCTCGAAGGCCCCGATGCCGTCGGCGTGGTGCTGTCGCTGCTGCCCTCCTATGCGGCCTTCGGCGAGTCCTTTGCCCGCACCGAGCGGCGCCTCGGCGGGGTTCGGGACCGGCTCGCGGCGATCACCGCCGGCACCGACCCCGCTTCGCTCGCCAACGCCGCCGTCCCCTACCTCCGCGCCGTCGCCGCCATCGACGCCACGCCGCCTCGCCTGCAGATCGCCATCGAGTTGCTGCGGCAGGAGCCGGCCGCCGCGAGCGACTCGATGCGGCGGGAGGGCGAGGCCTGGCTCGACCGACTCGACGAGGCCGCCCTCGAACCGCTTCGCCGAGCCGGCCGCATCGCCCGCTGCGACTTCGACTTCGGCCGGGCCGACACGGCGGCGCCGGGCGAGGTGCTGCTTCGCCGAGCCTTCCCGTCGCTTCGCGGCGGTGCCCGCCTGCTGCTCGCCGAGGCTCGCCGCCGCGGCGTGCAGCTCGCGGAGTCCGCCGCCGGCGACGAGGCGGCCCCTGACGAGGCCGCGGCGCTGCGGGAGGCGATCCGCGCCGACCTGCTCGCCACCACCGCCATGGCCCGGCACCTCGGGAGCGACCGGACCATCGGCGGCACCCTCGTAGCGGCATCGATCCTCGAGGACCTCGCCGCCGGCATCGTCGCCATGCGGCAGGATGGGATGCTCGACGAGGCGACCCTCGAGGCCCTTCGTCTCTCGATCGCCGAGTTGCCCCGCGGCGGACGCGAAGGGCCGCTCGGCGCCGATGCGGCGATGGCAAGGACCCGCGAGGCTGCGGCGGGAGCCGCCTCGGCCGATCGCGCCGCATCGTTCGAGTCGGCGATCTTCGGCCTCGCCATCGCGTCGGAAGGGCCGATCGGCCTCCGCATCGTCGACGACGAATGGATGCTCGGCGCCGACGATCTGCTCGACCTCGCCGCGTGGCGTCGCCTCGCGGCCCACGGCGACTCGCTTGGCGACGGGCGTGAAGCAGGCCTCGATCGGGTGGTGCGGGTCGGCGACCCGCCTTCCGATGGTTCCGGTGAAGCCTTCGCGCCGGTCCTGCCGGCCGAGCGGCCCTCGCCCGCCGCGATCGCGATCGCGGCCATTGGGGCAATCGATGCCGCGATCGCCGCAAAGACCCCGGCGGAGCCCGCCCCGTCGCGTCCGGCCCCGACCGCCGACTCGTCCCACCGGGAGTGAACCGACGCGGCCGTCCGCTCGCGTCCGCCGCGTCCGCCGCGGCTCAGGGCTTCGAGGTCATCGGATGCCCCTGGAAATGGCATCGAATGGCAAGAAAGTCGTCCATCGACCCTTCCACAGATACTC
>CAZQUA010000137.1:0-6534 GCA_964596455.1 uncultured Isosphaeraceae bacterium
GGCAGGCGGACGAGCGGGTCGAGTTCGCGGGCCTCGTCGGCCTCGATCGCCCGCGACCAGGCCGATCGCGCCTCCTCCCGCTCGCCGGCCTCGTGGAGGGCGTCGCCCAACTCGATCCACCGCCCCGGATCGCCGGGGTGCCTCGCGACCGCCTGCCGCAACGCCTCGACGAGCGACGCCGCCGAGACCTCGTCCGGCTGTTCGCGACGCCACGCCGCCAGCACCATCGCGCGGTCGGAGAGACGCCTCGCCGAGGGGCCGAACCGCGCGATGGCCTCGTCGGCGGCGGCGAGCGCGGCGGCGAAGGCCGCTCCCGCGGCGGCGGCATCCTCGCGTCCGAGGGCGATCGCGAGGCGTTGCTCGACCTCGAGCGAGGCCGCATGCGAGGCGGCGCGGCGGCCATCCGCGGCAAGGGCCGCGAGACGATCCGCGGCACGGCCCCGCGCCTGCCGCACCGCCTCCGGATCGAGCGGCCGCCTCGACGCCTCCGCCTCGCGGACACACGCCTCAAGCGGCGCCGCGGCCTCGCGAAGCGACCGCTCCGCAGTCCACGCGTCGCGAAGCGGCCCCACGAGCAGCAGCAGGCCCGCCGCCGCCGGAAGGGCCGCCGAAGCCATGCCGGCCCTCACCCGCCCCGCCGCCTCGCCGACGCCGGCGCCGCCGGCGAGGCCGAGGAGCAGCATCGCCCACGGCAGCGAACCCTGATGGAAGAAGGTCATCTCGACCTGCCCGTGCAGCAGCAGCGTGAAGGCCGCCGCCGCGAGCAGCGACGATCCCGCGGCGGGCGGCGCCGCCCGCAGGATCGTCCACGCGGTCATCGCCGCAGGCAGGAACAGTCCCACGCCAATCCAGGTCCAAAGCGAGCCGAGGGCCAGCGATCCCGGAGACGCCAGCGCCATCGACACCGCCGCCGCGGCGGCCGCACCCGACCAGGCCAGCACCGCCGCAGCGGTGCCGGGACCGCCTCCGTCGGCGGGCTCCGCCACGCGGGGCCACAGCACCCGAACCAGAAGGGCGATCCACGCCGCCGCGATCAGGCCGACGGCGACGAGCTGGTCCGCCAGCAGCGAGTGGGCGCTCTGCACCGCCTCGGGACTGCGGAGCGGCTTCGCGAGCAGGTACCACTCCTGAAAGCCCGCCGGCCCCACGCCGGTCAGCGGCACCCACGACGCCACCCGCACCGCCCCGACGAGGTAGTGCCATCGGAAGAGCAGGCTCCGCTCGCCGAGCAGATCCTCCGGCAGCAGGCCCCGCAGGAGCACCGCGGCGATCCCGAGGGGAATCGCCAGCAGCACCAGCCGCGACGCGAGGCCCTCCCGCGGCCGCAGCGCCAGGACCGCCGCGAAGACGCCGCCCGCCGCCAGAGCCGCGATCGCGCCCTTGGATCCGTTCATCGCCACCCCCGCAGCGGCGGCGGCGGCGAGGAGCGAGGCGACGAGCACGGTGCCGCCGCCGAGGCGACGCCCCCGCGTGGCCGCGGCGAGGCACGCCCAGGCGACCGCGGCGGCGGCGAGGAGCGAGGAGAACACGTTCGCGAGACCGAACCAGCCGCTCGCCTCCCGCTGCCGCAGGCGCCGCTCGTACTGCAGCGCGGCTTCGCCGCCCTCCTCCCATCCGAAGGCCGCCAGGATCGCCGCACGGTCGGCCTCGAACTGCGCGACCATCGCCGGATGCTCGACGAACCACTGCGTGGCCCCGCGAGCGACCCACGGCGCCACGCAGGCGAGCAGGCCCGCCGCGAGCAGCAGGCGATGCCTCGGCGACTGCCGCAGATGCGCCGCCGCCAGCAGGCCCAGCCACGCCGACGCCACGGTGCCGCCCCGCCAGGCCTGCTCGAGATCGTGCCGGCCGTGCCACCACAGCCACGGCAGCGGCAGCAGCCACAGCAGGATCGCCAGCGGATCGAGACGCCCTCCGCGGCGGACGAGGCCCGCAAGCACCGCCGCCGCCGCGAGGCACAGGGCCAGATCGAGCAGCAGGCTCGCCGCCGGCCCTCCGCCCTCGAGGGCTCCCGCCGCGAGCAGCGGATCGGCATCGAACCACCGCCACGGCGGCAGGGCCACCACGGTGCGGATCGCCGCCGCGGCGAGGAGGCCGGCCGTTCCGAGGGTCAGGAGCCAGCCGCCGCGATCCTTCGCCGGACTCGCGGTCACGGCCGCGGGTCCCTTCCGCCTTGGGGCGGCGTGAACCGCTCGAGCATCGCCAGCACCCCCAGCACCGCGAGGCCCTGCCCGGCGACCAGCACCGCCTGCCACGGCCGCAGCGATCCGAGCAGGAGGCCCGAGACGCCGACGATCGCCGCGAGCGACCAGATCGTCAGCACCGCCCGCCGCGGCGTCATGCCGCGAAGGAGCAGGCGATGGCTCAGATGCCGCTGATCCCCCACCCAGGGCGGCCGTCCCTCCCGCAGGCGGATCAGGCAGACCGCCACGAGGTCGTAGAGCGGGATCGCCAGCACCAGCAGCGGCATGAAGAGTCCGTACCAGGCGGTGCCGAGCAGGAACTGCGGGTCGCCCGGGTCGGTGTAGGTCGTCCGCACCGTCAGCACGCCGAGCAGGAAGCCCACCGGCAGCGAACCGCCGTCGCCCATGAAGATCCTCGCGGGCGGGAAGTTGAACACCAGGAAGCCCAGCAGTCCCCCGAGCAGGCAGGCGAGCAGCGACGCCACGAACCACTGCGCGTTGAGCAGGGTCGCCGCGAGCAGCACCGCCGCCGCGATCGCGGCGACGCCGCCGGCGAGGCCATCCATGTTGTCGAGGAAGTTGAGGGCGTTGGTGACCGCGACGATCCACAGGACCGTCGCCGCCACCGAGAGGGCCACGCCGAGGGGCCCAAGGGCATCGAGCAGCATCAGCAGACGCGTGTCGAGCAGCGTGGCGACGGCGAGCGCCGCCGCCGCCTGCACCGCCAACTTGGGAAGCGGCGCGATGGCCCGACGGTCGTCGCGAAGGCCCACGAGATGGATCGCCAGCATCGACGCCAGCACGCCCCAGGCGATGCCCTCGGAGGCCCGCAGGCGATCGAGATGGGCCTCGATCCCCGGCACCGCCTCGACGATCGCCTCGGGGGCGGCGCGAAGCAGCACCAGTCCCGCGAGCATCGGCACCGCCACCGCGGCGACGATCGCGATGCCGCCGATGTTCGGCACCGGCCGCAGCTCCTTGCGATGGCCCGCGGTGCCCGGCGAGTCGAGCGTGCCGAAGCGACGGCCGGCCCGCGCCAGCCACGCCGTCAGCGGCGCTGCGAGCAGGAATCCGGCGACGGGAAGCAGCAGGACCGCAGCGACCACGGCGGGAGTGTACGAGGGCGGCGGCGAGGGGCCGGCGGCAGCAGGGCCCGCCGCGGCGGGGGCGACGATCGGGCCGCCGGCGCCGCAAGGCCATCCGGTCGGCGGCGGCGCCTTGCCCGATGGCGGCCGATCGTCAGACTGTCGCCATCATGCATGCCCTCACCGTCTACTGCGCCAGCTCCACGAGCCTCGAGGAGGCCTTCGCGACGACCGCCCGCGAAGTGGGCCACCTGCTCGCCGAACGGGGGATCGAACTCGTCTACGGCGGCGGCGGCATCGGCCTCATGGGCGAGGTGGCCCGGGCCCTGCATGCCCGCGGCGGCCGGGTCGTGGGGGTGATCACCGAGCATCTGCTCGCCCACGAGCAGGGCTGGGACCGCTGCGACGAGCTGATCGTGGTCGCCTCGATGCGGGAGCGGAAGCGGATCCTCGTCGAGCGGGGCGACGCGTTCATGGTGCTCCCCGGCGGCCTCGGCACCTACGAGGAGTTCTTCGAGACCCTCGTGGGCCGGCAGCTCCGCGAGCACGCCAAGCCGATCGGCATCGTCAACGACCGCGGCTACTTCGATCCGCTCGTCGCGATGATCGAGCACGGCATCGAGCACCGCTTCATCAAGCCGGCGGTGAAGGAACTCTTCACCATCGACCCCGATCCGCGGCGGGTCCTCGATTGGCTCGAGGCGGCCCCGCCGGTCGAGATCGATCCGCAGCGGTTCCTGCCGATGGGGCGGATCGAGGAGCCGCCCGATCCCCCGCTGCCCCTCGAGCACGAGCCGCGGCGAGTGGCGCCGTGAGTGCTCGCGCCGGCGGGCCCGAACCATCGCTGCCTACACCGCCCGCAGGTGCAGCAGGAACTCGATGTTCCCCTCGCCGCCGCGGCCGCTCTTGCCGCCCCGCAGCGGGCTCTCGACCGAACCGAGCAGTTCGAACCCGCCCGGCGGCGAAGCCGCCAGGAACTCCGTGAGCACCGCGGCGGCAAGGTGCGGAGCGAGGCGGCCCCGCTCGAGCCATCGCTTCCGCTCGCCCTCGAGTTCGTAGTGGGGCTTGAAGAGCGAGACCGCCACGCCGCCGGCCTGCAGCCATCGCCTCGCGGCGGGCAGGGCCAGCCGCTGCGGAGTCCAGCCGAGGTCGATCGTCACCAACTCGACCGGGCCGCGGGGCGGCATCGCGTGGAGGGCGTTGCTCCGCTCCTGCACGAGCACCCTCGGATCGTTGCGGAGCCGCCAGTCGAGGACGCCGTAGGCGGTGTCCACGCTCACCACGCTCGCAGCGCCGCGGGCGAGCAGGCAGTCGGTGAACCCTCCCACGTTGCATCCGAGATCCGCGGCGGTTCGGCCGGCGGGGTCGATCCCGAACGCATCGAGGGCGAAGGCGAGTTTGGCGCCGGCTCGCGAGACGAACGCCCGCTCGCCGCTCATGCCCGAGGGATCGCCGCGAGCGACTCCGCCGAGACAACCTCCTCGGGCACGCCGAAGAGGGCGATCCCGAGGCGATCCGCGGCGGCGATCACCGCCGGCCTGTCGAGCAGGATCGTGCGGCCGGCGCCGATCGCGAGGCAGGCGGCGCGGTTCCTCGCAAGATTCTCGATCGTGGCGACGCCCACCGAGGGCACGTCCGAGCGGCGGTCGTGGTGGTCGCGTGCGGTCTTGAGCAGCGTCCATCCGCCCTTGCGGCAGAGCGATCCCGCCCGGTCAATGAGGGCGTCGGTGCCCTCTGCCGCCTCGACCGCGACCACATCGCCAGCCCGGACCGCGATCGACTGCCCGACATCCATCTCCGCGACCTGCTGCAGGATCGGCCAGCCCATGGCGATGTCCGCGAACTGCTTCGCCGAGGGGATCGCCCGCCCGATCGGTCCGGGCGTCGCGAGGTGGTCGGGGATGAATCGGGTCGAGTCGATCAACTGCACGCCGCCGTCGAGAAGCTCGTCCGCGACCGCCGCCAGCAGCACCGAAGAGCGGCGGTCGGGCCCTCGCATGCGACGGTACCAGAAGCGGAGGGTGCGAAGGTCGGGCAGCTCGAGCAGCACGCCGAGGGGGTTGTGGAGCCGCAGCTTGCTGACCCGCCCGACCATGATGGCTTCGCGTGCCCCGAACCGCCGCGCCGCGCGGATCCAGTGCCCCAGCCGCACGACGCCCGCCACCGCGAACTCGTCGCAGAGCGAGGGGAACTCCGGCTCGTAGTTCCCCCGCAGGCCGATCCCGCAGACCCTCCGCCCCGCGGCGCGGATGCCGCGGGCGGTGATGATCGGCAGGATCCCGCCCCCCGCGATCACGGCGATCGGGGGGGATTCTTCGGCGGCGGTGGCGGCGTGCGGGGGCATCGGTGCGGCGGCGGCTTCTTCGGCGGCTCGACTTCTTCGGCTCTCGCCGTTCCTTCGCATCGGAAGGGTCCACACGATACGGCAGCGGGGACGGGGCGCCGCTGCGGCAGGGTCCGCGGCCGACGCCTGCCGACTCGGCGGAGGGTCCGCGGCAGGAACGCCGCCGCATCGGGCGAGCCTCCCTCTCGCGACGGGCACGCGCCTTGCCAACACTGCCCCTCGGCCCCGCGACCGCCGGTGCGGGGCCGCCGGCGTTCCCGCCCTCGCGGTGAAGCATGGGCTTCCCGGAGGTCGGCGCCGTGAAGACTCCGGCGACCGGGAGTCCACCCATGTCCATGATGCAGAGCCCCATCTCCACCTGGGACCCCTTCCGCGACCTCGAGACCTTCTCGCGTCGCCTCGGCGGCTTCTTCGGCCGCATGCCCTCGATCGCCGAGGTCAAGAGCGATGGCGACCTCGACCGCATCACCGCGTCGCGCTGGAGCCCCGCGGTCGACGTGATCGAGACCGAGGAGGAGTACCTCATCAAGGCGGAGCTGCCGGCGATCGAGCGCGACCAGGTCAAGGTGAGCGTCGAGGAGGGCCACCTGGTCATCGAGGGCGAGCGGAAGTGGGAGAGCGAGCACAAGGATGCGAAGATCCATCGCGTCGAGCGTGCCTACGGCTCCTTCACCCGCTCCTTCCGCCTTCCCGACGATGCCGACGCCACGAAGGTGGATGCGGTCTTCAGCCACGGGGTGCTCACGGTGCACCTGCCCAAGAGTCCCGCGAGCAAGCCGCGTCAGATCGAAGTGAAGGTCAAGTGAACCACCGCGGCCGACGGCCGCAGCAGGTTCCATCGGCACGCCGGACGCGGCCATGCGTCCGGCGTGCTGCGTTGCGCGAACCCGCAACCGCCCAGCCCGGCGCCGCCTCCGCGGCG
>CAZQUA010000138.1:0-6478 GCA_964596455.1 uncultured Isosphaeraceae bacterium
AGGTTCGCATGCTGCTTGAGGCGGGCGCCGATCCGAAGGCGAAGGACCAGCGAGGCTGGACCGCGCTCGACCACGCGATCAACCGCAGCGATGCGAATCGCGAGGCGATCGTGGCGATCCTGACGCCGTTGGCTCAGGAGTCGTCATCGCCCTGACGGGCCTCTCCTGCGACGGCGGGCAGCGTTCCTGATACGGACCGCGTTCCAGAAACTGCCCTGAAGTTCTGAAGTTTGCCTTGACCGCAGTCGCGAGCGATCTAAGGTGAACGGATAGCCACCGTGACGCGGCGAACGCCCTCCCGATCGGGAGGGCGTTTGTCTAAATGCGACGCGGTCCCTCTCCCAAACTGCCGCGGTCCCTCGCAGACGATCCACCACGCGGGAGCGGTCGCGGCCAACGCTGGCACTCGAGGCCATTGACGCCGGATCACTCTGGCGTCGGGATCGCCGGTCTTCCACGAGTCGGACTCCGAAGGGCCATCGCCGGTCCGAGGGGCGGTCGGCGATGGACTGCAGGAGTCCGCCGGCAGGGGGGCCGCGGGGACCGCGGAGAGACGCCTCCGAGGGGGCGTCCGCGGGGACCGCACCGGTCGGAGCAGGACTCCTCCGGGAGTCCGCGGGGACCCCTTCGTATCATCCGGACTTCCCACCCGAAGGAGGATGCCCTTGACCGCTGCCACGACCACCTCGACTTCCGGGGTCTCGACGTCCGCCGATTCGCCCTTTGGTCCCGCCTACAGCGAGCTGCTCCGGCGGTCGCGGGACCGAGCGTTGCTGCGGGGCACCGAGGCGATCCTCTCCTGGGATCAGGAGACGATGATGCCGGAAGGGGGGGTGGCCTTCCGGGGCGATCAGATCGCCCAACTTGCCAGGATGATCCATGAACTCGCCACGGATCCTCGCCTAGGCGAACTCCTGCAGGAGGCCGAGGCAAGCGGCCGCCTTCCGAGCGACGCCGAGTCGCCGGAGCGGGTCAACCTCCGCGAGTGGCGGCGGGACTTCGAGATCGCCACCCGCCTGCCGGGTTCGCTCGTCGAGGAGATCGCCCGCACCGCCAGCATCTCCCAGCACGAGTGGGCGGCCGCCCGGCAGGCGTCGGACTTCGCTCGCTTCCGGCCCCACCTTGCCCGCCTTCTGGAGCTCAACCGCCAGAAGGCGGAGTGCCTCGGCTGGTCGCGGGGCGATGGCGAGCCGTGGGATGCCCTCGCGGACACCTACGAGCCGGGATGCACCGCCGCGGCGGTGGAGGCGGTGTTCACGCCGCTTGCGGATCGTCTGCAGGCGCTGCTCGGCCGCATCCGCGGCGCTGCCAAGCGTCCGAGCGACCGGTTCGACCGAACCCCCTTCCCGGAAGCCGCGCAGGAGCGCTTCGTGCGGTTCGTGGCGGAGGCGATCGGATTCGACTTCGCCCGCGGCCGCCTCGATCGCTCGACCCATCCCTTCTGCGGCGGTTCCCATCGCGGCGACGTCCGCCTGACCACCCGCTTCAAGGCGGACCTCGTGCTCGACGCCCTCGGTTCGACGATGCACGAGTGCGGCCACGGCATCTACGAGCAGGGCCTCCCGCAGGAGCATCTCGGCACGCCGATGGGCGAGGCGATCTCCCTCGCGGTCCACGAGAGCCAGAGCCGCCTGTGGGAGAACCAGGTCGGCCGCAGCGGCGAGTTCTGGGGTTGGCTCTCGCCGCAGGTCGGGTCGCTGCTCGGGCCGGATGCCGCGGCGTTCTCGCCCGAGGAGCTCTACGCCGCCGCCAACCGGGTCGAGCCGGGCCTCATCCGAGTCGAGTCCGACGAGGCCACCTACAACCTCCACATCATGATCCGCTTCGATCTCGAGCGGCGGATGCTGCGGGGCGACCTCGCGGTCGAGGATCTTCCGGCGGCCTGGAACGAGGCCTATCGCACGATGCTCGGGGTCGAGGTGCCCGACGACCGCCGCGGCTGCCTGCAGGACGTGCACTGGTCGATGGGGGCGATGGGGTACTTCCCGACCTACACCCTCGGCAACCTGATCGCGGCCGGCTTCTTCGAGGCGTCGATGCGGGCGATCCCGGACCTGCCGCAGCGGATCGCCCGGGGCGAGTTCACGACGCTGCGGGAGTGGCTCCACCACGAGGTCCATGCCCACGGCCGCCGCCACCGCTCGGCGGAGCTGCACCAGGTCGTGACCGGGCAGGCGATCTCCGCCGATCCGCTGATGCGTCACCTCGAGGGGAAGCTCGCGCCGCTCTACGGCCTGTGACCGCCGCGGGCGAGCGCGGTTCGCGAGTCGGGTGCGGGCATCGACGGCGAAGCTTCGCGACCGCCGGGAAAGCCCACCCGGCCGCGACTACACTCCGCCGCCCGTGAACACCAACCTTCGCAACGTCGCCATCATCGCCCACGTCGATCATGGCAAGACCACCCTCGTGGACACGCTGCTGGCCCACTCCGGCACCCTCGAGGGGGTCGGCGCGGGCGAGTGCGTGCTCGACTCCAATCCCCTCGAGCGGGAGCGGGGGATCACGATCCTCTCCAAGAACTGCGGCATCGAGATCGAGCCGCGGCAGGGGCGGTTCGAGGGGCAGCGCCTGCGGGTGAACATCATCGACACGCCCGGCCACGCCGACTTCGGCGGCGAGGTCGAGCGGGTGCTGCGGATGGCCGACGGCGCCCTGCTGCTCGTCGATGCCGCGGAGGGCCCCATGCCGCAGACCCGGCATGTGCTCGCCAAGGCGCTCGAACTCGGCCTTCGCCCGATCGTGGTGGTCAACAAGTGCGATCGCCCCGACGCCCGCCCCGACGCGGTCGTCAACGAGGTCTTCGATCTGCTGGTGGATCTCGGCGCCGAGGACGACGCCCTCGACTTCCCGGTGCTCTACGCCTCCGGCCGCCAGGGTTGGGCGGGGCGATCGCTCGATCCCCGCCCGAGCGGCATCGACGACCTGCTGCAGGAGATCGCCGAGCGGGTCCCGCCGCCCAAGGACGATCCCACCAAGCCGCTGCAGATGCTCGTGACCACCCTCGACGCCTCCGAGTACACCGGGCGGATCGCCATCGGTCGGGTGTTCGCCGGCGTGCTCGAGTCGGGCAAGGCCCTCGGGATCTGCCGTCGCGACGGCAGCGTCGCGAAGATGCGTCCGGTGCGTCTGCTCCGCTTCGCCGGCCTCGGGCGCGTGGAGACGACGCGGGTGGAAGCGGGGGACCTCTGTGCGATCGAGGGCCTTCCCGGGGTCGAGATCGGCGACACCATCTGCCTGCCCGAGGATCCCCGTCCGCTTCCCCGGGTCGAGGTGGACGAGCCGACCCTGCACATGATCTTCCGGATCAACGACTCGCCCTTCGCGGGCCGGGAGGGCCGCTTCGTCACCAGCCGGCAGGTCGCCGATCGCCTGCGGAAGGAGCTCGAGACCAACGTGGCCCTGCGGGTCGAGCCGGGCGATTCCACCGAGGAGTTCCGGGTGGCCGGCCGCGGCCTGCTGCACCTCGGGGTGCTGCTCGAGACGATGCGACGAGAAGGGTTCGAACTCGCCGTCGGCAAGCCGGAGGTCATCGAGCGGGAGATCGACGGCGTGCGGCATGAGCCGTTCGAGCGGCTCACCCTCGACACCACCGCGGAGGCGGTCGGTCCGGCGATGGAGCTGCTCGGCGGCCGCGGCGCCGAGGTCCTGAAGATGGAGACCCGCGGCGAGCGGGTGCATCTCGAGGCGGAGATCCCGGCGCGGGGCCTCATCGGCCTCCGCACCCGACTCCTCAACGCCAGCGGCGGCGAGGCGATCCTGCACCACAGCTTCAGCGAATGGCGGCCCTGCCGCTCGTCGGTGCGGCGGCGGAGCAACGGCGTGCTCGTCGCCAACGAGCAGGGGGCCGCCACCACCTACGCCCTGCTCCAACTCTCCGAGCGGGCCGCGATGTTCGTCCGTCCGGGCGATCCGATCTATGCGGGCCAGGTTGTGGGCGAGAACGCCCGCGACAACGACCTGACCGTCAACGCCGTCAAGGTCAAGCCGTTCTCGAACATGCGGGAGGCCAACAAGGAGGCGACGGTGGTGCTCAAGCAGGCCCGGGAGATCACCCTCGAGAGCGCCCTCGAGTACATCGAGGACGACGAGCTGGTCGAGATCACGCCCGCGGCGGTCCGGATCCGCAAGCGACTGCTCTCGGAAAACGACCGCAAGCGGGCCGATCGGGCCGAGAAGTCCAGGGCCGCCGCCGCCACCTGATTCCGATCCGCACGCCGAACGGCCGGAAGGGACTCCCGCCGCATGCCCACGCTCGTCCTGAAGTTCGGAGGAAGCTCGCTCGCCAACGCTCGCCGACTCCGCGGGGCCGCGGCCCGGGTCGCCCGGACGATCGCGGAGGGGCATCGGGTGGCCGTGGTCGTCTCGGCGATGGGCCGCACCACCGATCGCCTGATCGGCCTCGCCCGGGATGCCCATCCGGAGCCTCCCGGGCGGGAACTCGATGCCTTGCTCGCGACCGGCGAACTCGTCTCGGCGAGCCTGCTCTCGATGGCCATCGCCCGCCTCGGCCTCGACGCGGCGAGCCTCAACGCGATGCAGGCCGGGATCGCCACCGACTCGATCGCCGGACGGGCCCGCATCGAACGGATCGACGCGACCGCCATCGCCGCCCATCTCGATGCGGGGCGGATTCCCGTGATCGCCGGGTTTCAGGGCATCGATCCCTTCGGCGACTTCACCACCCTCGGCAGGGGCGGGTCCGACACCACCGCCGTGGCGATCGCTGCCGCCATCGGCGCGAGCGGCTCGAGCGGCTGGTGCGAGATCCTGACCGACGTGCCCGGCGTCTGCACCGCCGACCCTCGGGTGATCCGCGATGCGGAGCGGCTTCCGAGGATCGCCTCGCACTCCATGCTCGAACTCGCCGACCGCGGTGCGAAGGTCATGCACACGCCCGCCGTCGCCCTTGCCGCCGCAGCCGGCGTGCGGATCCGTGTGGCGGCGGCCCATCGCCGCGGCGCCGGCACCCTGATCTCGCCATCGTCTTCGGGAGCCGAGTCCGAGCCGGGCCCGATCGCCGTGGCGATCCGGAGCTCGATGACCGCCGTCGATCTTCGATCTTGCATTGACCAATGCGACGCCGGATGCGTCGGCGGTCTCGCACGAGTCTGCCCATCGCTGATGACGCTCGATCCGGTCGATCCCGCCGAGCACGCCCTGGGCAAACGGTCGCCGACGCTGCATCTCGTATCGGCGGCCGACGAGGCGACCGCTCGTCTGCATCTGCGGGAGGCGTCGGCGATCGCCGGCGGCGAGTGGCTCACGCGAAGCGGTTGCGCCCTCGTCTCGGTGATCCATGGCCAAGCCGCCGCCACGAGTCCCGCCGCATCGCTTCGGCAGGGCGGGTTCGATGCCTCGCAGATCCTCGCAGCGGGCGGTGCTGGAACGACCGCGCCGTGGGTGCTCGTCGCAGGCAGCCAGGCGGTCGCAGCGGCAGGCATCCTGCACCGGCCGATCCGCGACCGGATGCTCGCACGGCGTCGGGGCCGGGGCCGGACCGGATCGCCAGGCGTTGCCGTCAGCGGGCGGTCCCACGCAACATAACGGGCATTATGAGACCTTGAAGATCGCAGAAGGGGGCCCGGGGCGGCGGCCGCTGCGATCCCGGCGGCCCGCAGCCGCGGCCCTACCATCGATGGTCACCTCCGACCGACCATGCCGAGCGAACCCGACCTGCCCGCCGCCGACGCTCCGGACCGCCTGCCGGCTCCGGCCGCGTTCATGCCGCTCTGCTCGGTGTTCCGCCGCTTCCTGCTCTCGCGGGACCTGAAGTACACGCCGGAGCGGGCCGCGGTGCTCGACGAGATCATCGCCATCGACCGCCTCTTCGAGGTCGAGGAGCTGCACGACGGCCTTCGCCGCCGCGGCCTCGAGATCTCGCGGGCAACCGTCTACCGGACCATCCGCCTGCTTCAGGACGCCGGCATCCTGAGCGCGGCCCTGTTCGACAACAAGCCTTCGCACTACCAGCTCGTCTTCGGGCGGGTGTCGCGGCAGTCGATCGTGTGCGTCCGCACCGGGCAGTCCGTCGAGTTGGACAGTCCCGAACTCGCGGCGCTTCGGGATCGCATCTGCCGGGAACTCGGCTGGGACGCGATCGGGCACCGCTTCCAGATCTACGCATCCAGTCCGCCCGGCCGGCCCGCGGCCCGCGACGGGGCCTGACGGGCGAGGCGGGGATCGCGCCGGCGGCTCGTATGCTGTGGCCGACGGGGCTGGTAGCTCAGCGGCCTAGAGCACTCGACTCATAATCGATGAGACCTCGGTTCGAATCCGAGCCAGCCCATGCGGGCCTCCCATCGCCGGAGGCGCCGGACCAGGCCGTGAAGCCGTGCGGGTGCCGTCCCTGAACCTGCCGAGGCGATGACGGCGAAGGCTCCCATCCGATGCCCGACGACTCCGATCCATCCCGAACGACTGCCACCACGTCCCCCGAGGCGGCCCCGCGATGGATGGCCCGATGGCTCATCGCGGCCGG
>CAZQUA010000139.1:0-6466 GCA_964596455.1 uncultured Isosphaeraceae bacterium
GCTCAACGGGACCTCCGGGTGCGTGCTGGTGCAAGATGCGCTGCCCGGAACGCAGACCGCCTCGCATTCCGAAGTCGTGTCCGGTGCGGGACTTGTCGACTTCGTGCGAGGCGGTGCAAGCAAGCGGGTGAAGGGAGTCGAACCCTCGACATTCACGTTGGCAACGTGACGCTCTACCACTGAGCTACACCCGCACACGACCCCCGAGGGGGCCTCGCCCGAGGCGAGATCGGGGAGTATATCGGCGGCTGGAAGGTCGGCAAGGCATCCCGCCGGCCTCGCCCTGACCCTCGGTTCCGCCTTGCGCAACTGACCGGATCGCGACGGTTCCGGAGCGGCCCGCGAGGTCCGGGAGCCATCGGCCGGCGGCCGCAGCGCCGCATGCCGCAGCGGGTCCGGATGCCATGGGTCTCCGGGCGAGTCGGTCGCGGTCGGGCGATCGATCGGCGGGAACACTGCTACGGTGGCGGGGGATGACCTCCATCGAGTCCCCCTCCCCAGGCACCGGCGGTCTTGATGGCAGCGGCATCGGCCGCGACACCGCGACCGCGGCGGCCGTCGGCGGCGCCGCGGGGCCGGCCGAGGGCGATTCCCACGAGACGCCCGGGATCACCGCGGTGGGACTCTCCGCCGGAGCCGGTTCGCTGCTGTGCTGGACGGTGACGCCGCTGCTCGTGGCGATGCTGACCGCCCACTTCGACCTGTGGGCGAGCAACGGATGGCGGTACGGCATGGCGGCGCTGATGTGGCTGCCGTTCCTGCTGCGTCGGATCGCCGGCGGCGAGGTCCCGCGGTCGCTCTGGCGGCGGGCGCTGATCCCGGCGGCCTTCAGCGCCGGAGCCCAGGTCGCCTTCGTGGCAGCGTTCTACTTCACCGGGCCGGCGATGCTCACCTTCGGCCTTCGCATGCAGATCGTCGCCACCGCGATCGGAGCCGCGGTGCTCTTTCCGGCGGAGCGAGCGGTCATCCGCCGCCCCGCGTTCCTGATCGGGGCCGCGGCGGTGCTCGCCGGCGTGGTCGGCGTCGCGTCGCTCGCTCCCGCCCGCGAACCGGCGGCGGAGTCGGCGGGTTCCAACCTCATCGGCATGCTGCTCGCGGCGGTGGCGGGAGTGGGCTACGCCGCTTACGCGATGGCGGTCCGCAAGTGCCTCGCGGGCGTCGGGGCGCGACTTTCCTTCAGCATCATCAGCCTCTACGTGGGGGCGGCGATGCTGCTGCTGATGGTCCTCTTCGGCGAGGCGCCGGTCGCGCAGCTCGCGGCGATCGGCCCCGGCATCTGGCTGGTGATGATCCTCTCGGTGGTCTTCGGCCTCGCCGCGGGGCATGTGATCTACTTCATCGCCCTCGTTCGCCTCGGCATCGCGCCGGCGACCGGAATCGTCCAGCTGCAGCCGTTCACCGTCGCGGCGGCGAGCTACTTTCTCTTCGGGGAACTGCTGACCGCCGGGCAGACGCTGCTGGGCACGCTTGCGGTCGCCGGCGCCGCGACGATGCTCTTCACCCAGCACGCCGTGGCGTCGCGGCGGCGGGTCGATCCCCGCCGCGAGTTCGACACGCTGCCGGTCGACGAGACGGTGGCGTTCGAGGAGGCGGAGCTCGCCGGCTCGCCGGAGTCCAAGACGACGCCGGCGGCTGCGGAGCAAGGCCGGATCGCCACGGGCAAGGGGACCGCATGACCATGCCTTCGGAGCCGCCCACGGATCTCGCCGAAGGGGCCGCCCGCTGCTGGGCGGAGCTGCAGGCCGGGGCCGCCGATCGCCGCCATCCCTTCCATCTCGGGGTGCTGTCGACCCTCGGCCGCGGGGGCACGCCGCAGTCGCGCACGGTGGTGCTGCGCGACGCCGACGGAGACCGCGGCCTGCTGTTCTGCCACAGCGATGCCCGCTCGCCGAAGGTCGCGGAGATCGACGCGAACCCGGCGGTGGCGTGGGTCTTCTACGACCCGGCGCGGCGGGTGCAGCTTCGCATCGCGGGCACCGCGAGGGTGCATCGGGCGGCAGCGGGCGATCCATTGGCGATCGAGCGATGGGAGCGGTCGAGCCGCTCGAGCCGACGTTGCTACCTCGCGCCGCGGCCACCCGGCGCCGCCTGCGATGGACCGTCGCCCAACTTGCCCCCGGAACTGCTCGGGCGGACTCCCGAAGGCGACGAGGATGCGCCGGGCCTCGTGAACTTCGCGGTGCTCGCGACGGCGGCGGCGGAGATCGACCGCCTCGAGCTCCATGCCCACGGCCATCGCCGGGCCCGGTTCCGCCTCGGCGCGGCGGGGCGTGCGGAGTGGATCGAGCCGTAGGCGCCTCGGGCGGGGGATATCCTCCGCGGTCCCGGCTCCGGTCCCGGTCCCGTGCCCGCCGACATGCCCGCCATCTCGCTGCTTCAGGCCCTCGGCATCATGGTGGTCGTCGCGACCGCCATGATCCTGCTGCTGCGGCCGCTGCGGCTGCCGTCGATCGTGGTCTGCATCGCTGCGGGGCTCGTCATCGGGCCGGTGCTCGGCCTCGTCGAACTGCAGCATGGCGGCGACAGCGCCGCCGCGGCGGCGGACGCGGCGATCGAGGGGATCACCCATCTCGGCATCGTGCTGCTGCTGTTCCTGGTGGGCCTCGAGCTGAGCTTCGACCGCGTGCGGCAGGTGGGCGGGGTGGCGTTCGTCGCGGCGATCGGCCAGGTGATCGTCACCACGATCGCCGGCGGCGTCGCCTGCCTGGCGATGGGCTTCCCGCTCGCCGCGTCGCTGGTGATCGCCCTGTGCCTGACCTTCTCGAGCACCGTCGTGGTGATCCGCCTGCTCGAGCAGCGGCACGAGCTCGGCTCGCTGCATGGCCGCATCGCCGTGGGGGTGCTGCTCGTCGAGGACATGCTGGTGATCGTGGGCCTGACCCTGCTGCACGGGATCGGCAGCGGCGAGGAGGGTGGCGGCGGCGGCGTCGGCGACACCCTGCTGCGGCTGCCGCTGGCATTCGTCTCGATGGCGGTGCTGCTGGCGATCGCCCTCGGAGCGGCGAAGTTCCTGCTGGCGACGCCCTTCACCTGGGCGGCCCGCCGCAGCGAGACCCTGATCGTCTGGGGACTCGCCTGGTGCCTCGCCTTCGTCGGCCTGGCCACCTGGCTGGGGCTCTCGCCGGAGATCGGGGCGTTCCTTGCGGGAATCTCGCTGGCGCAGCTGCCGGCGGCGGCGGACCTCAATCGCCGCCTGCATCCGCTGATGACCTTCTTCATCGCGATCTTCTTCGTCGCCATCGGCGCCGGCACCGATCTGGCGGCCGCCCGGGAGACCTGGTTCGCAGCCGTGGTCCTGGGGATCCTGGTGCTGACCCTCAAGCCGTTCTCGATCGTCTGGCTGATCGCCCGCTGCGGCTACGGCGAGCGGACCGCCTTCTTCGCGGGGGCGACGCTCGCGCAGATCAGCGAGTTCTCCTTCATCTTCGCAACGGTGGCCCTCGGGGCGGGCCTGCTCGACGCCAACGCGGTCGGCCTCGTGACCATGGTGGGCCTCGGCACGATCGTGATCTCGTCGCTGCTCTTCGGAGTGCGGGACCGTCTGCACGAGTTCTTCGTGCGGCGGGGCTGGACCCGGATCTTCGGGGCCGGCGAGGAGGCCCTGCATCCGGCGCCGCCGCCCCGAACGGGCCATGTGGTGGTCGTGGGCATGAACTCGATGGGCAGGCGGATCGTGGCGAGGCTGGCGGCGCGGGGCGTGGCCACGCTCGCGATCGACACCGATCCCGGCAAGCTTGCGGGCCTTCCCGGAGAGACCCTCCACGGCAGCATCGACGACCGCGGGACCCTCGAGGCCGCCGACCTGCCGACCGCCGCCTTCGCGATCACCGCTCTGCAGATCGAGGAGGTGAACGCGCTCTTCGCCCATCGCTGCCGGGAGGCGGGGGTGCCCTGCGCCGCCCATGCCTTCGACGGCTCGGTGGTCGAGTCGCTCGGGCGACTCGGTTCGGCGCATCTGCTCGACAGCAAGATGCAGGGCAACATCCGCCTGATGACGCTGCTCGCCGAGGAGGGGATCCTCCTGCCGTGATCACCGTCCTCACGCTCGCCCTCGCAGCCGCGGCCGCGACCGGCCTCTCGCGGGCGCTTCGCCTGCCCACGGTGCCGCTGATGGTGCTCGCCGGAGTGCTCGGGGCGTGGCTGCTTCGAAGCGTCGCGGAGGTGGCCCCCGTGCGGGTCGACGATCCGCTGCCGCAGCTGGCCCTCGCGGTGCTGGTCTTCGTCGCGGGCCTCGAGCTCGACCCGCGGCGGGTCGCCTCCGAGGCCGGCGCCGCGGCCCGGGTGGCGGCGGCGCAGTTCGTCGCCATCGCGGTGCTCGGCGGCGCCGCCGCAGCGGCGTGCGGCGTCTCCGGAACCGCCGCGGCCCTCTTCGGCCTCGGGATGGCGGCGAGTTCGACGATCGTCGGCGTCGGCATGCTGGTCGAGCGGCGGCAGCTCTTCGAGCCGTTCGGCCGCCTGGTGCTGGGGGTGCTGCTGCTGCAGGATCTCGTGATGATCCTCGCGATCGCCGCGATCGGCGGCGCCGACGAGGGCGTCGGCGGCGTGCTGCGAGGGGTCCTCGGAGTGTCGCTGCTGCTCTTCGCCGGCTTCGGGGTGCTGCGATGGATCGGACCTTCCCTGATCGGGCGACTCGATCGGGAACCGGAGACCATGCTGCTGCTCGCGATCGCGGTGCTCTTCGCCTTTGCGGGCATCGCCCATGCCCTGGGACTGCCGCCGGTGACCGGGGCGTTCATTGCGGGGGTCTCGCTGTCGGGCTTCCCCGTCGCCGCATCGGTGCGGGCCCCGCTCGAGTCGGTGGCGATCTTCTTCAAGGCGGTCTTCTTCACGGTGCTCGGGGCGTCGCTGACGCTGCCGCCGCCGCAGCTGCTGGTGCTGGCGGCGGCGGGGCTGGCGATCGTGCTCGTCGCCACGCCGCTGGCGGTGACGGTGGCGGCGGGGCGAAGCCGCTTCTCGCGGCGAGGCGCGGTCGAGGCGGGCCTGCTGCTCGCCCAGAGCGGCGAACTGGCCTTGGTGCTCGCCGTGGTCGCGCAGACCGACGGCCTGATCGACCCCACGCTCTTCTCGACGCTGGCGCTGGTGACGGTGGCCTCGATGATGGTCACGCCGGTGCTCGCGAGCGACCGGACCGCCTGGGCGATCACCGAGCGCCTGCCGGCCCGGGCGGTGCCGCCGCTGCCGCCGCTGCGGGATCATGTGGTGCTGCTCGGATGCGGCCGCAACAGCGGGGTGCTGCTCGACATGCTGCTGCTCTCGCCCGCGCCGGTCGTGGTCGTCGATCGCGACCCCAACACCATCGCGAGGCTTCGGGACCGCGAGATCCCGGCGATCCTCGGCGATGCCGCGGAGGAGGCGGTGCTCGCCGCCGCCCACGCCTTCACCGCGCGGGTGGTCATCGCCACGATGGGCCGCGTGGCCGATCACGAGCGGATGCTGCAGCATCTGCGGCCGCGGGAGCGGGGGGTGCGGGCGTTCGTGCGGACCTTCGAGGAGTCGGATCGGGAACGCCTCGAGGCCCTCGGGGCGACGGTCGTCTCGGAGTCGGAGGTCGCCGCCGCCGAGGCGGTGCTCGTGGCGACGACCGCGTCCGGACCGCCTTCGCGGGGGACGTGAGCGGGCCGCGGACGGACGGGATCGGCGTGGTCCGGCAGGAAGCCGGCGGGCGGCCTATACTCCGCGATCTCTGCCGGTGACCTCAGGTCGGGCGACCGTCGCCCGACGCGACTCTGGGAATCCGCCGGCCTCGCAGGTGCCGCATCGGAAGCGGGCCGGCGTGCCATCTGGCTGTTCCTGGTCCTGCCGGTCCACCGTCGCCGGACATGCGAAACCGCCCTTGGCGAGTCCCCTGAGGGGCCGCGGCATCCGATTTCTGCCGCCGGCCATGGGTCCATCGTTCGTGAAGACCGTTCTTTCGTCCACCGTGCCCGCTTCGCCGGGCTTCGCGCAGCTGTCGCTGCACTCCCTGCTTCTGAAGACGCTCGCCGCCGAGGGGTACGAGACGCCCACGCCGATCCAGGCGCAGGCGATCCCGCCGCTCTGCGAGGGCCGGGACCTTCTCGGCATCGCCCAGACCGGCACCGGCAAGACCGCGGCGTTCGCGCTGCCGCTGCTGCATCGGCTGCTCGGCGATCTCGCCGGCGGCAAGCCGGCGCCCCGCCGCCGCCCGACGGTGCTGGTGCTCTCCCCGACGAGGGAGTTGGCGGCGCAGATCGGCGAGAGTTTCGCGACCTACGGCCGCGGCAGCGGCCTTCGCGGCGCCGTCATCTTCGGCGGCGTCGGGCAGAACCCGCAGGTGCAGGCGATCGCCGCCGGCATCGACGTGCTCGTCGCCACGCCGGGACGCCTGCTCGACCTGCTCGGGCAGGGCCTCGTGCACCTTGGCGAGGTCCGCGACTTCGTCCTCGACGAGGCCGACCGGATGCTCGACATGGGCTTCATCGAGCCGATCCGCCGGATCGCCGCGGCG
>CAZQUA010000140.1:0-6461 GCA_964596455.1 uncultured Isosphaeraceae bacterium
CCCGCTTGCCGAGGCGTGGCGAGAGCGCCGCGAGTTGGGCCTCGAGGATCTCCGGAGTGCGGGCCTCGAGATTGAGCCGCAGCAGCGGCTCGGTGTTGCTCGGCCGCACGTTGCACCACCAGGGCCCCGCGTCGAGGCTGAGGCCATCTCGATCGCCCGCCTTCGCAGAGGGATACGCGGCCCGCAGCGCGGCGAGCGCCGCCGCGGGATCCTCGTTCTGGAAGTTGACCTCGCCGGAGTGGGCGTAGCGGCGGAACGGCGCGATCTGCGCCGAGAGCGGCTCGCGACTCTCCGCGAGGGCCGTCACCACCTCGGCGAAGGCCCTTGCGGCGTTGTCGGTGTTGAAGACGTCGCGGAAGTAGAAGTGCCCGGAGAGCTCGCCGCCGAGCACCGCCCGCTGCTCCGCCATGAGGGCCTTCATGAAGACGTGCCCCACGCGGCCCTCGACCGGACGGCCGCCCGCCTCGAGGATCGCCTCGCGGACGGTGCGGCTCGAACGGAGGTCGTAGATCACCGCGGCCCCCGGATCCGCCTTCAGGAACCGCCCGGCCATCCAGGCGAGCAGCAGGTCGCAGGGCACCGGCTCGCCCCGCTCGTCGATCACCATGCAGCGGTCCGCATCGCCGTCGAAGCAGAATCCCACCGCGGCCTTCTCCCGGACCACCGCTTCCTGGGTCTGCCGCAGGTTCTCCGGCACGAGCGGGTTGGGCTCGTGCACGAACTCCCCCGACTCGTTCTCGAAGTTGATCGGGACGATCTTCAGGCCCTTCACCCCGCCGAAGAGCTTCGGCACCATCGTGCCGGCCATGCCGTTGGAGGCGTCCACCACGATCCGCAGCGAACGACGCCCCTCGAGAAGCGACGGCGAGACGAACCGAAGCAGATGCCCGCGGTAGGCCTCCCAGAGGTCCCGCTGCTCCTCCCGCCCCCCGCGGGGCACGAGCTTGTCCTTCTCGACGAGCGCTGCGAGGCGGCGGATCTCCTCGAGGCCGCTCCCGGAGCCGACCGGCCGGGCGCCGCGGCGGGAGATCTTGAAGCCGTTGTAGTTGGCGGGATTGTGGGAGGCGGTCACCTGCACGCCGCCGGCGGCCCCGGTGAGGTGGATCGCGTAGTAGACCATCGAGGTGTCCACCCGCCCGAGGTCGATCACATGGGCCCCGAAGTCCCGCATGCCCTGCCGAAGGGCCTCGGCGAGGGAGGGGGAGCTCTTCCGCATGTCCCGGCCCACCACGAGGTGCCGCATCATGGGGTCGTCGAAGCCCGCCTCGGCGGCTTCGGTCGTCAGGTACTCGGCGGTCGCGTAGCCGATCTGCCAGGCGATCCGCTCGTTGAGCGGCTTCGGGTAGGTGGCCCTGATGTCGTAGGCCTTGAAGACCTTTCCAAGCACGGTCGGACTCCGAGGAGAGGGTTCCCTCGGAGGGTCGCAGGACCGGCTCCGAGCGGGTGCGTTGCGGGACCGGGTCCATCGGCCCGGATCCCCAGGCTCGGACAGAAGAACGCCGCTTCCGCCCGCTGAAGCGGCGGTTATACTCGGCGACTTGTCTCCGATTCGCCCCTGCGGGGGCGGTCGGCGCGGAACGGCCGATCGTGGCCCGTCCGCGAGCCTGCCGGCGCCGCCGGCGACCATCCCCCGAAGCGCCCTTGGACGGGCCGGTGCCGCCGCAGGCGGTCGCCACGATCCGGCTTGTCGGTGTCGCTGCTAGGAACCCCGCCCCATGAGCACGCTCGTTCAGGAACTGATCGACGCCGGAATCCACTTCGGCCAGCGCCGCAGCAACTGGAATCCGCGGATGGCCCCCTACATCTGGGACACCCGCAACGGCATCTCCATCATCGACATCAAGGAGACCGTCAAGGGCATGCTGCTCGCGAAGCGGTTCCTGCAGCGGACCGTGGCCGAGGGCCGGGACGTGCTGTTCGTGGGCACCAAGCGGCAGGCCAAGGGCGCCATCGAGCAGCATGCGAGCGGCGTGGGCATGCCCTTCGTCACCGAGCGTTGGCTCGGCGGCACGCTGACCAACTTCCGCACCATCCGCGAGCGCCTGAAGCGTCTCGAGGAGCTCGAGCGGCTGATGGAGACCGGCGAGATCCGCTCCTACTCCAAGAAGATGGAGTCGCAGCTCACCCGAGAGCAGAAGAAGATCTTCCGCAACCTCAACGGCATCCGCACCATGACCCGCCTGCCCGGCGCCGTGGTCGTGGTGGACGTGAACCGCGAACTGAACGCCCTTCGCGAGGCCCGCAACCTCGGCATTCCCACGGTCTGCCTGATCGACACCGACGGCAACCCCGAGTTCGCCGACATCCCCATCCCGGGCAACGACGACTCGATGCGGTCGATCGACGTGGTGGTCCGCGAGCTCTGCGAGGCCGTCAAGGAGGGCCGCCAGCTGCGGCCGGCCGCCGACGGCAAGCCGGAGGACGCCGGCGCCGCCGCCGAGGAGGCTCCGCGTCGCCGCTCCTCCCGCAGCCAGTTCCGCGCCGCCGAGCCGGCCCCGGCCGAGTTGGCGCCGGTCGCCGAGGGCGGCGAGGACGCGACTCCCGCCTGACCCCGCCCCCACGCGGGGCCGGATCCGCCCTCCCCCGCCGCATCGTCGAGTCTGCGAGTCCGGCGGTCCGCCGCCCCGCGACCCGCCCGATCCCACCGAGCTCCGTTCCGAGGACGACCCCACCATGGAAACCGCCAACATCAGCCCCAAGGACGTGATGACCCTCCGGCAGCGAACCGGACTGGGCATGATGGACTGCAAGAAGGCCCTCGCCGACAGCCACGGCGACATGGCCGCCGCCGAGGAGCTGCTTCGGCAGCGTCTCAAGGGCAAGATGGACACCCGCACCGACCGGCCGGCGGGCGAGGGCTTCATCGCCGTCGCCATCGACGGCCCCAAGGCCGCGATCCTCGAGGTCCGCGCCGAGACCGACTTCACCGCCCGCAACGAGACGTTCCGGGCGATGGCGACGCAGCTCGCCGCAATGTCGCTCTCCCAGCCGGTCGGCGAGATCGCCGTGACCCCTGAGATGGCCGCGCGCCTCGACGAGGTCCGCCTCACCACCGGCGAGAACCTCTCCTGCGGACGCGGGGTGCGTCTCGACGGCGGCACCTTCGGGTCCTACGTCCACCACGACGGCAAGCTCGGCGTGCTGCTGCAGGCGGAGGGTCCGGTTCCCGAGGAGATCCTCGCGGGCATCTGCATGCACGTCGCCGCCCACGTGCCCACCCCGATGGCGGTGGATCCGGCGGGCCTCGACGCCGCCACCGTGGAGGCCCGCCGCGGCGAGGCGGTCGAGGAGGCCGCGGCCACCGGCAAGCCCCGGGAGATCGCCGAGAAGATCGCCGAAGGCAAGATGCGGAAGTTCTTCGAGGAGAACACCCTCCTCGGGCAACGCTACGTCCGCGACGACAGCAAGTCGGTGGCGGAGGTGCTGCCCAAGGGCAGCAAGATCCTCTCCTTCACCCGCATGGCGGTCGGCGCGGCCTGAACCGGAACCCGCCAAGGGTTCGGCAACAAGCGGCCGTTCGGCAACAAGCGACCGTTCGGCGAGCGGCCGTTCGGCGAGCCGGAGGACGGCGGCGGTCCCGCCGCCGACCGGGCACGCCCATCAGGTCTCGCTGCAGATGGCCTCGCCGCAGACGGCCTCGAGTTCCGCCACCACCCGAGCGGCCTGCTCGATCGCCGCGTCGATCGCGGTTCGGCCGGTCACCTCGCGGATCGGGTCCCGCCGCCCGAGCGAGGCGAGGCGGGCGTCGAGCATCGATCGCTCGGCCTTGAGCACCGCGAGCACCCGTCTCGCATCCGCGAGCAGGTCGCGGAGGGTCGAGGCGTCTCCGTTGGCGGGCGTGGGGTCGCCGGGGGAATCCCGGGGCAGGTCGATCTCGACCACGCCGTCGGGGTGCACGAGGCGAAGCGAGGGATCGCGGCGAGCGGCAGGCAAGGGGTCTCCCCGATTGAGCATCGCGGAACTATCCCCGATCTGCCCCCTTCTCCGCAAGGCGTCGGGGCGGTGCCGTCCGTGACCCGCCGAGACGGGAGACCCCCACCGTTGCCATAAATCCAGCAACGGCAAGCATCAACGATCCAGAGCCTTGCCCCAGCGACGGGGTGTACGGGACCTCCGGCCACGACTTGGGCGGGACCTCCGCGGCCGTTTCGGAGGTCAGGACCGTTCCCCGGTAGGTGCTGCCGGCCTCCGGGGGAACCCCCTGCTTGAAGGGATAGAGGCCCAACGGCGCCGCGAGCAGCAGTCCAAGGAGCGTGCCGAGCGTGAACTTCTCGAATCGGGCGAGCAGCCATCGAAGCAGGTTGCTCACCACCGCGATCCCCACCACCACCCCGACCCCGACCGGAAGGAGCGTGGCGGCCTCCGCCCCGGCGGCGGCGAGGTCCCGCGACGAGGCGGCCGCGGTGAAGGCTCGGATCGACTCGATGATCGGCTGGTACTGCCCGAGCAGCAGCAGCAGATAGGCACCGCTGACGCCGGGCAGGATCATCGCCGCCGCACCGGCGGTGCCCCCGATGAACAGCATCCCCACGCCGCTGCCCTCGCCGATGGACTCCGCGTCCTCCGGCAGCAGGGCGATCGTCGCCATGGCGGCCGCCCCGACGGCGATGCCCGCCCACGCCGCGGGGCCCCGCGGCGAGAGCATCCGCCACAGGAGCGGCGCCCCGCCGAGGGTCAGTCCGATGAACACGCTGTACATCGCCCAGCGGGCCTGCAGCAGGCCCTCGGCGACCCAACCGGCGGCGACGCCGATCGCCACCACCGCCGCCGCCGCCACCGTGGCGACCGCCACGATCGCCTCCCATCGCCATCGCAGGCGGGCCAGGTCCGCGACCGCCTCGATGAAGCCGCGGTAGCTGCCCGTCGCCACGAGCATGGTCCCGCCGGAGATCCCCGGCACGAGGTTCGCAAGGCCCATCAGAGCGCCGCCCGCGGCGAGGCGGATGATGCCCGGCGAAGGCGACGCGGCGGAGGCGGGAGGCGTCGGGTCGGAGCGGTCCATGGTCGAGAGAAGATCGACGCGACGGGGCCTCCGCCTCAACCCCACGCCGAGACGAGGGTCGACTGCGGGTAGTAGCGGTCGAGGATCGCCGTCCATCGCTCCCCGCGGCGGGCCATGGCCTCGGCCCCGTGCTGGCAGAGTCCCACCCCATGGCCGAAGCCCCGTCCGGAGAAGCTGAAGTCCCCGCCCCGCGGCCTCGCCTCGAAGTTCGCCGAGAGGATCCGCGGCGATCCGCCCGAGGCCAGTGCGGCGCGGAGCCGCTCCGCCACCGCCTCGACGCGAACTCCCGAGCGATCCTCGATCGCGAAGCGGGCGGGCCGACCATGGCGATTGAGCAGCACCGGGTCGATCCGTCGGATCGCGCCGATCCGGGCCACCGCCGCCTGCCCCGAGGATCGTCCCCACGCCACGAGACGGCGGTGCATCTCCGCAGCCGGCAGCGTCGCCGTCCACCGGAAGGTCGAGGCGGCCTCGCAGCAGAGGCCGCGGTCGTCGCGTCCCGCGAGCGGCGGAATCTCGTTGGCGCGGCTCGATCCGATGGCGTGGCTCGCCTCGGCCGGAACGCCGCCGCAGCAGCTGCTGTAGTAGGCGGGCACCACCCGGCCATCCCAGGCGAGCAGCACGCCGCGGGTGGCCCGAACCGCCTCCTGCGGCCGCACCGCGGTCGGAAAGCCGCCCCAGGCCTGCGTGTCCGGCCCGGTGGTCACGTCGAAGTGCCGCCGCTTCGCCCAGTGCGCCGCCTCGACGACGGCGAAGCTGCGGGCCGCCACCGCCTGCGCCTCGAAGGCCGCGGGCGACCAGTGCCGGTAGAGCTCCTTGGCCAGCACGCCCGGCAGGTACGCCTCGATGGGAATCTCCCCGACGGCGTCGATGCCCTCGCCGCGGATCCAGAGGCGAACGAGACTTCCCCACGCCTGCCCGCCGCTCGAGAGCATGCCGCCAGCGCCGGGCGGCAGGGCGAGCTCGAGCGACTCGCCCTCGAGGCGCTGCGGCGGCCGCGACGCCGCCCGCACCTGAAACGCGGCGGTCCCCGACTTCGCGGGCACGAGGGTGATCTCGACCGGCGAGGGCAGCACGATCGCGGGCGAGCCGTCGGAGGGCCGCAGGCGGATCCAACGGCCCTCGCCGGCGATCCGCAGCGGCTGCGGATCGCGGTGGCGATCGATCAGCACGCGGATCGTCGGCGGCGTTGCGGGCGGGAGCGGACGCGGATCGGACGCGGCCGGCGATGGCGACCCCGGCGACCGCGGCAGCCTCGCGGCCGAGACCGGCTCCGGTTCGCGTCCCTGACGGCAGCCCCAAGGCCAGACCGCCGCGGCGAGCAGGCCGGCGGCGGCGCGGATCGCTTGCCGGCGAGAGGCGTCGCCTCCCGCCGCCGCCTGTGGAAGGGCCGCCGGTGGAGCGTCGGCGGCTCCCTCGGGAGCGGCGAGGTGAGCGCGCGGGTCCTGATCGTCGGCGC
>CAZQUA010000141.1:0-6378 GCA_964596455.1 uncultured Isosphaeraceae bacterium
AAGGGTCCAACGGGTCCAACAGGTCCAACCTACTGCTGTCGAGCGAAGCGAGCCGCTCAACGCCTGACGCAGCCCGCGATCCCCCGCTAGAGCGCCGCGGCGCCGCCGACGATCTCGGTCAGCTCGGTGGTGATCTTGCTCTGCCGGGCGCGGTTGAAGTCCCGCTTCAGGGTGCGGCCGAGGCCGGCGGCGTTGTCGGTCGCGGCCTTCATCGCGACCATCCGCATGACCTGCTCGCTGACCACCGCGTCGTTGAACGCCTGGAAGAGCGAAACGGTGACGGTGCGGGGCAGGATCGCCTCGAGCAGCGTCGCCGCGTCGGGGCTGAAGTCGTACATCGTGGCGGGGCCGGCCGCGGCCTCGGCATCGCTCGCCGGGACCGGGGGCTCGAGCGGCAGCAAGGTCATGACCTCGGGGGTCTGGCGGCTGTTGGAGACGAACCGCATGTAGGCGACCCGCACCGCGTCCACCTTGCCCGCCTCGAACTCCTGCATGTAGTGGCGGGCGAGGGCCTCGACCGCCTCGTAGGAGGGCTTGTCGCCGATCTGGTGCTTCGCGGCGACCTCCACTCGGGCGAACTTGAAGAACAGCGTTGCCTTGCGGCCGGCGGTCTCGACCCGCAGCGAATCGCCCCGCTCGCCGCTGCGGCGGATCGCCTGCAGGGCGGTGCGGAGCACGTTGGCGTTGTAGGCGCCGCAGAGTCCGCGGTCGGAGGAGATCACCAGCATCACCTCGCGGCGGGGACCCTTCGGTTCGGGCCGCATGAGGGGGTGGCTGACCTCGCCCGCAGCGGCCGCGAGCTTGCCGGTCAACTCGCGGATCCGATCGGTGTAGGGCCGGGTGGCCTTGGCGCGGGCGAGCGCGGCGGTGAACCTCGCCGTCGCGATCATCTGCATCGTCTTGGTGATGCGTCGGATCGTGCCGACCGCCACCATCCGCTTCTTGATGGTTCGGATCTGACCCATGGGGCGGGGAGTGTAGCAGCGGGGCGGGGGCGGGCTCGCCCGCCGAGCCGGCATGGAGGGGCCGTCGCCTCGCTCGCCCGGCGGTCGCGGCGGTGCCCCGGGACCCCTCCGGCGGACGCTGCGGCCGGGTGCCAGCCTCGAGGCCGAAGCCGGGCCTTGGCGGGGCTGCCGGAATCCCGCCGCTAGATCGATGCCGCGTCGGGCCGGTCGCCTCCGCCGTCGAGGACCATGCCGTCGAACCCGAGCGACATGCCCGGCGGCAGGTCCGGTTCGAGTTCCGCATGCATGATGTCGTGGGTCATGTGGATGAAGATGGTCCGCTCGGCGGCGAGTTCGGCGGCCACCGCGAGCGACTCCTCGAGGCAGAAGTGCGTGGGGTGGCGGCGATACCGCAGCAGATCGAGCACGAGGGTGCGAAGGCCCGCAAGGCGAGGCCAGCTCTGCGGCGGGATCGCCGAGCAGTCGGTGCAGTAGGCGATCGGCAGCGGAGGGGGCGAGGCGTGGCCGGTGCCGCCCGGGGCGGCCGCCTCCTCGATCCGGAAGCCGAGCACCGGCGTCCGCCCGTGCAGCAGCGGCACCGGCAGGAATCGCAGGCCGAAGAGGTCGAAGGGCCGGTCGGGATCGATCCGCCGCGGCAGGAGATCGGCGACGAAGGAGTCGTTGAGGTTCGAACGCCGCTCGAAGATGTGCCGGTAGACGCGGCGAAGGCTCTCAAGGGTGGCGTCGTCGGCCCAGAGCTCGATCGGCGCCCGCATCAGGGCGTTGTAGCGGCGGACCTCGTCGAGGCCGAAGACGTGGTCCACATGGTCGTGGGTGATGACGATGGCGTCGCAGCGGTCGAGCCCGAGGCGAAGGGCCTGCTCGCGGTGGTCCGGCGGGACGTCGATGAGGATGGTGCGGCGGACGCCGGCGGGATCGACGAACCGCAGGCACGCCCCGCAGCGGAGCCGCCGGTCGCGGGGATCGTCGCTGCGGCAGGTGCGGCAGGCGCAGCCGATCACCGGGACCCCGGAGCTCGTGCCGGTCCCGAGCAGGATCAGTTCGACCGAGGAGACGCGTCCCATCGGCGGCGAGGATAGGGAGGTCACGGCGGCGATCCCTGCAGCAGTCGCAGCAGCACGCCGACGGCGCCGCAGGCGGCGAGCACCGCGAGCGGCCGCCATCGCCGATGCAGCAGCAGCAACGCTGCGGCCAGAAGCGAGAGCGAGGCGAGGTCGAGGCTCGAGGGCGACGGCAGGCGGAGGCGGAGCGGACCGGCCTCGACGGTTTCCACGCGGCCGAAGAGCGTGGTCAGGGCGAACCAGAGGCCGAGGCTCGCGATCACGCCGACCACCGCGGCCCCGATGCCTGCGAGTGCCGCCTGCAGGTCGCGTCGCCTCCGCAACCGCTCCATGCACGGCGCCGCGAGGAAGACGAAGAGAAAGGACGGCGCGAAGGTCACCCAGGTCGCCAGCAGCGAGGCCAGGACTCCCGCGACGATCGGCGGAAGGCCGCCGGGCTGGCTCTCGGCGGCGAGGAATGCGACGAACTGCACCACCTGGATGAGCGGTCCGGGGGTGGCTTCGCCGAGGGCGAGGCCGTCGAGCATCTGCGATGCGGTGATCCAGCCCTCGCCCTCGACGGCGTGCTGGGCCACGAACGCAAGGACCGCATAGGCCCCGCCGAAGGAGACGGCGGCCGCGGCGCTCAGGAAGATCGCGAGCCTCGTGAAGATGCTCCCGTCGCCGAGGGATGCCAGCAGCAGCGCGGTCGGCAGCAGCCACAGCGGCAGCCAGACGAGCAGCGGTCGAGCGAGGGCCCGAAGCTCCAGCGGACGCTCGTCGACGCGGTCGCCGCCGGCGGCGGGAATCGGCTCGCGGTCCGGGGAGCCGCCCGACCATCGCTCCGCGGCGATCCCGGCGGCCGCGGCCGCGAGGATCACCAGCGGAAAGGGCAGGGCGAGCAGTTCGACCGCGACGAACGCCGCGACCGCGATCAGGGCCGCGATGGCGGTGCGAAGCATGCGGCGGGCAAGGCGAAGGACCGCGACGGCGATCAGCGCGATCACCGCCGCCTTGAGCCCGAAGAAGAGACCCGCGACGGCGGCGGTGCCGGAGGCCGCGGCGTAGAGCAGGCTCAGCGCGAGGATCGACAGGAACCCCGGCAGGATGAAGAGCATCCCCGCGACCACGCCCCCGACGGTCCGATGCAGCAGCCAGCCGAGATAGGTCGCCAGCTGCATCGCCTCGGGACCGGGCAGCAGCATGCAGACGTTGAGGGCCTGCAGGAACCGCGACTCGTCGATCCATCGCTTCTCGACCACCACGATCCGGTGCATGGCGGCGATCTGCCCGGCAGGGCCGCCGAAGCTCTCCAGCCCGATCCGGGCCCAAGCGCGGACGGCCTCGCGGAAGGGGATCGCGGGCTCGGCGGCACCAGCGGCGTCGGTCTCTCGCGGCGGCGGCATCGCCGCGGAGTGTCGCATGGGCGTGGAGTGGGCGGGATCGCCGCGCGGCTCGATCGCGATCGGCCTCGGCTTCCCATGATGGGCGGGGCGATGGGGCGAGTTGACCGCCTCAGGCCCGCGCCGCGGGCTTCTCGAGGTCCCGAAGCGCCGGCCAGGCAACGATGCCGCAGGCGACGAGCATGGCCAGCAGGATCGCATCCCGGACCATGTCCCCGCGGGTCCACTCCTCGCCGGAGACCGCCGCATCGACCGGATCGGCGGGCGGCGCGGGCCCCAGCAGCTCGATGGAGCGGCTCGCGCGAGGGGTGCCGGGCGGATCGGCGACTCGCCACAGCAGCAGCCCGGCGGCGATCAGTCCGCAGGCCGCCAGCGCCAGTCGCCACGGGCGGGGGTCCCGCCATCGTCCCGTCCGCATCGGAAGCGGCTCGTCGCGGCCATCCTCGAGGATGCCCGGGGCCGCGAGGTCCGCCACCACGGTGGCGAGCTGCGGATCGGCGGCGACCGCGTCGAAGAGTTTCGGACGGTCCCGCTCGGGGATCTCCTCGAGTCGCCCGGCGGCGAGCAGTGCCAGATGCTCGGGGTCGACCTCGTGCAGATGCCGGCCCTCGGCGACGCCGGCGACGCGGCGGCAGGCTGCGGCGAGGCCGGGATGGGGCTGATCGGCGGAAGCGTCTTCGGAGCGGTGCGGGATCATCTCGGCGCCTCCTCGGCGGGCGATTGCGGCGACTCGGCTCCGTCGCTCCAGCAGGACTGCCACGCGGCGGCCCACGCCTCGCGGGAGAGCGGCGCCCAATCGTCCGGAAGCAGAGACTTGAGGGATGCCTGCATCGAGTCGTGCACCCGGTCGAGTTCGCGGGTGACCCCCCAAGGCGGCAGGCCCGCGAGACGGCCGGCATCGGACTTGCCCATGCCTCGCCCGTAGATCATCGCCAGCAGGAACCGCTGCCTCGACGAGAGCGAGTCGTAGGCGCTGCGGACGCCCTCGAAGAGCCGCGCCGCCTGCTCCCGATCCTCGCCATCGAAGGCGCCGGTGGTTCGGGCGTCGGCGGCCTCGAAGGCCTCGGGCACCTCCTGCTCGCGGCGGGTCTTGCGATGGCTGCCGATCGCCAGTCGCTTCGCCACGACGAGGAAGTAGTTCACCAGGCTGGTGCGGCCGCGGTAGCGAATGAGCTTCGCGGGGGGACGCCCGTCCATGCGAAGTTCGCTCGAAGGGTCGTCCGCCATCAAGGTGGCGATCGAATCCGAGACGAGATCCTCCGGCGTCGAGGCCCCGCAGGGCTGCCGGCGAAGGCGGGCCGCAAGCGATTCGGAGAGCTCCGCCGCGATCGCCGCCCAGGCGCCCTCCACCCGATGCCCGCCGGCGCCGCCGAGATAGAGATCCTCGAGGTGGGGCGGCCGTTCATCGCCCACATGGGTCGCATAGGAGTCCAACGGCCATTCCACGGCGGGCCAGCGTCGCCGGGACCGTTCGTGGACCGCCTGCAGCAGATCGGGTTGGGACGATTCGGGCATGCCGGCTCCGCTCGCCGCGGCGGCCGCTCGGACGCTTCGTTCCGGGCGGGCGGCTTCGCAACCAGAGTCTAAGGAATGCCGCAGACCACGAGAGGGTGCCCGGCGGCCGACGAAGGAACGGGCGGGCAACGGGATTACGGCGCTCATCGAGCCGCTCCCGGCCCAAGACCTCGCTCAAGGCGGCGTCCGAGCCGCTCCATCGCCTCGGCGAGTTCGGCGGCCCTCCGTCCCGCCTCGAGCAGCGTCGGCGACGCTGCCGCGGGAGTCGAGCTCGTCTCCGATGCACCGGGCGTCGTGGCAGGCGCCTTCGGTGCCGCCGCAGGCGACGGGCGATCGGGAGGACCCTCGGGAAGAAGGACGATCGGGGGGGAAGCCGCTGCGGGCAGGCCCGTGGCGTCCGCTTCGCCTCGATCCAAAACGGGCGAGGGGCTCGGCACGGCGGTGGCGGTGGGCAGCGATGCGGCGATGGCGATCGGCCCGCCGCGGAGGCGTGCAGCATGCTCGAGAACGATGAACGCGGCCGTCCCGGCGAGCAGGCCGATGACGCCGCCGCGAAGCGCGGTCATGGCGATCTCCTCTCCAGTTCGACGACCTCGAACTCGACGTTGCGTTGCCGCAGGAGCAGGCGGCCGCGGACCACGGCGAGCGATGCCGGGTCGATGCGAAGGCGGTAGGCGGCGAGACGGACCGACTCGTCGATCCGCCGATCGATGGAGACGGTGGGCATCACCGCGATCCGCTCTCCAGCGTTGACCAGCGGTGCGATCTCGGCGAAGGCGGCACTTCCATCGACCACCCGCACCCGGGCCGAAAGGCCTCTCGAGACTCGAAAGGGCTCTCGCCGCCACCGTCCGTCGCGGTCCCGAACCGCCTGCTCCCGCACCACTCCATCGGCAGGCACGAACACGATCGGCAGCGCCGCGTGGCGGATGAGCTCCATCGCCTCCTCGCGGACGCCCCAGTCGATCCGGATCGCTGGTGCTGCGACGCCGTCGGCCCGGGCTGCGAAGTCGCCGCCGGATGCGGGAATGTCGGCAGCTGAAGGCGGCGGGGCTTCGAGCGGCGGAAGGTCCGCAGGCGGCGGAGTCGCCTCCGCTTGAGTCGCCGCGGGTGGCGGCGGCGGTGCGGGTGCGGGCGGGGGCGATGGCGGGGGCGATGCCGGGGGCGATGGCGGGGGCGGATCGGTCGCCGGTGCTTCTGCAGCGGGCGGCGGCAACTCCTCGGGCGGCGGCGGAGTCTCTGCAAGCGGCGGCGGCGGTTCGACGTCGGGGAGTTCGGCGGCCGCTTCCGGCAACGCCGGCACCATCACCACCTCCACGGAACGGGCCGTGGCGGCGTTCGCGTCGGTCGTCGCGAACCAGAACGGCAACGAGAACCTGCTCGTCGCTGCGTCGACGGCCACCACCAGCCGGATCGCGTACGGGCAGTCCGCCGGCTTCAGCGCCGACGACGTCC
>CAZQUA010000142.1:0-6361 GCA_964596455.1 uncultured Isosphaeraceae bacterium
CGGCGCGAAGCGGTTGAAGGACGCCCAGGACGCGAAGACCGACAAGCTCATCGAGAAGCTCGAAGAGGATCCGGCGGGCCCCAGCGAGTGATCGACGGGATTCCCCTGAGGAATGCAACCCACGAAGGGCCGGCCTACGGGCCGGCCCTTCCGCTTTTTGCGTCGTGGCCGGCGACGGGGCCGCCGTTGAGGTCGCGTCTCGGCGGTGCCGCCGCCGGCATCGCCTGAAGGCCTCGGGCGAGCGTGCGGTCCGCTTCATCGCCTTGCCGCTTGCTGCGGCGGACCTGCACGGCCGCGGGGCTCCCGCGTGGTCGACTGCCTCCGCAGCTCCCCGCTACATTGCCCCGCTCGACCCGATTCCCTGCGAGGCCTGCCCACAATGTCCCGGTCCGTCGATCCCGCCCGGTTCACCCTCCTGCCCGCCTCCGAGAACCAGGCCCGCGGCATCGGCCGCTTCGCCCGGGCCTTCATGAGCGGACAGCTCGGCGAGCCGGACGAGGCCGTCCTCGAACGGACCCTGCTCTTCCACATCGACGCGGTGGTCTGCGGCATCAGCGCCGTCGCCCTCGGCACGAATGCGCCGCGGGTGCTTCGCGAGGAGGCCCTCGCCTATCCCCGGACCGACGGGATCTGCTTCCTCGGCTCGAAGACCCCGGTCGCCCCCGAGAAGGCGATCGTCGCCGACGCCGCCGCGGTCCGGGAGTGGGACTCCAACGGCACCAACTTCGGCTTCAATCCCGCGCTCGGCCACGTCGCCGGCGAGTTCGGGCACAACGACTTCTACGCGGTGCCGATGGCGGCGGCGCAGCTTGCCGGCCGCGACGGGGCCTTCGCCCTCCGCGGCATGGTCCTGCTCGACGAGATCCGCGGCCGCCTCGCCGAGGTCTTCAGCCTGAAGACCCACAAGATCGACCATGTGCTCCACGGCGCCATCGCCTCGGCGGCCACCTACGGGGCGATGCTCGGGGCGAGCGAGGAGCAGATCGAGTCCGCGATCGGCATGGTGGTCGCCCATCACGTGCCCTTCCGGGCGATCCGCGCGGGCAAGCAGCTCTCCGACAGCAAGGGTTCCTCGGCGGCGATCTCGACCGAGGCCGCGATCCTCTGCATGCAGCGGTCGATGCGGGGCTTCCTCGGCCCTCGCGACGTGTTCCGCAACCCCGAGGCGGTCTTCCGACTCTTCGAGAAGACCTCCGGCGACAGTCCCTTCGACCTCGTCCTCGCCCACTCCGGCAGCGACTTCGCGGTGATGGGCATGCACTTCAAGCTCGGCCTCTACGAGCACCAGTCCGCGGGCGCGCTGCAGGGCCTCGTCGATCTCCTCCTGAAGCATCCCGAGATCGCCTCGAGCGCCGACGCGATCAAGAGCATCAGGATCGTCGCGTACGAGCCGGCCTTCGGCATCATCGGCGATCCGGCCAAGCGCGATCCCCGCACGAGGCAGAGCGCCGACCACTCGATGGTCTACATCGTGTCGACCAAGCTCCGCAAGGCGATCGAGGCCGCGGCCTCGGGCGGCCTGGCCAAGGACAACGACGCCTTGTGGAAGCGCCTGATCCTCGAGCCCCACGACTACGACGAGAAGGCGATCCACCATCCCGTGACCCGCTCGCTCATGGCGAAGATCGACTTCGCCCACGGCGGCCCGGAGTACGACCGACGCTACCCCGACGGCATCCCGACCTCGATCGTGGTGACGCTCGCCGACGGCCGCACCTTCGACAGCGGCCTGGTGATGTATCCCTCGGGCCATGCCCGCAACACCGAGGCCGACCTGCGATCGATCCTCGCCAACAAGTTCGGTGTGCTCGGCCGCCTCGCGACGGACGATCCGGCACCGCTGCTCGATCGCCTGCACCGCCTGCCGCAGCTCGATGCCGCCGGCCTCCGCTCGATCAACGACTTCGCGATCGCCGACCGCGGCCGCTTCGAGTAGCGGCCGGCGTCGGCCCGGCGATCGGCTCGGGGCGGCCGAGAAGCATCGCCGCGAGGTCGCGGGAGAGCGGCGGCGCCTCCGCGAGCAGCGGCTCGAGCGGCACCGTCGAGTGGGTCTGCCAGTAGAGGTCGGGACCGCCCGGGTCCGGGGCGGCGAGGGCCGCGGCGAGCGTCTTGCCGGTGTAGGTCGGTTCGAGCGGGATTCCGATCGCCGCCGCCCGGGCGACCGCCTCGCGGGCCTCCTCGGTGGCGACGCCGTAGCCGCCGCCGAGGCGGGAGTCGTCGAACTCGATCGCCGGCTCGAACGGCTCGATCCCCAATTCCATCGCCACCTCCTGCAGCAGCTCCGCCACCCGCGACCTCGGCAACCACTCCGCCGGCACCACCCGCACCGCGACGATCCGGCAGGCCGCCCCGGCGAGGTGCAGGCCGATCGCGGCGCCCGCGACGGTTCCGGCGGTGCCGAGGGGCAGGAAGATCCGCCGTGGCGGCGGCAGCAGGCCGGCGCGGAGCTGCCCTCCCAGTTCGAGGCCCGCCCGAACCCAGCCGAGGGTGCCTCGAAGGCTCGACCCGCCCGCCGGCAGCATCGCCGCATCGGTCGCGAGATCGCCCAACGCCGCCATCGCCGCCCCGGGATCCGGGCAGGGCACGATGCGGGCCCTCGCGGTCGCCGCTCGAAGCACCGCTTCCGCGTGCGGGCTCCAGGGGCGGGGGAACGCGACGGCGGCGACTTCGTGTCCCCGAGCGGCCGCGTGCACCGCGGTCGCGAGCACATGGTGGCTGCCCGCGGCGCCGATCGTGGCCACCCGCCGCGGGGCTCCGTGCAGCAGGAACTCCAGCTTCCGCACCTTGTTGCCGCCGTAGGCGGGGTGGATCGCCCCTTCGTCCTTCACGAAGAGCTCTCGCCGCAGCGACGGCGCCTCCCGCACCGGAGTCGAGCCGATGGCGATGGCGGATCGCTCCTCGAGCATCGCCTCGATCCGACTCCGTGCGGCATGGTCCTTGCCGGCCGGCATCGTCAGATCATCTCCGCAAGCAGCCCGTCCGCCAGCAGCCGGCCCCGCGGCGTCAGGCGAACCGCGTCGCCGGTGCGTTCCAACCGGCCGTCGGCGATCGCCGCGTCGATGGCGCGGCGACGCTCGCCCCTTGGATCGAGCCGCCCCAGGCGCTCCTCGAGCCATGCGGCTCCGACGCCTTCCGCGAGGCGAAGACCGAGCATCAGCTCTTCGCCGAATCGTCCGGCGTCCCCGATCCGCTCGACCTCCGAGAGCGGCGACGGCCCCTGCGAAGCCAGCCAGTCGCCCAGCCGCGGGACGACCTTGAACCTCGCCCCGTCGAGATGCCCGCTCGCGCTCGGCCCGAACGCGAGCCACTCCCGGTTCCGCCAGTAGAGCAGGTTGTGGCGGCATGCCGCCCCGGGCATCGACCAGTTGCTGATCTCGTAGTGCTCGAAGCCCGCGGCGGCCAGGCGGGTGCAGGCATGCTCGTACATCGCCGCCTCGAGATCCTGCTCGATCGGCACGACCTCGCCCCGCGACGCCTTGACCGCCAGCGGCGTGTTGGGCTCGTAGGTCAGGCCGTACGCCGAGAGATGCCGGGGCGACAGCGCGAGCGCCGCCTCGAGGTCGTGGATCCAGTCGCCCAGGGTCGATCCGGCGACCGCAAAGATGAGATCGAGATTGAGGTTCGAGATGCCCGCCGCGCGAAGGTGCCCCATCGCCCGCTCCACCGACTCGATGCGGTGGTCGCGCTCCAAGGCCGCGAGGAGGCGAGGCGTGAAGCTCTGCGCACCGAGGCTCGCCCGATTGACGCCCCCGGCGGCGAGGGCCGCCGCGACGGCGGCATCGACCGTCTCGGGATTCGCCTCGACGGTCCACTCGGCATCGGCGGCGATGGGCAGATGCCGCCGCACCGCCGCCAGCATCCGGGCGAGACGATCCGGCCGCAGCAGCGTCGGCGTGCCGCCGCCGATGAAGATGGTCTCGAGCGGCCGGAGGCTCGGCGAGAGCCCCGCGGCGGCGGCGGCCAGCTCCGCCTCGAGGCGATCCACGAAGGCGTCCTGGCGATCGAGGGTGTCGACGAAGCTGTAGAAGTCGCAGTAGTGGCACTTGTGCCGGCAGAAGGGCACGTGCAGGTAAGCCCCCTGCGGCATCGACCTCGCCAGATCGACCGCCGCATCGAGGCGTCGAAGGGGCGGCGAGGCGAGCGGCAGCGAATGGGCGTCGTTCATGGCGGCATCGGCCCGCGGCGGCCGCTCACGCCGGAAGGGCCGCGAGGGCCCGCCGCGCCGCCTCGAGATCCGCGACCGCCGCGGCGTGCAGCGAACGCGTCTCCTCGACGAGCTCCGGCTTGGCCTTGGCGAGATACCCGGGGTTCCCGAGCTTCCGCTCGAAGCCGGCGATGGCCCGCTCACGGTCCGCGACGGCCTTCTCGAGGCGGGCCCGCTCGGCGGACAAGTCGCCCGCATCGAGCAGGCCGTCGAGCCACAGCTCCTGCCCCTCGAAGGCGAGGGCCGCCGCGGTCGCAGGGCGGCTCGCCCCGATCGGCCCGACCGACTCGAGGCCCGCGAGGTGCTCGACGAGGCCCTCCGATTGCGCGATGAGCCCCAGCACCGCCGGCGGTGCGAGCAGGCGGATCCGGCGACGCGGCGGAACGTTCCGCTCGCCCCGCAGGGTGCGGATCGCCGAGACGAGTCCCCGCACCCGCTCGAAGGCCGCCAAGGCCTCCGCATCCTCGGCGGCGGCGTCGATCCGCGGCCAGTCCGCGGTGGCGAGCAGCGTCGCGTCGGCGAGGGGAATCTCTGCCAGGCCCGCCTCGCCGCAGCGCCGAAGCGAGGCGTGGAGCGTCTCGGTCACGAAGGGGCAGACCGGATGGAGCATCCGCAGCAGCGTCTCGAGCACGGTGCGGAGGACCTGCCGCTGCCGCGGATCGTCGCGGACGGTCGGCTTGACGGCCTCGAGGTACCAGTCGCAGAAGTCCCGCCATGCGAAGTCGTAGAGCGTCTCGGCGACGGCGTGGAACTGGAAGGCTTCCAGCGCCGCGTTCTGCCGGCGAAGCGCTTCCGCAAGGGTCGCCACGATCCAGCGATCGGCGAGGCGGGCGTCGCCCACGCGGGTCGCGGGTCCCGCCGCGGCCGCGGAGTCGAGGATGCCGATCGCGAAGCGGGTGGCGTTCCAGAGCTTGTTGGCGAAGTTGCGGCCGGCGTCGAAGCGGCTCGAGGTGTTGCGGGCGAGCGGCTCCGCCTCGCTCGGGGTCGCAAGGCCGCTGAACACCCCGTAGGCGCTCACCATGAAGCGGCCGGGCACCTTCGGGCTCTCGATCCGCGGCGCTGCGACCACATGGCCGGCCGCGGTCGTCGTCGTGGGCGGCGAAAAGATCTCGCCGCTGAAGGGGCAGACCATGTCGACGGGGATCCGCACGTCCTGGCTCGAGGTCGCGAGCTGCACGAGCGTGAAGCGCAGGGCGTCGGCGCCGTGGCTCTCCACGATGTCGAGCGGATCGAAGCCGTTGCCGAGGCTCTTGCTCATCTTCTGGCCGTGGCCGTCCTGGACCATGGCGTGGACGACCACCTCGCGGAACGGCAGGTCGCCGCCCCGGAAGTGGCGGTTGAACATCACCATCCGCGAGACCCAGAGCGTGATGATCTCCCGCGCCGTGAAGAGCACCGAACTCGGATTGAAGGCCTCCAGCAGCCCGCGGGTCTCCGGGAACGCCTCCGGGTCGGGCCATCCCATGGTCGAGAGCGGCCACAGCGCCGAGCTGAACCAGGTGTCCAGCACGTCGGGGTCCTGACGGAACCCGTGCTCCTCGAGGCGGGACCGAAGCGGGGCGTCGTCGCGTCGGAGGCAGACGTGGATCTCGTGCTCGCCGGCGGTCGCCGCGGAGATCGCGGGGAAGCCCTGCCGCAGCGGATCGAACTCGGCGCCGTCGGCGACGCGGACGATCCGCACCTCGCCCCCCTGCTCCTGCCAGCGGCCGGCGAGCAGATCCTGCCAGCCGATCCGGTCGAGCGTCTCCCGCCATCCGGCCGCATCGAGGTCGACGCGGCGGCTCCACACCGGGATGCGATGCCCCCACCAAAGCTGCCGCGAGATGCACCAGTCGCGGAGATGCTCGTGCCAGGACTGGAAGGTCCGGGCGTAGCGAGGCGGATGGAAGCGAAGCTCGCCGTCGCCCGGCGTCGCCGGCAGGCCCGACGCCCACGTCGGAAGTTCGCCCTCGACCTGATCCGACGCCATCGACCGAAGCGCCGCCCCCGAAAGGCGAGGATCGGTCACCCGCACGTACCACTGGTCGGAGAGATACGGCTCGATCGGCACGTGGCTGCGGTAGCTGTGGCCGACGCTGTGGCGATAGGGTTTGACGTTTTCGAGCAAACCTTCGGTGCGGAACCATTCGACGATGGCTTCGCGGGCGTAGAAGCTCT
>CAZQUA010000143.1:0-6257 GCA_964596455.1 uncultured Isosphaeraceae bacterium
CACCGAGGTCGCGATCATGAGCCTCGCCGACATCGCCACCTGCGAGTCGGTCCGCACCGCGGGCGACGACTTCGACGAGGCGATCATCGCCCACATGCGGAAGACCTACAGCCTGACCATCGGCGAGCAGACCGCCGAGCGGATCAAGATCGAGATCGGCTCCGCGGCGCCGACCGGCGAGGAGTCGACGATGGAGGTCCGGGGCCGCGACATGGTCACGGGCCTTCCCCGCAAGACCGTGGTCACGAGCGAGGAGATCCGCGAGGCCCTCTCCGAGCCGCTCGACTCGATCGTCGAGGTCGTGATCCGGACGCTCGAGCATGCCGAGCCGGAGCTCTCCGCGGATCTCGTCGAGACCGGCATCACCCTCGCGGGCGGCGGAGCCCTGCTTCGAGGCATCGATCAGGTGATCTCCACCCGCACCGGACTCGACGTCCGCATCGCCGACGATCCGCTGACCTGCGTCGCCCGCGGCACGAGCATGTACCTCGACAACCTCGAGCAGTACCAGGCCACGCTCGAGTCGGATCGGGACGGCGACTAGCCGCCCGCCGGGCCGCTTCCGCCTCCCGGAGCCTCGGAATGATCCTGCCGCGGATTCCGGCGATTGGAGTCGCGGCGGTGCTCACGCTGCTTCTCGGCATCGCGCCGGCGCGGTGGATCGGCTGGCTCTCCGAGGTCGCCGCGGTCGTGTGGATCCCGCTCAACCCGCTCGCGCACGCGGCGGCCGCGGGGCGGGAGTGGATGCGTCCGGCGGTCGATCCCTCGGCGGATCCCCGCAACGCCGCCGAGGTGCTTCGGGAGCGGGACGAGTTCCGCGGCCTCGCCGCGCGGCTTCGCCTCGAGAACGAGCGGCTCGAGGAGCGGCTCCGCCTGCTCGAGGGCTTCGGCGAGGCGATGCCGCGGCCGGCCTTCCGGCAGATCTCCGCGACGGTGCTCTCGGTGGGCGGCGGCGGAGGAGCCCTGCGCCTCAACCGGGGCGAGCGGCACGGCGTGGCCGCAGGGGACGTGGTGCTGCTGCCGGGCGATCGCCTGATCGGTCGGATCGGCGAGCCGGTGGCCTGGCAGACCGCCGAGGTCGTGCCCGCCTTCTCCGACCCGGGCGGCCGCGTGCGGGCCCGCCTCGAGACGGCCATGGACGCGGCCGGCATGCCCGTGCTGCTCGAGCCGGATGGGCGGGGCGCCTGGCGAGGCGAGGCCGATGGCGGAACGACGCTCGTGGGCCGACGCGTCCGCCTCGACGATCCCTCCTGGCCGAGCGGTGCGCAGGGCCTGCTGCTCGGCGAGGTGCGGCGGGAGCAGGCCATGCTCGACAAGCCCCTGCGGGTCGAGATCGAGATTGCGCCGGTCTGGTCGCCGGGCGATCTCGCGGCGGTCGCGATCCGCCTGCCCATCGACGATCCCGCTGCGGAGCCGCCGCGGTGAACTGGTCGCTCTTCGCGGTGCTGGGCGTCCTCGCCACGGTGCTCGACGCCAACGGCATGGCGGTGCTGCGGATCGAGCGGATCTGGCCGCTCGCCGCGCCGACGCTCGTGGTCTTCGTGGCGCTGTGGGCGTCGCGGCCCGCGGCGCTGTGGGGAGCGTTCCTGCTGGGACTCTTCGCGGATCTCTCGCGGCCGGAGATCGCGCTGGCGGCCTCGGGCGAGATGCGGTCGATCCGGGTGCTCGGCCCCGATGCCCTCGGGTGGCTCTTCGGCGCCTACGCGCTGCTTCCGCTGCGGCGGGTGCTGCTGCGGCGGAATCCCTTCGCGATCGCCGCCGCCACGCTCGCGTTCCTGATCCTCGCGTCGCTGGTGTGGGGGGCGATCTGGTCGATCCGCGGGGCGTGGGCGGAGACGGTGATGCCTTGGACCGCGGGGCATGCCCTCGAGGCGTTGTGGGAGCGGCTCCTGCAGGCCGCCTACTCGGCGGTGCTGGCGGTGCCGATCGCCTGGTGCCTGCTGCGGACGATGCGGCTCTGGGGCTTCCCGGGAACGGTCTCCCGATGGTGAGGCCGCGAGGCGAGGCGAGGCGGCAGGGCGGGTACAGTCCGCCGATGCTTCGCTGGATCCTCGTCGACGACGGCAGGGGCGAGTTCGGACCGCTCGTCGAGACCCGTCCGTTCTCGCAGGTCCGCACCGGGGCCTTCACGGTCCTCGACCGCTTCGCGGGCGAGTGGGGTCCGCCGCTGGCGGTGGCGGCACCGCCGGCCTTCGGCGATCTGCTGCGGGAGCAGGGAGTGCCGTCGGCGGAGGCGATCGCCGGCGATGAACCGCTGCTGGTGGTGAACGCACGTCTTCGTGGGCCGATCGATCCGGCCGCCCTCGCCGAGGGCGAGGCCTGGGTCGATGCCGACGGCGTTCTCGTCGCGGGTCGGCTTCGGCCGGCGGCGTGGCGGTCCTTCCTGCGGGAGGGGGCGTTGCCGCCGGAGCTGCGGACCGCCGCCTGGAGCGGACCGCCGCTGCTGGCGCGGCCGTGGGAGGTCCTCGACGACCTGCCGCAGCGGCTCGCTGCGGATCTCGCCCGCCGCGTCGGGGAGATCCCCGCGGCCGAGGCCGAGGCGGCGCGGGTGGAGCGGGAGGGCGAGGGGGCGTGGCGGCTCGATCCCCGCGCGAGCGTCGGTCGCGGCGTCGTCGTGGACACCTCGCTCGGGGCGGTGGTCGTCGAGGCGGGCGCCCACGTGGGCCACGGCGCGATCCTGCAGGGTCCGCTCTGGATCGGGCCGGGCAGCCGCGTGATCGAGCGGGCCCACCTCAAGCCGAACACCTCGATCGGCCCGGCCTGCAAGGTCGGGGGCGAGGTCGGCGGCACCGTCTTCCAGGGCTTCTCCAACAAGAGCCACGAGGGCCATCTCGGCGACAGCTGGATCGGCGAGTGGGCCAACGTCGGGGCGGGCACGAGCAACTCCAACCTGCTCAACACCTACGGCGAGGTCACGATGCGGCTGACGCCGGACTCGCCGATCGAGCGGACCGGACGCCGCTACCTCGGCTGCCTCGTGGGCGATCACGTGAAGTTCCCGATCCTCGCGAGGATCATGACCGGCAGCAGCTTCGGCTGCGGCAGCATGATCGGCGTCGCGGACCCGCCGCGGACGGTGGGGCGGTTCCGATGGCTCTCCGAGCGGGGCGAGCTGGCGTACCGGTTCGACAAGTTCATGGAGACCGCCGAGACGGTCTTCTCGCGGCGGGGCGTGACCGCGTCGGCGGCGATGCGGGCCAGGCTCGCGGCGCTGCATGCGGCATCGGGATGAGGCGATGGCGAGTCCGCTTCTGCTGATCGACGGGCACGCCGCGTTCTTCCGCGCCTACCACGCGATCGGCCGGATGAACAGCCGCCGCACCGGCGAGGCCACCAACATGGTCTTCGGCTTCGCGGCGATGCTCGCGAAGCTGCTCCGCGAGCAGCGTCCGGACCGCCTTGCGGTGGTGATCGACGCCAGCGGCGACCGCGGCACCTTCCGCTCGCAGATCTACCCCGAGTACAAGGCCCACCGCGATCCGCCGCCGGAGGACTTCCGCGGGCAGGTGGAGCGCTGCCTCGAGCTGCTGCGCCTGCTGCGGATCCCGGTGCTGGCGATCGAGGAGGTCGAGGCCGACGACGTGATCGCGAGCCTCGTGGCCCGCTTCCGGCAGGAGCATCCGGAGGTGCCCATCCGGATCTGCAGCCGCGACAAGGACCTCACCCAGCTGATCGCGGAGGGGGTGGAGCTCTACGACCCGCAGAAGGACGAGCTGCTCGGCACCGCCTCGGTGTTCGGCCGCGAGGGCCTCCGCCCCGAGCAGGTGCCGGACGCGCTTGCGCTGATGGGCGATCCGGTCGACAACGTCCCGGGCGTTCGCGGCATCGGCCCCAAGACCGCGGCGGAGCTGGTGGTCCGCTACGGCTCGCTCGACGGGGTCCGGTCGCACCTCGACGAACTGTCGCCCAAGCGCCGCGAGGCGATCCGCGAAGCCGAGGCCACCCTCGACCTCTCCCGCCGCCTCGTCGAGCTGCGGCGGGACCTCGCGATCCCGCTCGCCTTCGAAGAGACCTCGCTCGATCTCGGCAAGGCCGATCGCGCCGCGGTGCTCGGCCTGCTGGAGACCCTCGACTTCACTCGGATCCGCGGCGAGTTCGCGACGCTGCTCGGCGGAGACGCGTCGGCGCCTGCGGCACCGGCGGCTCCTGCGGCCGGGCATGACGCGGCTCCGCCGGGGCTCTTCGACGGCCTCGAGGCGCCGGCGACGATCGAGACGCCGCCGCCGCCGGAGTGGATGGCGGAGGTGGAGATCGCCCGCGATGCGGCCCGCCTCGACGGCCTCGTCGCATCGGTCCAAGAGGCGGCGGCGAAGGGCGGCCTTCCGTCGATCGCGGTGGCGTTGGGAGAGGGCGTGCCGCGGGCCGCGGAGCGGCTTGGCGTCGCCGTGAGCCTCGACGGCGAACGGGCGGTCTTCGTGCCGCTCGACGCCGCCGCCGGGCGGGCGGGCCTCGACCCGTCCGCGGCCTTGGCGTGCGTGCGGACGCTGCTCGCCGACGCGGCGGTGCCGCTGGTGGGGCACGATCTCAAGAGCGGTCTCGTGGCCCTCCGCGCCGCGGGCGTCGAGCGGTCCGGGCCGCTCGTCGATTCGATGATCGAGAGCCATCTCGCCGACTCGGTGCGGGCGGGACATGCGGTGCGGGACCTTGCGGAGGGCCTGCTCGGCCTGCGGACCTCGCGGATCGAGGCGGCCCTCGGCGCGGGGCGCCAGCGGAGAAGCGTGGCCGAACTGCCCCTCGAGACGATCGCCGGGCACGCCGGCACCGACGCGGCGCTGGCGTGGCGCCTTCATGCCCATCTCGCCCCGACGCTTGCGGCGGCGGGTCTCGATCGCCTCGCCCGCGAGTTGGAGTTCCCGCTGCTCTCGGTGCTCGCGGCGATGGAGTTCACGGGCATTCGCGTCGATCCCGAGGAGCTCGACCGCCAGCGGGCGGCCCTCGAGCGGGAGCGGGAGGATCTCAAGGAGCGGATCGCCGCCGCGTCGCCGTCGCCCTTCAACCCCGACTCGCCGAAGCGTCTCGCCGAAGTGCTCTTCAACAAGGCCGGCGACGATCCGCCGGGCCTGGGGTTCCGCCCGATCAAGCGGGGCAAGACCGGCCCATCGACCGACTCGGAGGTGCTTCAGAAGCTCGCGGAGGATCCCCGTGTCGATTCGCCGCTGCCGGAGCTGGTGCTCGAGTACCGGGCCCTCGGCAAGCTGCTCGGCACCTACCTCGTGGCGCTGCGAAGCGCGATCCTGCCGGAGACCGGGCGGATCCATGCCCGCTTCCATCAGGCGGCGACGGCGACGGGGCGGCTGAGCTCCTCCGATCCCAACCTGCAGAACGTGCCCATCCGCACGGAGCGTGGGCGGGAGATCCGCCGGGCCTTCGTCGCCGATCCGGGGCACCTCCTGCTCGCTGCGGACTACTCGCAGGTCGAGCTGCGGATGCTCGCGCATCTCAGCGGCGACGCGGGCCTGATCGACGCCTTCCACGCCGATCTCGACATCCATACCGCGGTCGCGGCGGAGGTCTTCGGCGTGGCGGCGGGCGAGGTGACGCCTTCGATGCGGACGACCGCGAAGATGGTGAACTTCGGCATCGTCTACGGGATCACCGCCCCGGGCCTCGCGAGGCGACTCGGCGGCGGCACGAGCGTCGAGCGGGCCGCGGAGATCATCGATCGCTACAAGCGGCGGTTCCGCGGGATCGAGTCGTTCCTCGACGCCTGCGTGCAGCAGGCCCGCCGCGAGGGATTCGTGCAGACGGTGCTCGGCCGCCGCCGCCGCATTCCCGAGATCGAGTCGCGCAACCCGATGGAGCGGGCCTTCGGCGAGCGGGCGGCGATCAACACCGTGGTGCAGGGGTCCGCCGCGGACCTGATCAAGGTGGCGATGGTCGAGCTGCACGCCCGCCTGCGGGCGTCCCATCCCCGCAGCCGCCTGCTGCTGCAGATCCACGACGAGCTTCTGCTCGAGGTGCCGCAGGAGGAGGTGGAGAAGGTCCGCGACCTGCTCCGCACCACCATGGAGCAGGCGATGACCCTGCGGGTGCCCCTGCAGGTCGACTGCGGCGCCGCCTCCGACTGGCTCGGTGCGGGTTGACGACGCCGCACGCCGGCCGATATCTCGGCCCACGGTTCAAGCCGACCGGGGAGGAGTCCGGAATCGGTTGGCGTCCTTGACCCGCGGAAGACCCTCGCTACATTACCCCGTTCCCTTGAAGGGGCGGTAGCTCAATTGGTTAGAGTACCGGCCTGTCACGCCGGTGGTTGCGGG
>CAZQUA010000144.1:0-6250 GCA_964596455.1 uncultured Isosphaeraceae bacterium
ATCGGCGTCGACGCGCAGGCGGCGAGCGGAAGCAGGGCGGCGGCAGCGAGAAGGACGGTCGAGGACAGGGTCGCAAGGCGCATGAGGAGATCTCCTAGCACGCCCTTCCGGGGCGGTTTGGATCCTAACCGATCGATTCCGGCGGCGATCGGGGCGATGTGCCTCCAAGTCGCTCCGGCATCGCCGCCTCGAGCACCGGCACGAGCCAGATCGACTCGCCGTCGAACCAGTAGATCGCCGATTGCCCGAACTCGGCCGCGAGGGCCATGGCCTGCTCGAGCGGCAGGACGGCGGCGAAGCCTCGCTCGCAATGGATCGCCTCGGGGCAGCAGCCGTCGCAGGGAACCGCGGCGACGCCGAGGCGGCGGAGCGAACTCGCGAGGCGTTGCTGCGCCGCGGCGTTGCCTCGCGGGTCGAGCCGTTCCCCTCGGGGATTGTCCGCGGTGATCACCGCGAAGGCGTGATCGAGGCCGTGGGCCCGCAGGGCCTCGCGGGCGGCGTCGCCGAGGGGAGCATCGACCGCCTGGACCCACCACGCGTCCCGGCCGCCGAAGTGCAGCCGCGCGGTGCGGTAGTGGGGCCACGCTGGATCGATGAAGGCGTCGATGGTTCGTCGTCGCGAGGCAGAGAGGTGCCGCGACCATAGGCCCCCGCCGGAGTCGACGCGAGGCCTACGCCGCGATCGCCGCCGCGGAGGCGGGGATCCACTGCCGGCAGAGGGCGATGAAGGCCTTCGCGTCGATCGGCTTGCTCGCGTAGTCGTCGCACCCGCAGGCGAGGCACTTCTCGCGGTCGGTGGTGCTCGCATGGGCGGTGAGGGCGATGATCGGCCGGCGGAAGCCGATGCGGCGAAGCTGCCGGGTGGCCTCGTAGCCGTCGAGGCCGGGCATCTGCATGTCCATCACCACGAGATCGCAGCCGCGGTCGAGTCCATCGCGCCGCAGGCGATCGACCGCCTGCTGCCCATCCTCGGCGAGCAGCACCTCGGCGCCGCCGCGGGCGAGATGGAGCGAGAGCAGGCGGCGGTTGTCCGGCCCATCCTCGACGAGCAGCACCCGGCAGCCGGCGAGGGGACGGGGCCCTGCTGCCGCCGGAGGCGGCGTCGGCGATTCGCTGGGCGTTGCCGCGGGTGGCCGCGGAGGCGAGGCCGCCCCGAGCAGGCCGTTCGGATCGGCAAGCATCGTCGCGAGCATGGCATCGATGCCGCGTGTCCGGGAGGGGGCGGCGATCTCGATCGAGGAGGGCGTTCGCGGCGGCGAGGGCGCCGGCGAAGCCGCCGCGGCGGCCGCCGGCAGCGGCGGGGCGGAGCGGCGATGCTGCGAGGCCGCGGGGGAGACCGCGTCGCCGGGATCGCGGGGCGTGGATCGCCGCTCGATCTCGCCGGAGGCGCCTTCGAGCGGCAGCGTCAGCGTGAAGACGCTGCCCTGCCCGAACACCGACCGCGCCCGCAGGTCCCCGCCGAGCATGCGGGCGAGGCGTCGCGAGATCGCGAGGCCGAGGCCGGAGCCGCCGTGGCGGCGGGTGCTCGTGGGGTCCGCCTGCGTGAACGGCTCGAAGAGGCGGTCGAGCAGCTCCGGCCGGATGCCCAGGCCGCTGTCGGAGACCTCCACGGCGAGCATCGGGCGGATGCCGCCCTCGCCGGTGGTGGAGATCGCCACCGTGACCTCGCCGGACTCGGTGAACTTGATCGCGTTGCCCACGAGGTTCATGAGGATCTGCTTGAACCGCAAGGGATCGGTGCGGATCCGCCGCGGCAGCGGGCCGCGGAGCTCGAGGCGGAGCGGCAGTCCCTTGTCGTTGCTTCGGACCCGCATCAGCGCGACCACCTCGTCGGCGATCTCGCCGAGGGGGACCTCGGCGGCCTCGATGGGAAGCTTGCCGGAGTTGAGCCGCTCCATGTCGAGGATGTCGTTGATGATCGCGAGCAGGTGGTCGCCGTTGCGCTTGATGGTCCGCACGTGCTCGGCGCGGACGGCGGGGTCGAGGGAGTCGTCCTCGAGCAGGTCCGCGTAGCCGAGGATCGCGGTCATCGGCGTGCGGATCTCGTGGGAGATGTTCGCGACGAACTGGCTCTTCGACTCGCTCGCGGCCTCCGCGACCCGCTTGGCCTCGCGAAGGCCGCTGAGGGCGTTCTCCTCCGCGGTCACGTCGCGGGCCACGAAGAGGTAGCCTTCGATCCGTCCCGCGGGATTCCGCATCGCCGTCACCGAGACCGACGCCCGCAGCGAGCGGCCGTCGCGGCGGCGGAGGCTCCAGTGCCGCTCCTTCGGCTCCTCGCCGTCGGCGCCGTGGACGAGCACCTCGAAGCCGCCGGGGCGGCGATCGAGCGTGGACCGCAGCTCCTCGGAGCGGGCGGCGATGTCCGATGGCAGGTGGAAGACCTCCGGGGTCTGCCGGTTGACGACCATCGCCCCGCTGAAGCCGAGCATCCGCTCGGCGCCCTCGTTGAAGAGCCGGATCACGCCCTTGGCGTCGGTGGCGACGATGGCCACGCGGGTCGCGGCCCGGAGCACGTGCTCGAGGCGGCGATGGGCCGCCTCGGAGGCGACCGCCTTCAGGGTGCTTGCGCGGGCGAGGTAGATCGTGCTGCCGAGGCAGACCGAGAGCACCGCGCCGGAGCAGAGCAGCACGAGGTGCAGGGTCTCGTTGGGGACGGTGCCCGGGCGGACGAGCAGGTTGGTGGCCGCGAAGGCCACCGATCCGGTCGCCCCGAACCCGAAGATCATCAGCAGCTGCACCAGCGGCGGCGTGCTCGCCCGCCGCCGCCGCGTGGGGGCGGCGGGGCCGCCGGCGTGGGGGCGTCCTTCTCCGTGGATCATGGCGGTGCGATGCCTCCAGGCGCGGCGGGGGCCGCGGGTCTCCCGGGGAGATCGGTTCGCCGCCGGCGGGCCTTCATGTCCGGAGCCGCCTCCGTCCCGCCCCCGGGACCGGTCGAGCCGGTTGCGCCGCCTGCCTCGATCGGGGCGGTCGTCCGCGTCCGCCGCCTAGAGGCGGTAGTGCCGGGGCGTGATCAGCTTGAGGACCAGGCCGGTCCAGCCGGTCTGGTGCTCGGCTCCGCAGCCGCGGCCGGTGTCGCCGTCGAAGTACTCGTGGAAGTGCACGAGGTCCCGGAAGTGCGGGTCCTGCTGCCGCTTCGCACCGTCGCCCATGGCGGGGCGGCGGCCGGAGGGGTCCGCGAGGAAGAGCGACGCGAGCCGCTTCGCGAGATCGTCGCTGATCTGCTCGAGGGTCATGCTTCGCCCGCTGCCGGTGGGGCTCTCCACGAGGAACTCCTCGCCGTAGTACTCGTGGAACCGCAGCAGGCTCTCCACAAGCAGGTAGTTCACCGGAAGCCACACCGGTCCCCGCCAGTTGGAGTTGCCGCCGAAGAGGTTGCCCTCGCTCTCCGCAGGCCAGTACCGCACCGAGTGGGTCCGCCCCTCGAACTCGAGCTCGAAGGGCGACTCCCGCAGGGCTCGCGAGAGCGAGCGGATCCCGTGGCTGGAGAGGAACTGCGCCGGGTCGAGGGCCCGCCGCAGCAGGCACTTCATGCGATGTCCCCGCAGGAGCGACAGCAGCCGCCGCTCGCCCTTGCCCGCCGCCGGCCACCGCGAGACGAGGTCCGCCAGCTCCGGTCGGTTGGCGAAGTACCAGTCCACCCGCTCCTTGAAGACCGGCAGGCGGTCCACCAGCTCCGGCTCGAGCACCTCGACGGCGAAGAGGGGCGTGAGGCCGACGATCGAGGGGATCCGCATGGGGCCGCGGCGGCCGTCGGGCAGCTGCAGCCAGTCGTAGTAGAACTCGTCCTGCTCGTCCCAGAGGCCGCCGCCGCTGCCGCCGCAGCTGGTCATCGCCCGGGCGATCTCCAGGAAGTGCTCGAAGAACTTGCAGGCGAGGTCCTGGAACAGCGGCTCCTCGAGGGCGAGCTCGAGGGAGATCCGCATCATCGTCAGGGCGTACTTGGCCATCCACGCGGTGGCGTCGGCCTGCAGCAGCCGCCCGCCGGTGGGCAGCGGCTGGCTGCGGTCGAACACCCCCACGTTGTCGAGGCCGAGGAAGCCGCCCTCGAAGACGTTGTTGCCGCCGTCGTCCTTGCGGTTCACCCACCAGGTGAAGTTGAGCAGCATCCGCAGGTAGGCCTTCTTGAGGAAGGCGCGGTCGCCGCCGCCCCGCAGGCGCCGGTCGATCTGGTAGACCCGCCAGGCGGCCCACGCCGTGACCGGCGGGTTCACGTCGTCGAAGCTCCACTCGTAGGCGGGCACGGCGCCGGAGGGATGCATCGCCTGGTTGTGCAGCAGGCAGAGCACCTGCGACTTCGCGAAGTCCGGATCGACGCTTGCGAAGGCGACGCAGTGGAAGGCGAGGTCCCACGCCGCGAACCACGGGTACTCCCAGGTGTCGGGCATGGAGATCACGTCCCGCACCGTGAAGGTCCGCCAGTGGCGGTTGCGTCCCTCGCGGCGCTGCGGCGGCGGCGGCGGCTGCCCGGGATCGCCGTCGAGCCAGCGGCGGACGTCGAACTCGTAGTACTGGCGGCTCCAGATCAGGCCCGCCACCGCCTGACGCTGCACGAGCAGGGCGTCCGCCGTGCGCATCCGGTCGGCGAAGGGCTGGAAGAACTCGTCGGCCTCGCGGCGGCGGAGCTCCCGGATCGTCTCGAAGTCGGCGAAGGGATTCTCCATCCTTCCCTTGCGAAGCCGCATCCGCACCACCTCGCATCCGCCGGCGGGGATCTCCAGCCGATGGATCGCCCCGGCCTTGCTGCCGGCGCCGTCGAAGCGGACGGTGTCGCCGCGGCCCCCGACGAGATGGTCGCCGATCCCGTCCTTGAAGAGGCGCCCCTCCCGCGCCTGGCCGTAGAGGCGCTCGACGTTGGTGTCGTTCTCGCAGAGGACCAGCGTCGCCTCCCGCTCCGCGACGAGCACGAACTCGCCGAGCTCGTCGTGGTCGGCCACGAGGCTGTTCCCGCCGGCGATCGAGATGCGGGGATGGTGGGGGTGGGTCGGCCACGACCAGGTGTTGCGGAAGAACAGCTGCGGGATCACCCACAGCGGCGCGGCCTCGGGGCCGCGGTTGTGGATCTCGACCCGCATCAGCAGGTCCTCGGGGCCGGCCTTGGCGTGCTCGATGAAGACGTCGAAGTAGCGGTCGTCGTCGAAGACGCCGGTGTCGAGCAGCTCGAACTCCGGATCGGCGACGCCGCGGGCGGCGTTCTCCCGCACGAGGCGCTCGTAGGGGAAGGCCCGCTGCGGGTACTTGTAGAGCATCCGCAGCCACGCCATCGACGGGGTGGCGTCGAGGAACCAGTAGAGCTCCTTCACGTCCTCGCCGTGGTTGCCCTCGCGGTTGGTGAGGCCGAAGAACCGCTCCTTCAGGATCGGATCCTGCCCGTTCCACAGCGCCAGCGTCAGGCAGAGCCGCTGCCGGTCGTCGCAGATGCCCGCGATCCCGTCCTCGCCCCAGCGGTAGGCGCGGCTGCGGGCATGGTCGTGGGGCAGGTGGTCCCAGGCGTTGCCGTCGGCGGAGTAGTCCTCGCGGACGGTTCCCCACTGCCGCTCGGAGACGTAGCTGCCCCAGCGCCGCCAGGGGATCAGGCCGGCGCGGTCCTCCGCGAGGCGTTGCCGCTCCGCCCCGCCGAGTTGGGAGAGGTCGTCCATGGGGCCGAGGGTACCGCCGAAGCGAGCCTCAACGCGAACCGGCCGCGGCCTGGGGCGGGCGGGCGCGACCGGCGCTGCCCGCGGGCGACTGCACCGCGTGCCACAGTTCGAGGGTGGTCGCCACCGACCAGGCCTGGGCGATGCAGCCCCCCGGTTCGTGGGGCGGGTCGCCATCGACGACTTCGCTGATCGAGCCGAGGCCGGCGTCCTTCAGATGATCCAGGAACGGCCGCAGCGCCGCGAGCACGAACTCGCGGTCCCCGTGCAGGGCATGGTGCGCCGCGAGCAGCGGGCCCATCAGCCAGGGCCACGCGGTGCCCTGGTGGTAGGCGCCGTCGCGAAGGCGTTGGTTCCCTCGGTAGGTCCCCTCGTAGTTGGGGTCGGCCGGATCGAGGGTCCGCAACCCGAGGGAGGTCCACAGGCGGTCCATCGCGACCGCGACCACCTTCTCCCGCCGCTCCCGCGGCAGCGGGCACCAGTGCAGGCTTGCGGCGATGAGCTGGTTGGGGCGGATCGCGGGGTCGTCGCCGTCGGGCCCGTCGAGGAGATCGAAGCAGCAGCCGGTCTGCGGGTTCCAGAATCGAGCGAAGGAGATCTCGACGCGGTCGGCGAGG
>CAZQUA010000145.1:0-6232 GCA_964596455.1 uncultured Isosphaeraceae bacterium
CTGCTGCTGCAGCTCGATGCCGGGGCCCGCACCGCGATCGCGGAGCGCCGGTCGCTGCGGCGTCGCCTCGCCGAGCATCCCCCGGCCCGGCTGGTGGCCGAGCAGGCGGCGGTGGCGGAGAGCCTCGCCGCCCTCCGCGACCGGATCGCGGGCGGGACCGACGCCGAGGCGGCTGCCGTGCTCGAGACGTTCGCGAGGCGGCGGGCGGCGGCAGCGACCTCGCTCGAGCAGCTGCTCGCCGGCGCCATCGCGATCGCGGACCTCGTGCGGCTCGACCTGCGGGCTTCGCGCGGAATCCCCGGAGGCGAGGCATGATCCGATCGCCCCGCAGACGCCTTGCCGGCATCGCCGTCGGCGTGCTCGCCTTCGCGATCGTGGCGGCCGCCGCCGGCTCTGCAGGGGGAAGGAACCTGCCGCCGCCCTCGCCTTCGGAGGCGAACGCGATCCGCGAGTCCGCGATCGAGGCGCGGCTGCGGCAGCTTCCGCAAGCGGACGCCGAGGCCCACTTCGAACTGGCCGAGGAGCTTGCCGAACTCGCCACGGCGTCCTCCGCCGATGCCGCCATGGCCGATGCCCTCCGAAGGCTCGTCGGAGAGCTGTGCGGCTGGGCGGTGCGGCTCGATGCGAGCCTCGCCCCCTCCTCGCTTCGCCTGATGCTCGAGGTGGAGACGGATCCGCAGCGTCGCCGCCGCCTTCGCCGCCTGCTGCGGGTCGACGCGGAATCGGCCGATGAGGGGGACCCTGCGAGGCGGCTCGAGATCGTCCGCAGCCTTGCGGCCATCCACCGCGGGCATCGTCGGGGCATCGAGGAGGCGCTGGCGAGCCCGGTCTTTGCGGCCTGGCTCGACGAGCACCCCGAGGCCGTGGCGGCAGGCCTCGGATCGGGCCGCAGCGAGGCCTCGGCACGGATCGGCCGGCCGCCGCTCGAGGGCGAGGAAGCCCTTCGCCTCTTCGAGATCGAGCGGGCGTGGCTCGCTCCGGCGCGGGCCGGATTCGCAGGATCGCTGCGGATCGGCGGCCGGGCGCCGTTGCCGGAGATCGGACGCGAGGAGTTGTCGCAGTGGCTTGGGGCCGGCGGCGTGCGATCGTGGGAGGCGGCCGCAGGCACCGCCGAGCCTGCGACGCCCGACGGCCCCGCGGCCGGCGTCACCGACTGAAAGGCGGATCTCCGACCCCGGTTTCTCCGGCATCGGGGCAGCGGCGACGGCGGCGATCGGGGGCCTTCTCGGGAGATCCCCTCGCGTCCGGCCGATACACGATGCACGGGCGGCCGAAGTCGGGTGCGACGGCGTCCGCGGAACAGGTCGCGAGAGGGCCTCGGCCCTCCGCGAGGGAGCCACGTCCAATGCACGAGCACGATCGCATCGAGGAACTCGCCGGGCAGGTTCGTCGCCTTCGGCGGATGAACGCCGTCATGATCGGGGCCGTCGGCCTCTCGGCGATGCTCGCGGCGGGCAGCCTGCGTTCGGTGCCGCCGCTGGTGCAGGCGGAGCGGTTCGAGGTGATCGATCCATCCGGCGAGCGGGTGGTGAGCATCGGTTGGAACCATGCCGGCGGGGTGCTGGAGATCTTCAATGCCGGCGGCGGCAGCATCGCCGCCATCGAGTCGCAGGCCTCCGATCGGGGTGGGGTCGTGCGGACCTTCGACGGCGATGGGCAGACCCTCGTTCGCCTCGGTGCCACCACGACCGGGCAGGGGACCCTCACCACCTTCAACTCGAGCGGCGACGATCTCGTGCGGATCGGCGCCACCACCACCGGTGCGGGCGCGATCCGGACCCTCAACGGCCGCGGGCAGTCGCTCGTTCGCCTCGGTGCGACGGTCGAAGGGCAGGGCATGCTCTCGACCTTCGACGGATCCGGTCAGGATCTCGTGCGCCTCGGGGCGACCGCAAGCGGGGAGGGCATGGTGACCACCGTCGGCAGCAACGGACAGGATCTCGTCCGCCTCGGCGCCGAGCGGGCCGGCCATGGCACCGTCGAGATCCTCGATCGCAGCGGACGCCTGCGACGCACCCTGCCGTGAGTTCGCCCCGACCACGGTTGGAGGGGTGGCCCGGAAGCACTCCCTGCAGGTGACCGACGATCTCTTCGTCGCCGCCGGCGCCGGGGCGCGATCGGACCCCGCAGCGACAGGCGAGGGCACGCCGAAGCGGACGCCGCATCGAAGAAGCGGTCGGAAACGATCGGAAGCGATCGCAAGCGACCACGCCGCGGGCGGGTTCGTCGCTGAAGCGCCGGTGCCTCGCTGGTGCCTCGAAGGTGCGTGGATGGTGCGTCGATGGAAAAGCACCGCCGCCGCCGGAGATGCCGGCGGCGGTGGGAGTGGGCCATACTGGATTCGAACCAGTGACCTCTTGCGTGTCATGCAAGCGCGCTAGCCAACTGCGCCAATGGCCCTGCGAACGCCGAGGACGAGGACCGCTCGTCGTCGACTTCCCTTGCGGATCGTTGGGGGGGCCATGACCGACGCCAACGCTCCCTCGGGGCGAGGACGATAGCCGCTCCGGCGGGCGGTCGCAATGGATGCGTCCGCATCGGCGACCGGGCCGGGGACGGCCTTCCCGCAGCGGGCGGGGGACCGCGGCGCCTGGCGCTTTGCCTAGTTGGCGGCCTCCCTCGCGATCGCCTCGACGATCCGCTCCTGCAGGGCACGAGCGTCGGCGAGGGCGCGGACGCCGTTCATCAGGATGCTGAAGGCGAGCGTTCTGCCGTTGGGTGCGATCGCATAGCCGCTGAGGGTGCTGACCCCGTTGATGTACCCGGTCTTGGCGAGCACCTCGCACTGCCGCAGGTCGCGGTGGCGGAAGCGGGTGCGGATGGTGCCGCTGCGGCCCGCGACCGCGAAGCTCTCGAGGAAGGGGCCGCGGGTCGCGGGGTCCTCGTGGAGATCGGCCAGCCAAGCGGTCAGCAGCGCTGCGGAGACCCGGTTGCCGCGGGAGAGGCCCGAGCCGTCGGAGACCGCGAGGGTTCGGGCGACCCCGCTGCCGAGGGCCCGCTCGATCGTGGCCTCTACCAGGCGAGCGCCCTCTTCCCACGATCCGGGCCGGCCCGAACGGGCATGGGCGGCACGCTTGAGCAGCGCCTCGGCATGGAGGTTGCGGCTGTCCCGGTTGGAGCGGGCCAGCACCGTGGCGATCGGGGTCTGCACCGGCGGGGCGACCTCCACGGCATCGTCGAAGCGTTCATGCAGGGACGCGAGGCGGACCTGGCCCACCGTCACTCCCGAAGCCGACAGGCGATCGGCGAGGAGACGCCCAAAGAAGCGCGCCGGATCCGGCACCGTCAGGCGGACCGTGGCCGCATCGGCGGTGGCGGCGTTGCCGGCGATCGTCACCCCGTCGCCGGACGGGCGTCGGCCCACTGCGAGCGAGTGCTTGGCGTCGCCGCCGCGGCGGCTGGTGCTGCGGTTCTCGATCGGAAGCCACGGCGCGTTCGGGATCATCTCCCGCACCGTCGCGGGCCCGCCGCCTCGCACCGGCTCGATCCGCAGGTCGATGCAGTTGAGATGGAAGTTCACCCCGGCGACCTCGGCGCAGTAGTGCCGGTCGAGCTGGTCGGCCGGCCAGCCCGGATGCGTCCGCTCCCGATCGAAGACCCGATCGTCGACCACGATCTCCTCGATGGCCTCGCCGCTGCGGCGGACCGACTCGACCCAGAGCGACAGCAGGTCCTCGACTCCAAGGCCCTCCCGCAACTCGCCGGAGGCGTTGCGGAAGACGGTGGCCGCGAGCAGATCGGGATCGCCGAAGGCAGGGTCCCCGTCGCCGGCGATGACGAGGCGGCCGCCGCTTCGGAGCAGTCGGGTGTGGAAGCGGAACTCCGGCCCGAGTTCCCGCAGCGCCACGCCGCTCGTGAGCAGCTTCATGTTGCTCGCGGGGATCATCGCTTCGTCGCTGCGGATCGCGGCGAGTTCGCCGCCGCCGATCTCGCGAACGCTGACCGCGGTCGCGGTGCCGCGGAGCTTGGCATCGCGGATGACCCGATCGATCGAGGCGGAGAGGCCGGTCGCCCTCGTCGGGGCGGCGACGGCGAGCATCGGCCCAGCGGCGAAGGAGGCGGCGAAGGAGGCGGCGAGGGCGGCGGCCGCGATGCGGGGGCCGGTGAAGCGGCGTCGAGGGGTGGGGTCGGATCGCAAGGGAGTCATCGCAAGGGCGACCGGCGGCGCGGTGCGGTGCGGAAGGGGCATCGGCAGGCAAGCGGCATCGCCTTCAGCCGAAGCGGCGGGGGGGCCGGCTCCGGCCTTCAGTCGCCGAGCGGCTCCGACGGGAGGTCCGCGCTCTCGCCGGCGAGACGCTTCTCCACATAGCGCCGGACCCAGTTCTCCCAGGTCTTGCCGCTGGCGGTGTCCTTGCCGGTGAAGGCGATCTCCGCCACCTCGGCGAGCGGCACCCGCACCCGCTCGCCCTGCGAAGGCAGCACCCGCAGGCACGGGGCGTCGCCCTCGGCGACGGCGTCGAAGAGGTATCCCTCGAGCGTCGAGCCGTCGCGGCGTCGGACGGTGACGTCGCCGCGATAGTCCACCGCGGCACGGACCGCCTCGAGGAATCGCGGCGCCTCGGCGGCGATCCGCACGCCTTCGGCGAACGCCCCGTCGGCGGCCCCGCTCACGCCTCGCTCCGCAGTTCTCGGCCCGAGATCGGATCGACGATCCGGATGGGCAGGGCCTTGAGCAGGCGGGCGATCGGCCCGTTGCGGACCCATGCGATGTCCTCGTCCACGATCTCGAGCAGCGCCTGCGAGACCGGATCCTCGCCGGGGGTGAGGTCGATGCGGATCCCCGGCCCATAGAGGGAATCGGGCGAATCGGGACCTTCCGGAGCCATGTTGTGGGGGGCGAGGCGGGCGATGAGGTCGCGGCGGTCGGCGATCGCCGGCCGGCCCTCGTTCGAGTCGGTGCGGTTGGAGAGGATCACCAGGCTGGTCATGCGGACGGGACGGTAGCGTCAGGCTCCCGATGCGTCGACCCCTCCGCGGTCGAGCCATGCCGCCGCCACCTCGAGCAGCCGCTGCAGCGGGACCGGCTTGACCAGATACGCCTCGACCCCGAGCGACTCCGCGAACTGCTGATGCCGCCGACCCTGATTGGCGGTGATCATCACCACGGGGGGCGGCGAGGGTTCGCGGCGCAACCGCTCGAGGACCAGCAGCCCGGAGGCCCGCGGCAGCATCATGTCGAGCACCACCAGCTCCGGGGACTGGGTGCGGACCGCCTCGATGGCGGCCTCGCCGTCGGTGGCGAGGATCGTCTCGGCACCCTCGCCGCGGAACGCGAGATCCATGCCCGCGAGAATGTCCTCGTCGTCGTCGACGAGCAGGATCCTCCGTCCCGCGAGGGAAGGCCGCGAGTCGGGCGGTCGGGTGGCGGCATTCATCGGGTTCGCATCCGGCCTTCTCTTCCTCGCGGACGCCACGGTCGCGAGCGGGTCCCGGCGTCGGGCATCATGGCAGATCGATCACCGCGGCGGCTCGGGCAGGCGGGGATCGGCGGCCGGACCCCGGATCCTCGCCAGCAGCGATGGGGTCATCCACGGCAGCGATTCGAGCTTGGCCACGAGGCGCGGCGGCATCGCCTCGCCCCGCCGCTCGAAGGCCGGGCGGCTCTTCCAGCGGCGATGCAGCCACCAGTACTGCTCGGGGGCGATGCGGACCATCTGCTCGATCGCCCGGGTGTACCAGGCGGTCACGAAGTAGATCGGGTCGTCCTGGGCGTCCCACTGGTGGGGATCGAGGCGATCGACGCAGCGGATCTCGTAGCGGAAGTCCTCGGCGGTGCGGCGGGCGAAGCCCGCGACGAGCGGCAGGCGGTAGCGGACCGCCATCAGGGCGATCGACTTGTAGGCGCTCGCGAGGCGGCCGAAGAAGGGCACGAACACCCCGTCGGGGCCGGCATCCTGGTCGGCGATGAAGGCGATCTTGCGGCGGCGCTCGATCGCATCGACGACGGCGGGGCTGGCCCCCCGCTTGGGGATGATCTCGAGGCCATGCCGGCACCGCTGGTCCGTCAGCCACCGGTCGAGCATGGGATTGTCGAGGGGACGCGCCAGCGCCGAGATCGGGATCCCCAGCATCGAGAGGGTGAAGCCGAGCAGTTCGAAGTTGCCCTGGTGGGCGGTCACGAGGATCGCGGGCTCCTCGGAGAGCAGCAGCTCCACCGCGCCGCTCATCTCGCCGAGTTCCACCCAGTCCGACCAGCCGCTCGGGGTGATCCGCCGGGGCATCACGAGGCTGT